>JABVCK010000001.1 GCA_013540605.1 Bacillota bacterium
GACTCTAAGACTTCATCAACATCGATATTTGCAGCTATCAGGATATCTTTGATGAATTCCGCCCTGGTGACATATACAGTATTGTCCATCCCGAGCGATGCGACAGGCACGCCGATAACAATTAAAACGGCCAGTAAAACACATATTTTTTTCATATGAAATCCTCCCAAAACTTTTATTTTGCAGTGCTGTTATGATTATATCATCTAAATAATCCCAATAGAACCTTATATATATAAATTATGGAACACTATGAATATAATATCAATTGACTGGTAAGGCCACCTGACAGTATGAACATACTAATATTTATGCAAAACGGAACAAATGTTAATAAATAGTCAAATATATTGAGAAAACGGATGATTATTATCGAATTTTGAAGATTATAGCATAATGTCATATTTGAAATAAACAAGGGGCTGGTATATGATAAAACTAAACAGCATAGTTGTAAGGTGGTATGACCACCTTACCGAAAGAGGTAGAGAATATGTTTGAGCAGATTAAAAACGAAAAGATGTATATGCTTATTGTTAATCAGATTAAAACCCTGATCGAAGAAGGAAAACTGGCCGAGGGAGAAAAACTGCCCTCGGAAAGAGACCTTGCAAATCAATTCGGCGTTAGTAGGCCTACAATAAGGGAAGCAATAACCGCCCTTGATATCATGGGCCTGGTCGAAGTAAAAGTAGGACTTGGTACATTTGTCAAAAGCCGTCCTTTGCAAAAAGATCTGTACGAAATCGAAGCGGAATTATGGTCAACGATCAGTCCTACCGCCTTGTTTGAGGCAAGGGTAGTAATCAGGCCGCAGCTTGCAAAACTGGCGGCACTAAGGGCAACGTATGAGGATCTGGAAGAAATCAGAAGGATTCTAGACCAGATGGATGAAGCCGGGTGCAGTGAAAACGAGATAGAACTTTTCCAGGAATTGGATGCACAGTTCCATTTGGCAGTCGGTAAGGCAGCACACAGTGAGGCGCTATATTTATTTGAGGAGAGCATGTTCAGTCACAGAGCAAATAAGCTGTGGAAGGACTTGAAGAAACAGAGTCTTGAAATCCCAGGCAGAATGGAACTGTACAGGGAAGAGCATAGAGAAATATTCAAGGCAATCTATGAAAGGAACCCTGCACTGGCCGAAGAAGTCACGAGAAGGCATTTGAGCGATATCAAGCAGTATATGTTCGGAGAATAACGTTAAGATGTACAGTATTAATGTTTCGGATTAAAGGTTTGGAAAGGGGGGTGGCAGTATAGGGGATATAGAATAGCAAAAAAGCCCGGTACATATAAATACTTGCATATGAATGAACGTAATAAGCCGGGGAAAACAAATTTTCATAGCAAAACACAAGGAGGAACAGGAAGAGCTCCTCGCCAAAAAATGCGTTATACAAGGAGGTTGAAAAATGTACGGCAGAAAGGTTAGATGGTTAAGTGTTGCGTTGATGGTTTTCTTAGCAGCCAGTTTATTCGTGGGATGCACTCCCAAAGAGCAGACAGGCGGTACTGCAGAAACTCCTCCGGACCAGTCGGCAAGACCTCAATATATGGAAATAGCATGGGGCAGCTCGTCAACCGGTGGCGGCTACTATTATGCAACAGGAGTGCTCGCTCCGATACTTACGGACGAAATAGACTATCTAAACGTTACAAATGTTGCCACAGGAGCATCTGCGGATAACGTCAAAAGGATACTGATGGGTGAACTGGATTTTGGCATGGCGCACGGTTCGAATATCTATGAAGGCGCCAAAGGAATAGACAGTTTCCAAGGGCTTAATGGGGACAACATCAGATTAGTAGCCTACTATATGCCTGGACCTCACTACTTTGTTACACTGAAGAAACAGAACATCAGGAGCATGAAGGACCTGGAAGGGAAGAAGGTCGCGTGTGGACAGCCGGGTTCCGGTGCTCAGTATAATTCGGATAAAATACTCGACATCCTGGGTTATAACGTAAAGCGTGAATACCTGCAGTTTGCTGATGCAGCCCGCGCATTGGTTGACGGTCAAATATCAGCCGTAGGTGCAACCGGTATCCCCGTAGGCGCAATCTCCGAGCTCTCGGAAACACAGGAAATAGTAATTATTCCTTATACTGATGAAGAGATGGATAAGATACTGGGAGAAGTGGCTTTCTATTACGGAGATTCCATTCCTGCAGGAGCGTATAAGGGGGTAATGGAACCCGTTCAAACACCCTTTGTGCCGATGTTTATCGTTTGCCACAAAGACGTGCCGGACGAGGTAGTTTATGATATTCTGGAAGTTATTTTCAGGCCTGACGTATACAAAAAACTCGGAGAAGGCTTCGGACAGTGGAAATTTACAAAACCGGGACTGGATTTGATGAAGAGGCTTGGCGCTCCTCCGATACATCCAGGGGCTGCAAAATTCTATGAAGATTTCAAGGACAAATACAACTTTGATGAGTACGGCAATGATGGCTGGGATGACAAGAATAAATAACAGCAGCACGGTTTGAAACGGCTATCTATAGCCTGAGAGAGGAGATAGTCACAGGGATTATCTCCTCTTAACCTATAGGAGGAAAGGAGACACACCTTCTATCAGTTGCCAGTGATCAGTTACCAGTGGTCAGAGTATAGTTACCAGTTAACAGATGACAGACAATAGTTCACAGTTCCTAGTTGCCAGTACATAGGGTGGAGCTAAAAGGGAAAGCCTATAAGATTACCCCTGGAGACTGATAACTACGAACTAGAAACTCAACTACTGTGATCTGTGATCTACGAACTACGAATTACCACCTAGTACCTAGCACCTGTGATCTGTGATCTAGCATCTAGAAATGTCTCCAAATAAAGAAAGGGGTGAGAGGATATGAAAAGGGAGCTTCAGGGTAATTGGAAAAAAGTCTTCTACTGGATCTCAGTAGCAATGGGTGCCTTCTATTTTTATACGGCAGGCTTTGGCCTTGTTTCCACAGAAAGCCACAGGGGAATGTATCTGATGTTCAACTCAGTCCTATGCCTTATTCTATATGGGGGTTCCAAAAGGTCGAAAAAAGTAGGCCTGATTGACATCGCTTTAATCCTAATGAGCATCGTGACCTTCGGGTATTGGATTAAACAGTATCCGTCATATGCAATATATAGGTTTGCCAGTCCTAATATCTACGATACCGTATTCGGAGTTGTTGCAATCATAGTTCTCCTTGAATCGGTAAGGAGGGTAATGGGCTGGGTGCTGGTAATTATTACGACTGTTTTCCTGGGCCAGCTGTATTACGGCCCTTATCTCCCGGGGATACTTTCGCACCGGGGCTTCTCGCTCGTCAGGATAATCGAGTTTTCATACAGCACTATGGAAGGCATGTTTGGAGTTGTAACAGATACCTTTGCAACCTACGTTATCCCATTTATTATTTTTGGGTCAATATTGGAGGTCTCAGGGGCAGGGGAATTTTTTATTCAGCTGGCAAAATCCGCGACAAAAAACTGGGTGGGCGGTCCGGCAAAAATGTCGGTGCTGGCTAGCGGACTGATTGGTTCAATTACAGGCAGCTCGGCTGCAAATGTAGTGACTACCGGAGTATTCACCATACCCATGATGAAAAGGGTTGGGTTTAAAGGGGAAGAAGCAGGCGGCATAGAAGCGGCAGCTTCAACCGGTGGGCAGTACCTGCCTCCTGTTATGGGTGCCGGGGCTTTCCTGCTGGCTGTTTTTTCAGAAACAAGCTATCTTAAAGTGGCTGCCATGAATGTGGTGCCTGCGCTGCTGTACTTCTATTGGGTAGGCTGGTCGATACACCACCGCGCCCTCAAAATGAACATACAGGTTAACCGTGATGAGGAAATTCCACCGGCCAAAGAGACCTTAAAGAAAGGCTGGTACTATTTCCTACCTATGATTACCATCGTTGTTCTTTTGCTGATGCATTATTCACCGCCGTTCTGCGCGTTCTATTCTATACTGCTGACCATAGCGCTCAGCTGGATCAACCCCAAGAACAGGATTACCCCGAAGAGATTCGCCGATGCCCTGGCTTCTGCTGCAAAGAACAACCTTTCGGTAGGGGCAACCATAGGGGTTCTGGGACTCGTGCTGTCTGCCATCGTATTGGCCGGCCTGGGTGCCAAGTTTGGTGCTCTGGTTGTGGCATTGTCGCACGGGAACCTGTTCATTGCTATTATTTTGATTAGCGTTGTTTCAACACTGGTAGGTATGGGAGCAACCCAGACAGGCACTTATATAGTCGTGTCGCTTGTTGCTGTACCGGCGCTTACCAGTATGGGAGTGAGCCATCTTGTAGCACATGTGATTTCTTTCTGGACAGCCGGGCTATCAAATGTAACTCCCCCGGTTTGCGTATCCGCCTACGCTGCGGCAAGCATAGCCGATGCTGATCCTATGAAAACCGGTGTATGCGGTTTGAAGTATTCAACCATGCTTTACGTGGCGCCGTTTGTGTTTGCCTATTTCCCGCAGATGCTGCTTCAGGGAACCCCATTCCAGATAATATACATATTTGCCCTGTATCTGCTGGCGACTCCCATAGCAACCGCAGCGCTGCAGGGATACTGGTTCAAGAGGCTTTCACTGCCTCAAAGGCTGTTTGTGGGGGCTATTGGTTTCTTTGTCCTGATACCTAATATGCTTTACAATGCGCTGGCCTTTGGTGCGCTGGGACTGTTCCACTACTATGCAGTCAACCGCCCTAAGAATACTTTGACACACGCATGAAACAAATACATTAAATGATTTAATCCACAGGAGGTGTTTTCCAATATGTACGGCTATATGGGAAAATCATTAACTATTGATCTAACAAAGAATCAGTTCTCAACTGAACCCCTGGACAGGGAAAGAGCCAGAAAATTCCTGGGGGGCAGGGGCTTGGGCGCCAGGGCGCTGTTTGACCACGATATTACGGTTGATGCCTTCGACGAGAAAAATCCCGTAATAATTGCGACCGGTCCTCTTACCGGAGCGCTCTTCACAGGCTCTAAATTTGTTTTTATTACAAAGTCTCCATTGACGGGTATCTTCAATGATTCTTACTGCGGGGGCAGCTTTGCCTCAGAGATAAAATTCGCGGGCTACGACATGATTACAATATTGGGTAAGGCTGCAAAACCAAGCTATATATATATCTATAATGATAAGATCGAAGTCAGGGACGCCGGGCACTTATGGGGTCTAGGTTCGGATGAAACGGAATCAGCGCTTAAGAAGGAGCTGGGCCGGGAGTTCAAGGTTGTCACAATCGGGCCTGCAGGGGAAAAACTGGTTCCCTACGCCTGCGTATCAACCGATTTCTATCACCAGGCAGGGAGGGCCGGCGCCGGAGCAGTACTAGGCGCCAAGAATATTAAAGCTATAGCCATAAAAGGAAGCCAGGGTATAAAGGTGGCCGAACCGGACAAACTTTTCTCCTTTGTAGTTAACGAACTACCGGTGATGTTTAAGAATTCTGTGTTCGGAGAAAACCGGATAAGGTATGGTACGAGCTACACAACGACCTCAACCAACGCCCTTGGTATTATGCCGACCCGTAACTTTCAAACCGGAACATTTGAAAATATTGACGATATTAACGCCTTTGCAATGAGGGAAAGGATAGTGGAAAGGGATAAGGCCTGCTATGGATGCCAGGTACCATGCGGCAAATACAGTGTGGTCAAGAAAGGCAAATACGTAGGAACAAAAGTGGTAGGTCCTGAATACGAAACCATAGGCCTTCTTGGTTCGAACTGCGGGGTTGGAGAAATTGAAGCTATTGCAAAGGCTAACCTGTTGTGCGACCAGCTAGGCCTGGACACCATGTCAGCGGGTTCAGCCATTGCCTTTGCCATGGAGTGTTTTGAGAGAGGCATACTGACCAAGGACGATGTGGACGGGCTGGATCTGAGGTTTGGAAACGATGATGCACAGATGGAGCTTATACGGAAGATTGCCTTCAGGGAAGGAATAGGAGACATACTGGCCCAGGGAGTTAAGAAGGCATCAGAGATAATAGGAAAAGGCTCGGAAGAGTTTGCGATACACAGCAAAGGCTTGGAGCTGGCTGCCTATGACCCGAGAGGCGCCTTTGCAATGGGCCTTGCCTATGCTACTGCGAGCAGGGGCGGCTGCCATAGAAGGGCTAAACCCGTTGACGTTCCGGGACTATCACAGGACGAGTACAGCAGCTTCGGATGGAAAGGGAATGCAGCACTGGTTGAAAGGCTTCAGGATTTCAGGGAGATTGTTCATTCGGCGTTGATCTGCGACCCGGCGCTCAGGTTTGGATTTGAAATGAAGCTTAAGGGTTTGACCGATGTAATCAATATGGTTACGGGTATGGACTTTACCTTCGACGAGCTATCCCTGATGGCGGACAGAATAGCAACCCTTGCGAGAGCTTATAACGTAAAGCAGGGTATAACGCGCAAAGACGATACCTTGCCTTCGAGGATTCTGAACCAGCCTCTGCCTGAAGGGCCTGGTAAAGGCCAAATCATAGGGCAGGAGACCATGGACAGGATGCTGGATGAATACTACGAACTTAGGGGCTGGGATAAGGAAACCGGTGTTCCTACTAAAGAAACCCTTGAAAGGATGGGTTTGGATTTTATAGAGCTATAACGACAAAAAATATGATAATCCTTTGAGAAGAGGTGGAAGTATGGCAAATCAGAAAATTAACGTAAATCATGACCTTTGCACCGGTTGCAGAATGTGCGAGCAGGTTTGCTCAATGAATTATACCAAGGATGAGATAAATCCGCAGAAATCGAATATAAGGGTAGAGACCGATGCGTTGATCGGATACGACAGACCTGTTGTCTGCAGCCAGTGTGAGGGCAAATTCTGCATGAAGGCATGTCCCTTTGAAGCGATCAAGATTAATGAAAAAACAGGCGCGGCGGAAGTGGACCGAGAGGAATGCACGGGATGCTGGGCTTGCATTGATGCATGCCCGGAAAAAGCGATGTTCAAGAACCTTGAGGACGGCGTCGCTATGAAATGCAATCTTTGCGGGGGGAATCCCCAGTGCGTAAAGGTCTGCACAATGAAAGCCATAACCTTCTAGTCTGATAGATATTATGCTCCCGGTGACGGGTGAAAACTGTTTGTGCATTCAAATGCGCATTACACAAAATGAGCGGGAGGGAGTTAAATGATAAAGGCGATAGATGCCCATGCTCACTATCTGCCGTCCGGTTTTGTCGAGCTGATCAGGAAGGATGACAAATATCTGGCAGAACTGGTGGAGAAGGATGAAAACACAAAGCTGATACAGTTTAAAGGCGGCTACGCGCACCCCTATAATCAACTCTTTATTGATCCGAAGGCAAGGCTGCAATATATGGATGAGCACAATATTGAATGCCATGTACTGTCAGTTTCCCCCAGGCTGTTCTACTATGGCGCTCCTGCCGAAATAGCAGCTGAGATTGCCTATACGTGCAACAATGAGATTCACTCTGTAGTTAACAGGCATAGGGGAAGATTCGTAGGGATGGCGACAGTACCGCTGCAGGATATAGAGATGGCGGTAAAAGAATTGAAAAGGGTAAAGGACGAACTCGGGTTTTCTGCAGTTGAAATCGGCAGCGAGGTAAATGACAAGAAACTGTCCGATCCGTATTTCCTGCCCTTTTTCGAAGAAGCAGCGAAGAATGATATGTTCATCCTGATCCATCCCCAGGCAGTAGGTAAAATAAAATACATGGAAGAGTACTACCTGGGTACAATACTCGGACATCCGTTTTATACAACCATTGCGATTGCCAACCTGATTCTAAGCGGGATATTCGATAAGCTTCCGAAGCTCAAGATCGGCTTATCCCATGGTGGCGGGTATTTGCCTTACCAGCTGGGAAGGCTTGAGCATGGTTTCAGGGTAAGAAAGGAAACAAAGGCGGATATTCAGAGAAGCCCTATGTCATATATCAAAGACCATGTTTACTTTGATACAATAACCCATTCAAAGGAGGCGTTGGGATTCCTGATAAAAACAGTTGGAGCTGACAACGTCTTTATGGGCACGGACTATCCCTTTGACATGTGCGAGATGGAACCGGTGAATATGATACAGGAACTGGGCTTGAGCAAAGAGGAGGAAGAGAAAATCCTGTTCGGAAACGCCTGTGAGCTGTTCAAGATCGGTTAGAGACGGGCTTTGAAGCTGCATGAAAGGAGAGTGTTATATATGTCTGGTCAGCCGTGGAAATCCGATAAGTGGTTTACCAGCCCGTGGAATTTCCAGGAGGAAGTGGTTCGGGATATAAGCTTCGCTGATAAGATTAAACTGCATGATGTTACCCTTCGGGATGGAGAGCAGCAGGCAGGAGTTGCTTTTAACAGGGACCAAAAGGTTGCAATAGCTGAGAAGCTGGCAGAACTGGGTGTTCACAGGATAGAAGCAGGAATGCCTGCGGTTTCAAAACAGGATGAGGAAGCTATCCGGGAGATAGTCAAGAGAGACCTGGGTCCGGAAATATTCGCGTTTTCCAGATGCATGAAAGAGGATGTGAAAAGAGCGGCCGATACGGGCGTTAAGGGTATTGTAGTGGAAATTCCCTCCAGCGAACATATCATTCAAAATGCATACAGATGGCCCCTTGAGAAAGCCATAGATCTATCGATTGAAGCTACCCAATACGCAAAAGAACTTGGGCTGTATACCGTCTTTTTCCCTATAGACATGAGCCGTTCAGATATGAAGTGGGTTCTGGACCTTGTTGAGCGGGTTGCCAACGAAGGGCATATGGATGCGCTGGCTGTTGTGGATACCCTTGGTGGATTAAACCCCCATGCAATACCTTATCTGATCAGGAAAACGAAGGAAAGGATACAGAAACCGATAGAGGCACATTTCCATGACGACTTTGGTATAGGCGCGGCAAATACGATAATGGCCCTTGCATCCGGGGCGGAAGTTGCCCACACAACCGTTACAGCGATGGGGGAAAGGGCAGGGAATTCGCCCTATGAGGAAGTCGCATTGGCGTTGCTGACAATGTACGGCAAAGATATTGGGCTTAAGTATGAAAAAATGTACGAAGTTTCGAAATTTGTGAGGGAAATTGCACACCTTCAGATAAGGCTCAACAGACCGATAGTAGGTGAGATGGTTTTCAATATTGAATCCGGAATAATAGCGGACTGGTATAAAAACTGCGGCAATGAAGCGCCGTTGGAACTATCCCCCTATACTACAGATCTTGTAGGACAGAAACCCACAAGGGTGGTTCTGGGTAAAAACAGCGGGATGCCTTCCATAGAGATTTGGCTTGATGAAATCGGACTATCCGGGATTGATAACGACCGGAAGGCGGAGATCCTTGCCAGGGTAAAGGAGAGGGCCTTAATAAAAGGCTGGCTGCTGGATGAAGACGAGTTTAAGGACATTGTTCATAAAGTTACAGGAATTGATGCCGAATAGATTGATAAATATCCTTAATATTAAGCAGAAGGATGTGCGAATCATGTTTACCCCTGTTAAAAGCAAAAAGATGTACGTTCTTGCGGCAGACCAGATAAAGGGACTCATAGAGGAAGGCAGGCTGAAGGCCGGGGAGCAGCTGCCGTCGGAAAGAGACCTGGCTATCCAACTCGGGGTAAGCCGTTCTACCGTAAGAGAAGCAATGACCGCTTTGGAGATACAGGGTTTGATAGAGGTCCGTTCAGGACTGGGTACCTTTATCTGTGAACAACCGGATAAAGGAAGTCCGGTCCTCGTATTGGATGATATTGATGAGGGAACCAGTCCTTTTGAAGTCTTTGAAGCACGGATGATCATTGAGCCGGTTCTTGCACGTTTGGCTGCACAGCGGGCAACCAAGGAAGTTCTGGATGACATGAGAAGGAATGTTGATGCGTGCGAAATGATCAATGATTTTGACTATGAAGCATTTGAAAGGCTGGATGAGGAGTTTCACCTGATTATTGCCAGGGCGGCAAACAACGAGGCGCTGTATAAATTTGAAGAGAGCATCAACAGCAAGAGGATGGGCAGATTGTGGGGCAGTCTCAAGCTAAAGAGTTTGCAGAAGGAGGGAAGGATTAAAAAGTATAAGAACGAGCACAGAGAAATATTAGAGACAATAACTGAGAGAAATCAGGGGAAAGCAGAGCATCTGGTGAGAATGCACCTGAAGGATATAAAGAGGCATATTTTTGGGGACTAACCGGAGTGTTCTCATCGTATTGCGTAACTCATTCTTGAAATCACCTGTGGGTATATTGCCTGTCCCACAGGTGATGCCCCCCTTTATGCGGGCACTGTAGTCTCCAAAACTTGAAAACCTGCAAACGCAGATGGTCCAGTACGTAGTCTTTTGTGATAGGAGGAAATTGCAATGTATAGGATTATTCGAATTGATTTGAACGAAAAAAGAGTTCAATCAGAGGTTTGTAAACCCGAGTTGGATGTAATCGGAGGCAGGGCTTTGATTAGCAAAATTATGCTTGAGGAGATAGAACCTACCTGCGACCCCCTGGGACCCAGGAACAAATTAATATTTGCGGCCGGGGTTCTTGCAGGGACAACCGTTTCCTGTGTAAACCGCATATCAATAGGCGGAAAAAGTCCGCTGACCGGCACAATAAAGGAAAGCAATGCAGGCGGAACCACAGCGTACAAAATGGGTAGGCTGGGCATAAGAGCCCTGGTATTCGAAGGCATTCCAAGGGATGATAAATTGTATATACTGTATGTGTCGGAAGAGAAAACCGAATTGATAGAAGCAGATGGACTAGAGGGCATGGGAGTTTATGACAGTGCAAAGGAGTTGAGGAGACGTTTCGGAGATAAGGTTGGGATTGCCCTTATCGGTCCGGCAGGCGAGAAGATGCGTTTAGCTTCAGGCATAGCTAATACTGATAACGAGGGTATACCTTCCAGGTATTCGGCAAGGGGCGGACTTGGCGCTGTTATGGGCTCCAAAAAAATCAAGGCTGTAGTGATTGATGATCGTAATGCCAAAGGGCCGTTCATTGCTAATGAAGAACAGTTTAGAAAAGTTAGGGATACAATTTCGGATATTATCATTAACAATGAGCAAATTGCAAACTCATATACAAAATTCGGTACTGCGAACCTGGTTAACCTGACCAACAGTATGGGCGCCCTGCCGACCCGGAATTTCAGTACAGGAAGCTTTGAGGGAGCAGAGGAAATCAACGGTCAGAAATTGTATGACCTTATAACAGAACGGAAGGGAGAGGGCAAACCCAGCCATGCATGCATGCCGGGATGCCTTATTCGCTGTTCGAATGTGTTTCCCGGTGAAGACGGCAAGACAATAGTATCGCCCATTGAGTATGAAACGATAGGATTGCTTGGCTCCAACTGTGGGATTGCCTGCCTTGATACCATAGGAAGACTGAACTACCTGTGCAACGATATCGGGCTTGATACGATAGAAATCGGTGGAGCAATAGGAGTAGCGATGGAAGCAGGAGTGATAAGCTTTGGCGATGGAGAAGGGGCTGTAAACCTGTTAGAGGAAGTGAAAAAGGATACGTACCTTGGAAAGCTCATCGCTTCAGGAGCCACATTGACAGGAAAGGTCCTTGGGGTAAACCGTATTCCCGCTACCAAGGGACAGACGCTGGCAGCATATGACCCGCGCGCTATTAAAGGCCTTGGGGTTACTTATGCAACATCAACAATGGGTGGCGACCATACTGCCGGGCAAACTCTGAGGGCTCCGGTAGACCACAGAAAACCGGAAGGACAGGTGGAAGCGTCGAAAAATGCTCAAATATCCAATGCAATACATGACTGCATTGGGACTTGCTTCTTTGTTGGCGGAGCTATTAAAGGAGACCTTCAGTTGTTGGGAGATTTGATCGGGAGCATGACCGGAAAGCCATGCCGCGTTGAAGATATGAAGGAACTGGCGAAGGCAACGCTGTTGAGAGAAAAACAATTCAATACGCGAGCCGGTTTTAACGAAGGCGATGATATGCTTCCTGAATTCTTCTATTATGAGGAAAACCCTGCAACCGGAACCGTATTTGATGTGGACAGGGAGGAAATGAAGCTGGTTCATAAATTTGAGTAAAGAGCTTGTGCAGGTTTTCCGGCATGGAACCGGGATTATGTTAAATAATGCAGTAAAGGAGGTGACTGAGAGTGCCGATTATTCACATAAATATGACCGAGGGCAGGACGGAAGAACAGAAGCAAAAAATTGCCGAAGGTATTACGGATGTTATGGTTAAGGAAGCAAAGGTCAAGGAAGAGGCGGTAAGAATAATATTCAACGATTTAAAAGGTGAGAACCTGGCCATAGGCAAGAAGCTGTTCAAGGATTTGAACAAATAGCAGGATAGGGTTTTGCAGCAAAGAATAAATCATTGGATTAACAAGGGGTATATAAGGCTGGGGTAATGCCACATCCATATGAGCGAGGAGTTTTCAAGGGAGGTGGTATTACCCTATTTAATAGTAAGATTGGAGGCGTTCCAATATGGATGCTTTGCTTGCGGAAGCGGCAAAAAAATGTGAGGAATACAGACTCATGAGATACCACTGTTCAGAATCCAGCATACGTGCCCTATCGGAAGTATTTGATATTGACCTGTCCGAAGAACTGCTGCGAGTGTCCAGCGGTTTTCGGGGTGGAGGCGGCGGATACCGCGAACGCTGTGGTATTGTTGAAACCGGGATCATGCTGATTTCACTCAGGTACGGCAGAATAAGCCCTGGAGATAGTGCCGATGAATACAGCTATCTGATAAGGGTTCTTCACGAAAGGTTTTTAGCTGAACTGGGAAGCTATACATGCCGGGTTTTAAGGCCATTTTCACAGCGCATAGCACCGGATAATAGCGGCTCATTCGTATACCGGGAAGGGGTAAAAATCGTTGCAAGGCTATTGCTGGAAGCAGACGGTTTAATATCGGATATACCTGAAGAAGAAAGGAACAAGTAGTCGCCGGTGAAGGAAAAGGGTATAATAGAAGTGCATAGATGGATCGTGCAGAGACAAAAGCTAATAAACAGGCAGGTGAGAGATAGAGTTGAAGATAGTGAATATTAAGCTGTATGTACCGGAAGCCAGCAATTTTGCGAATAAGAGCTTGAAATTTGAAGTTGAGGATACGGCGGACTTTGAACGCAAACTGGTAGGCTTTTTCGTCAGCAATGATTTAAAACAGCTCTTGTACCCTGATACCGGTAAGATAAAGGATATTTATTCATACGTTCACGATGAAAAAGTCTACACAAACATTAACGATATTCAGCTGAAGGACTATAATGAAATAACTATGTTTGCATACATTCTCGGGGGCTAAGAATTACGTAAAATATGTGTCCCCTGACATTAATTCAAACAGGAGGAATGGAGCTATGGAAGGAAAGAACATATGCGTTGTAGGTATTGGAGGGCTTGGGGGGTATTTTGGAGCAAAGCTTGCCAAGGCGTTTGAGCAGTCGCCTGATATGAATGTAAGCTTTGTAGCGAGAGGAAATCATCTTAAAGCGATTCAGGAAGACGGCCTTACCCTGATGTCCCCGGAGTTTGGTGTTGTAAACTGCAAGCCGGCAATGGCAACAGACAAGTTCAAAGATCTTCCGAAGACCGATTTGTTTATCCTTGCGGTTAAGGGCTATGACCTTGAGGAAACGGCAGTGAATCTCAGGGATGTTGTGAAAGAGGATACAGTAGTTATTCCTTTGCTTAATGGAGTGGATATATACGACAGGCTCAAAAGCATAATAAAGGAAGGGATTATTCTGCCTGCATGCGTATATATCACCGCATATATTGAAGGGCCGGGGATTACAAAGCATGAGGGGAATCCGGGCAGGATTGTGTTCGGAAGGGACAAACAAAGACCGGATTTTGTTCCGGAAGCTGTAATTGACATTTTCAACAAGGCTAATATAAACAACGTTTGGAGAGATGATATTGAGAGTGAGATCTGGGAAAAGTTTATTTTTATCGCTAGTTTTGCTCTGGTCACTGCTCATTATAACAAGCCTATGGGTGATGTTCTGAACGATAAGACCATGAGGGAAGAGGCGGTAGCAATAATGAATGAAATCTCCGGCTTAACGAAAAAGAAGGGCATAGCCATTCCTGAAGGAATCGTAGATATCACATTGAGAAAAGCAGCTGCCTTTCCCTATGATACTCAGTCTTCACTGCAAAGGGATATTAACCTCAAGAAAGCAAAGAACGAGCTGGACGCCATAGGGGGAGTCATAGTAAGACAGGGGAAAGAGCTGGGGCTCAGCACTCCGGTTACGGAGAGGCTGTACAGCAGTTTGAAGAATATGTAGATTTGGTGCTATGCTGTCCTGCATTGCATGGGAACCATCAAAGAGATAAAAAGAAGGCCGAAGAATATTTCAAATGTTACTATAGATGATATTTTGCAGTTTGTTCAGGAAGTAGATATTTAGGACATAGCTTTTTTACTGGATGGAGTAAGGGTGAACCTAAAGGCATCGGAAATGGGAGAAAAGGAGAGGGCAGGCTTAGGCACGGGTGCTTTTTATTGGGAATTGATTAGAGATGGCGTCCTCAGTGATGACATTATCAATAATATAAAGCGCAGGGTTGGAGCTGCTGCTGATGCAAGGATGGCAGGAATCGATGTTCCGGTATTCGGATGTTTTGGGAGCGGCAATCATGGGATAACCTTATTTATTACAATGGGAATGATGGGAAGGCATCTCAAGGTTGATAGAGAACAGCTTGCCAGGGCTTTAGCTGTTTCACTTCTGGTTGTTGGAATCATCAAAACCAGAACGGGCATACTTACTCCCCACTGTGGGTGCTCCGTTGCAGCCGGAACGGATGCGGCAGCAGGCATTGTATATATGCTGGGTGGAAGCAGCAGTCAAATTAGGAATGCGGTACATCTGATGATGGCAAACTTGACAGGGATGATTTACGATGGTGCCAAATACGGCTGTTCACTTAAGATGGTAACCGCCGCCGGTACTGCCGTAGAAAGCGCCTACCTGGCTATAAAGGGTGCTGATGTGCCTGGCAATAACGGAGTTGTTGGGTACACCTTAGAGAAATCCATGGATAATCTTAGAGTCATTACTGAAAAAGGAATGGGAAACGTTGATATGGCGGTATTGAATATTTTATTAGACGTTTGATTTTGAACGCAAACACTATCGGCATTTGAAGAAACATTGTAATGGGAAAATAAGGGATACACGTTAATCAAAAGGGGACACGCCTTTTCAAAGGAGTGCCCCCTTTCCTTTACTGTAACTCCCTTATAGGTCACACTGATTTCCCACAGAGGAACACATTGAACTGAAATAATGTAATAATCGTATCATTTTTTCATTGGTATAGTTTTTGCTAAATAAATTATTAACAAGAAAGGAGGTATAAGTGTATGTTAAGGGACTCACCTGCCCGAAATAGTAACCGAACTGCCTGGGCCCAAATCCAAGGAGATTCTGAAGATGAGGGAAGCATATGTACCGAAGGCCGTATTCTATACTTTGCCGGTTGTAATCGATAGGGGAGAAGGCGCTGCGGTGCAGGACGTGGACGGCAACATTTTTTTGGACTTTGCCGGTGGGATAGGTGTTTTGAATATCGGATACAGCCACCCGGAGGTTGTGGAGGAAGTCAAGAAACAGGCTGAAAAGTTCCTGCATGCGAGCATTAACGTTATCCAATATGAGAACTACTTTAAACTTGCAAAGAGACTATGCGAGGTTACACCCGGGGATTTCCAAAAGTCTGCAATGATGGTCAACAGTGGAGCCGAAGCCGTTGAGAATGCCGTAAAAGCCGCCCGCAGGTTTACCGGGAGGACAGAAATCATTGCCTTTGAAGGAGCATTTCACGGCAGAACCTTGTTAACAATGACCTTGACCAGCAAGGTTAAACCGTATAAGTACGGTTTTGGCCCCTTTGCTCCCGGCGTACATAAGATGCCTTACCCCTATTGCTATAGATGTCCCTATGGTCTGTGTAGGGAAACATGCGGCCTTCACTGCGCAAAACGTTTTGAAGACCTGTTCCTGCAGGAAGTAGCTCCGGAGGATATAGCGGCAATAATTATTGAGCCTGTTCAGGGCGAAGGGGGATTCATTGTACCCCCCGATGACTTCATTAAAGAATTAGGAAGAATATGTGATAGGTATGGAATACTTCTTATCGCGGATGAAATACAGAGCGGTTTTTACCGGACCGGGAAATTGTTTGCATGTGAGTATTGGGGTGTAGTACCGGATATGATTACCACTGCAAAATCCCTTGGGGCAGGGCTGCCGCTGAGTGCTGTTGTTGCCAGAAAGGAAATACTGGATAGTGCGGAATTCGGCCAGCTTGGGGGAACATACAGCGGCAATCCCGTTGCCAATGCAGCTGCTTTGAAAGTTATTGAAATTATGCAGAGAGATGACTTCGATGATAAAGCAAATATGATAAACAAGCTAGCGTTTGAGAGGCTGGGCGCTATGAAGAACAGGTTCGAAATCATAGGAGACGTAAGAGGAAGAGGTGCAATGATAGCATTAGAATTTGTGAAGGACAGGGTATCCAAGGAAGCAAATAAGGACGCTGTACAAAAGATAATTCGAAATGCGTTTGCACAGGGACTGATCCTGATTTCCGCGGGAGTAAGGGGAAATGTTATTAGATTTTTAATGCCTTTGGTCATAACAGAGGAACAGTTAATGAAAGGTCTCGATATTCTGGAAAACAGTATTGAGCAAATCTAGCCGGCTTATTAAGCCGGTTTTTACATCTACCGGCCAATTATAATACCGGAGCAAAAAGGAAAGGCAAAGGTATTCTCAAATTTGCGACGAATAATATATAATAATTAGAAATATTTGTTTATAGGAGAGAAGAATTTTTTATAATGAGTAACAGTATAACAGGTAAAGGGTGATGTTTTATGCCAAGCTTAAAGGGAATACATAATACGGTCCAGCAGGTGGCCGAAGCTATTTCGCTTGCCGTTGGCATTGAAACAGAAATCGTCGATAACGAGCTTACAATTATTGGCGGCACAAGCTTTTACAAGAAACAAATCGGGCAGAAGGAAGAGTGCGGGAAAATAGAAGGCAATTATCTATATGCAAGGGTTCTTAGAGAAGGAAAGACCATGGTCGTAAAAGATGCTGTGAAGGACCCAACCTATGGTGAATCCTGCCTGGCAGGAACTACCAGGGAGCTGGCCGAAATCTGCACGCCAATCAAAGCGGGTGGTGAGATTATCGGAATTATCGGGCTGGTAGCTTTCAAACAGGAGCAGCAGAAACGTCTTAATAAGGATTCCCACAGCATGGTCCTGTTTGTTGAGCGGATGGCAGACCTCCTGGGGGCAAAAGCGGCAGAAAATGATTCATACAGGGAAATGGAGAAGGTGAAAAATGAGATCATGACTATCCTGGAAACCATTCATGAAGGGATGCTGGCGGTTGATAAAAAGGGCTATATCACCTACTGTAATTCTGTTGCAGGGACGCTTCTAAAGACGCCATGCAAGGAGATAATAGGGAAACACCTCTCCACTTTCATGCCTGGGACGCCGGCTTTAACGGTTGTTGACAGTGAAAGGGGCTATACAGAGCAGGAAGAAATCTATGAGAAAGGATACGGGAAGCTGCATTTTATCGTAACTGCCAAACCGATCAATGGGAAGGAAGGCCCCACGGGGGTGGTTATTTCTTTCCGTGATATAATAGAAGCCCATAAGCTGGTCTATAATATGAAACAGCGGAATGTCAAATATACTTTTGAAGATATTATTGGCGTAAGCGACGCCATAACTAAGGTTAAATATCAAGCATTGCAGGTGGCCCGGGGAAACTCCACAGTTCTGATTACCGGCGAAAGCGGTACGGGGAAGGAATTGTTCGCCCGGGCTATACATTATGCAAGCGCCCGGCAAAAGGGACCGTTTATCAGCGTAAACTGCGGGGCTATACCCGCAAACTTACTGGAAAGCGAACTCTTTGGCTATGAGAAGGGCGCCTTCACGGGAGCTAAGGAAAAGGGCAAGGCCGGTAGATTTGAGATGGCCGACGGAGGCACCATTTTTTTGGACGAAATTGGAGAGCTGCCCCTGCAATTGCAGGTGAAACTCCTTCATGTCCTCCAGAACAAGCGTTTCGAAAGAGTAGGTGGTACAAAGACAATAACCACGGATATAAGGGTAATAGCCGCTACCAACCGTGACCTGGAAGAGATGATTCGCGACAGGGCCTTTCGTGAAGACCTGTATTACCGGTTAAGCGTTATCCCATTGAGAATCCCGCCGCTTAGGGAAAGGCCTGCGGATATACCGCTTCTGATTCAGTTTTTCCTTAAGAAGTACAATGCTTTCATGAACAAGAGCGTTGATGGGCTTGCTAAGGTAGTGGAAGAAATCTATTGTGCTTATGATTGGCCGGGGAATGTGCGTGAGCTCGAAAATGCCGTTGAATACGGAATCAACATGACCTTTGATGATAAAATCGGAATTGACGCGGTCCCGCCACGGATTAGAAAGATATATAATTCATCCACTACTCCGAGCAGTGCGCTCACATTGCAGGACCAGCTTAAGGAAACCGAAAGGGATATCCTGCTCAGGAAGCTGTCCGAATACGGCAGTTCACGGGAAGATAAGATGGCGATTGCCAGAGAACTCAATATCAGCAGGGCTACTCTATATAGGAAGCTGGCAGAACACAAGCTATTATAAGGTGCAAGGTCGAGAATAAATGTTCAGTAAAGACTTCGAGGATAACAGGTAACTGTCCGAGAAGTCTTTTTGCATGGGAAGGAATTACAATAATATTAATATGGGTTATCTATTCGGCACGGAATTTGCACATATCAATTATAGAACCTCAGACGTGAAAGGGGGAATTATATGAGATTGAAATTCGATAAGGACAAATGCATCGGGTGCAAACTATGCCAGCTGGCATGTTCTGCAGTTAATGAGGAAGTGTTCAATCCTTCGCTGGCGAGACTGTTTGTTGAAACCTACTATGCAGGCTTGGAACTGAAGGCAGAGGGCAGGGTCTGCACCCTCTGCGGACAGTGTGTGGAAGTCTGTCCCGTTTCTGCCATCAAAATGGAAGAAAGAAAGCTGGTACTATATGAAGAAGTATGTATAAACTGTGGCATATGCGTGGATAGCTGCCCGGAGGGTGTGATTGTTCAAAAGAAAAATACCGTAGGAATATGTGGGCTTTGTGAAGGTGACCCGTGGTGTGTAAAATCCTGTCCTCATGGTGCGCTTTGTTGTACGGAGGTGATATGAATATGATGGGATACCAGAACAGGGTTTTAAGGGTTGATTTAACAGGAAAAAGATATTCGGAAGAACCTTTAAGGATTGAATGGGCAAAAAAATACCTGGGAGGAAAGGGTCTAGGGATAAAGTACCTATATGAAGAACTTAGGCCAGGTACCCACCCCCTTTCATCGGATAACAAATTGATTCTTATGACAGGCCCGCTGACAGGGACGACGGTTCCATGCTCAGGGAAACTGGCAATAATATCCCGTTCTCCCGCTACAGGCACCATTCTGGATTGCTCTATAGGCGGGCATATAGGCGCGGAGATCAAGTATGCGGGCTATGATGCCATTATCATTGAAGGTGCTGCCGAAAGCCCAAGCTATTTATACATAAGGGATGGGGAACTGGAATTTATAGCCGCCGGAGACCTATGGGGCAAGGGTTCCCATGAGGCTGAAAACGAACTTCTAAGAAGGCATGGAAGGGACAGCAGAGTGCTCAGCATAGGTCCTGCCGGAGAAAACCTGCTGCCGATGGCCTGCATAAATACCGAATTCTTCAGACAGGCGGGTAGAGGCGGTATAGGGGCGGTTATGGGGAGCAAGAAATTAAAGGCTGTTGTCGTAAAGGGTACGGGAGGCGTCCGGACAGCGGATATTAATAAAGCGTTGCCAGCCATTAATGAACTCATGAGAAATAGTACGCTTACGGATGACAATCTCTGGGCTTATAGCGACGGTACACCGTTGCTGGTCGATATGTCTCAGGCAAGCGGAATCCTGCCTACAAGAAATTTTCAAGACGGTACCTTTGAATACGCCAAAAATATTAACTCAGAAACTATGACAGGAGCCAGATATGGAAAGAGGGGCTGCCATAGCTGTGCCTTAGGGTGCGGTAATATTACCAGAATCGGGAAGGCCATGGTTGAGGGTCCTGAGTATGAAACACTGGCCCTTTGCGGTTCCAACTGCGGTATCGGAGACCTCGAAGCTATTGTGAAGTTTAACCGGCTGTGTGATGACTTTGGGTTAGATACCATCAGTACGGGCAATATCACAGCATTTGCCATGGAGATGACCGAAAGGGGGATTAAAGATTTCGGTATTCGCTTTGGGGATGTAGAGGCTTATCTTGAAATACCCGGAAAGATTGCCATCAGAGAAGGGATCGGTGCAGAACTGGCACTGGGCACCAAAGCTCTTGCTGAACGCTATGGTGGTTTTGATTTTGCAATGCAGGTTAAGGGCTTGGAATTTCCCGGTTATGAGCCAAGGGGATCATGGGGTATGGGTCTGGCTTATGCCACCTCCGACCGGGGGGCCTGTCATATGAGAGCATGGCCTGTGGCTCAGGAAGCGTATGGGGAAGTGGATGCTTTTACCATTGAGGGGAAGGCCAAGATGGTAGCAGAATTGCAAAATTATAACAGCGTAAAATTTTCAGCAATAATCTGTGACTTTTGGGCCCTTGATTTGAAGACCCTGGCTGAAGTATTGTCACTGGTTACAGGTGAAAATTTATGTGCAAGCGACATGGATAGGATCGGAGATAGAGTGACAGGCATAGCGCGGTTATTCAACAACAGGGAAGGTTTCAACAAGGAACAGGATACGCTGCCCGGACGCATTTTTAAGGACGCGCTGAAGACCGGGAGTACCGCAGGGAAATATATCCCGGAAGAGCAATTCGAGATGATGCTGGCAGAATACTATAGGATTAGGGGATGGGAAGAGGACGGCACAATCAGTCAAAGAAAGATTGAAGAATTGGAAATTTAACGGGGTGGATATGAAGATTAAAGTAACAGTAATTGGACCGTTGAGTGAGTATTTTGATGGACAGAAAACAAGGGAAATATATTTGTCCGGCGAGGCGGCTTTAGGTAACATTCTTGATCAGGCAGGTCTTCCGCGGGAGAAATACAGCTTTGCCATTGTAAACGGTATTAAGGTGAATGCCGCTTACATAGCTAAAGAAAACGACGAGGTTGTTGTATTTCCGCTGATCTCCGGAGGGTGATGGGTGGATAGGACATTACAGGTGAGTCTCAAAGATGAGAACCCCGGATCATTTTTGAGAAAGAACGAGCCGGATAAAACAGGAATTTGGCGGGTAAAATAGTACGCCAATAGGACTACCTGCGTCTACTGCAGGCACCTGGGAAAGCGGCACGACTTTTGCAGTGAAGCTAGACAAATGCTAAGACAAAAGGAGGGAGAGTTGTGAAACCTAATAAAGAAGAAGCCCTTAAGGAAGCTATAAAGGTGCTGGACTTTATAATCAAAGATGATTTGGCGAAGGACGAGAAGGACCAGATAGTCCGGGAATCCATCGATAACTTTAACGAACATGTCAATCCGGGATGGCTGGTCTATCGGAAGTCGGTTTCCACAAACGCAGCCTTTGTTGAGTGGGAAGATTCCATGGAAAGCTTTAAGGATTTATATGGCAATGAGTTTATAGACTGCCTTGGAGGCTTCGGGATTTATACCTGTGGACACCGCAATCCGGATATCATCAAATACGTGCATGCCCAATTAGACCGCTATGCCCTGCACAGTCAGGAACTGGTAGACCCGCTGAGAGGCTATCTGGCCAAGATAATGGCGCTTTGTACACCGGGTGACCTTCAGTATGCATTCTTTGCCAACTGTGGCTCGGAGGCTGTAGAAATGTCTTTAAAGCTGGCACGGTTAGCCAGCGGGAAGAAGTTCTACATTTCCACCGTAAATGCTTTTCACGGAAAATCCTTGGGAGCTGTATCCATGACCGGAAAGAGCACCTACAGAAAGCCTTATTTACCGATGATCCAATCAGTACAGCATGTTGAGTATGGAAATGCCGATGCAGCAGAAGCGGCAATAAAAAATCTTATTGCCGTTGGGGAGACGGTGGCTGCCATGATCGTGGAACCTATTCAGGGCGAAGCAGGCATCATTGTTCCACCCGAAGGGTATCTCAAGCGGTTGCGGGAAATCTGCAACAAATATGATGTAGTATTGATTTTTGACGAGATACAGACGGGAATGGGAAGGACAGGAACCCTATGGGCCTGTGAAGCAGAAGGGGTAACGCCTGACATATTGGTATTCGGTAAGGCTTTTGGTGGTGGGGTAATGCCCATTACAGGAATCATAGCAAGACCCCATCTGTGGACGGATGATATTAAAAACAATCCCTGGATTTTAGGCTCGCCGACCTTCGGGGGAAATCCGCTGGCATGTACGGCTGCCATTGCAGCGCTTAAATATACGCTGGAGAATGATATCCCTGGACAAATCAAGGTGAAAGGAGAGTACCTGATCGGGAAGGTTAGAGAACTACAGAAAAGGCATCCTATTCTTGTAGATGTTAGAGGCAGAGGTTTTCTTATCGGTTTGGAATACCCCACAGCGGAAATGGGCTGGGCGGTCTCCAAGGGACTGTTCAAGAGGGGAGTTATGACCGGAGGAACCCTAAACAGTTCCAAGACAAACAGAATTGAACCACCTGGAATCATTAGCTATGAGACAATGGATAAGATCGTTGCTAAATTAGATGAGACACTTACTGAAGTAGAGGAAGAGTTCCATGTCACCCGGGAATGTGTGGCAGCCTGTTCAGGTACCAGGCCATTGAGGACATAAAGGCGGAGACAGTATACGGCGTGGGTCTTGTTGCGTTGAAGGGACAGACACAGGTGTTTTCATACTATTCGTTAAAGGGGGAGGTAATGAGGGTTATGGGAAATGCGGTGCAAGCGTTAGACAAAAAGAAGAAAAGCCTGCATAAGCATCTAAGAACCTACGGAATAATCCTGCTGCTTTTCGTTTTAGTAGGGGTGCTGACTCCTGACAATGTGGAAGAGTATGGTATACTGACATTAATACCGGCTGCATTTTTATTGGTATATATATTCTATACCAAGAGGATTCTGGAATCCCTGGCACTTGGAGCATTGCTAGGTTATATCATGAAGTACAAGTTAGGATTTTTCGGGCCGATTAACGAGATGCTGCTCAATACGATGCTTGATGAAGACATCGCCTGGTTATTTATAGTATGTGGACTGATGGGTAGTATCATAGCGCTGATTGAAAAGGGAGGAGGAGTTTATGCCTTTGGCGAGTGGGTAACAAAAAGAGCAAAAACCCGTAAAGGAACGTTACTGTGGACTTGGGTACTCGGATGCGTAATCTTTATTGACGATTATCTAAATTCACTAACCGTTGGCTCATGCATGGCGCCGATAACCGATAAACATAAAGTATCGAGGGAATATCTGGCCTATGTTGTAGATTCTACGGCAGCACCGGTATGTGTGCTGATACCGATCTCAACATGGGCTGTTTTTATTGGCAGCCTGTTGGAGCAAAACGGGTTTGCACCGGGAGGCCAGGGGGTTGTATATTTTATCAGAACCATACCATTTAACTTTTACGGTTGGTTTGCAGTTCTGATAGTTCCCCTGGTGGTACTTGGTATCATTCCTATGTTCGGTCCGATGAAAAGTGCAGAGCGCAGGGCTTTGGAGACAGGCGTACTGGCCCCTCCGGGGTCAGAAAAAATCGACATAAGAGCAGGAGAGACAATTCAGATACCGGATAGGCCGAATGTATGGAATTTCTTCCTTCCCATCTTAGTACTGGTTGCAGCGACACTCTATTTTGATATTGATATGCAAATGGGCGTAATCACCACTCTTGGTTTTTTATTTGTATTATATATTCCCCAAGGGCTGCTAGATCCGGAAGAATTTGCAGACACTGTGATAAAAGGCATAAAAAATATGTTGATGCCATTGGTCATGGTGGTTCTGGCCTATGCATTTGCTGCCGCCGGTGAAGAGATAGGCTTTATTGACTATATGATTGAAACAGGGAAAAGATTCATGACCCCGCAGCTTTTACCACTGATTGTCTTTTTAATCTTTGGAACCACTGAGTTTATCATGGGTATTAGCTGGGGCATGTATGTCATTGCCCTACCGATTGTGATTCCCCTATCCATAGCCATTGGCGCCAACCCTTTCATAGCAATAGGCGCCGTATGCTCTGCCGGAGTATGGGGAAGCCATATATGCTTTTATTCAGACGCAACAATTCTGTCATCCGCTGCATCGGGTTGCGACAATTTCCGTCATGCTATCACCCAGATGCCCTTTGGCGTGCTGGGAGCGGTTATGACGGCTGTTTCGTTCCTGGCAGCCGGATACCTATTGTAACCATGCTGCTGAAAACCACTGCCGCAACAGCATCAAATCACAGAACACAGATTCTAGATCGCAGATCGCAGATGGCAGATCGCAGGTGCCAGGTGTTAGGCGCTAGTCCATAGATCACAGTTCACAGATCACAGACGCCCGGGTTAGGGTTTTAAGTTTTTGCTCTATAGCCTTGCCCTGACGTCTGTTATCTGTCATCTGACAACTGGCAACTGATAGATCGCGTGTCCCCTTTCCGATCGGGGACATTCCGCGGCAAGGAATACATCGGGGACATTCCTCGAACCCAAGAGCCCGGTTTCAATGAAGAGGTGTGTCCCCATACCTTAAAAGCAGCGGTGTGTCCCCTTTCCTTTAAGGAATGGTCCCCCTTTGATCAGTTCAAACGGGCGGCATTTCTTGCATCTATGATGCCGAAGCCCTGGATGTTTTTGTCTATATCCGGATAGGGTTTTGCCGTTTCTATAAGCCGGGCCTTGACCATGTCCGGAGTTAACGAGCTGTCCGCCTGAAGCATCTGGGCTATGACTCCCGCACAGATAGGGGTTGCCATAGATGTGCCGGAAAGGGAAATATACCATTTGTTGATTCTATTTCCTTTCTTCTGTTTATCCAGAGTTGACCCGGGTGAGCGGAGAGATATAATATTCACGCCCGGTGCAAGCACATCGGGTTTATTCAGGTTGTCTGCAGTAGGTCCCCGGCTGGAAAAATTAGCCACGTTATCGTCTCTGAGATACGCAGTATTCATATCATCAAGGGCGCCCACTGTAATAACGCTGGGATGAATTCCTGGGGTGTTTATTGTTCTGGGGGCAGGCCCACTGTTTCCTGCCGCTACACAGACTATAATATCCGAGCGCCATGCCTTTTCTACAGCCTGGCAGATGGGATCATCCGCATAGGGCTCTTTAGCTTCGCTTCCCAGGGATAGATTTATTATCCTGATGTCATAGGCCTGTTTGTTATCGATACACCATTGAATGCCTTCTACGAGAACAGAAAGGGTGCCTGAGCCCTGCTGATTAAGAACCTTAACTCCAACCAGGTTAGCTTCGGGTGCCGGACCTTTGTACCGCGCGTCCGATTTGCTGCCGTTAGATGCGATGTCTCCAGCTACATGGGTTCCGTGACCATTGTCGTCATAGGACTCCTTTTCGTTATTAATGAAATCTGCAAATCCGATTATTCTCCCTTCAAGATCGGGGTGGTTGTATATCCCTGTATCCAGGACAGCTACTGTGACTCCTTTACCGGTTACACTGTTTTCCCAGAGAGGGACACATTGAACGGAGGGCGTAGCCACGTCCAACAGCGCTTTAACTTCACCGTCATACCAGATTTTTCTGACATTGCTGTCCCGCACGAGGGTTTCCAAACTGCTTGCGTTTACTTCGGTAGCAAAGGAATTTATAAGAGGCAGTTCTTTTTTTAACCTGCACCCGGCTGACTCAGCGACTGCCCGTGCGGATACCCGGTTATCCCTGGTGTTTTCAAGCTGGACTATTACAGGTATTTTCATGAGCTTTTGCTTTGTACTTTTATAAGTATCCTGGACGAAGCAGGGAATGCGCTCCGAAGGTCTATACCATTCCAAGGTTTTTTTCCTAAGCGTCGGACAAAATTTATTAGCATAGGACCGAATCCAGTTAACGTCTTGAAAGGCCATTGCTTTTCCTCCTCGAATTGATTGTTATGTAAACTGATAGTTATATAATATGAAGTAAAGAGAAAATCCGGGACTGTTCCGTTTATGATCCGGGACAAAACCGTATATGTCAATAACGAAACACATGAGATTATCAAGTTTCATCTGGTAACTGAAGGGAAGGCCAAGGAAATTCCTGAATGGGTTGAAGAAATGCTGTAAAAAGATATATACTAATGAAAAGAAGGCTTAATAACATAACTGCGGAGGAGGTTTGCAAAAAACGCATGGGTAACGAGAAAAGGGTTTATGAAGTGCTGGAGGATTTGGGTATAAGCTATTCGGTCAAGGAGCACCCACCGGTATTTACCGTGGAGGAGGCTGAAGAATACTGGAGAGATGTCCCCGGCACCCACTGCAAAAATCTGTTTTTAAGAGACCAGAAAGGCAAGCGGCATTACCTTGTGGTGCTTGAGCACAGCAAGAAGGTTGATATGAACAATCTGGCCGGGCAGATAGGCGACGGGAAGCTGAGCTTTGGGTCTGAAGGCAGGCTTGAGAAATATCTGGGCTTGGCTACAGGGGCAGTTTCACCCTTTGGGTTGATAAACGACAGCAGCAAGGAGGTTAAGGTTGTTCTGGACGAAGATTTGAAAAAAGCCGAGCTGGTGAATTTTCATCCTAACGTAAATACGGCAACCGTAACCATATCCTACCGAGATTTTGAAAAGTTCCTGCAATGGTGCAAAAATGACCTGATGTATGTGAATATCTAAGAATCAGTTACCAGTTGACGGATGGCAGTTACCAGTTGCCTGTTGTCAGTTTCCAGAGATTGAGTTCACAGTTGCCAGTTGGCAGACGCCAGGGCAAAGCTAGAGAGAAAGTATCTAAATACTTTGCCTTAGCAACTATGAACTACCAACTACCAACTACCAACTACCAACTACGAACTAAATTTAGCACCTGGCACCTGGCACCTAGCACCTGCATCTGTGATCTGTGAACTGTGATCTGTGATCTGTAAACCGGATTTGTGACAGGGGGGGAACGTATGGATTACAAACTTCTTCTGGAGTCAATACTTGAACACCTGGATGAGGGTATACTGGTCGTAGACACAAAGGCCAATGTGACCTTTTTCAATGAGCCGGCAACGAATATTGCAGGCATTTCACCTGAGAAAGCCATCGGCAAAAACATACTTGAGATATTTCCGGGACTAACGCCCGAAAATAGTACGTTTTATTATGTTCTGAGGAACAAGAAGCCGCTGGTGGACCATGTGCAGACTTATATGAACTACCAGAGGAAAATTGTTTCAACCGTTACCTCCACCATCCCTCTGATTAACGACGGCGAGTTGATAGGGGCGCTTGAGGTATACAGGGATTTGACCTATGTAAAGGAACTGTCCGAGAAGGTTTTCGCACTGCAAAAGCAATTGTTTAAAAAGGACGGCAGCCAGGAATTATACAAGGGGAACGGAACCATATATATGCTTGAAGACATTGTCGGGAAAAGCAGGATGATTAGAGAACTCCGGGAAAAGGTTCAGAGAATAGCCGACAGCAGTTCTCCGGTGCTTGTATACGGTGAGACCGGGACCGGCAAGGAGTTGGTCGTCCAGGCAATTCACAACGCCAGCAAAACGAGAAAGGGAAAACCTTTCATCGCCCAGAACTGTGCCGCATTACCGAATACGCTGCTGGAGGGAATCCTGTTCGGCACCTCCTCCGGCAGCTTCACAGGGGCCAAGGATAAACCCGGCCTCTTTGAACTGGCTGATGGAGGGACATTGTATCTGGATGAAATCAATTCCATGGACATTGATCTTCAGGGGAAACTCCTTAGAGTCCTGCAGGACGGTGTGATAAGAAGAATAGGGGGAACAAACACCGTTAAAGTAGATGTAAGGGTTATGGCATCTACCAACGAACCGCCGCTGAGGTCGGTGGAGAAGAAAGCGTTGCGGCAGGACCTATATTACAGGTTGAATGTTATTGCTTTTAATATCCCATCCTTGAGGGAAAGAAAGGAAGATATCCCCCTTCTGGTGGAGCATTTTATACATCACTATAACGGCAAGCTGGATAAGAATGTAAGGGGTATATCCCAGGAAGCCCTGAACCTTTTTTACAGTTACAGCTGGCCGGGTAATATCAGAGAACTGAAATATGCCATTGAGAGTACAATGAACTTTATAGACAGCGAGATAATCGACATCCGGGATCTGCCGGCAAGTATATCAAACAGCATAATGTCTTCTCTAGAGAACAATTTACGGTATTCGGATTCCAAACCCATACCGGCGCTGGTGGAAGCCTTGAACTCCTATGAGAAAGAATTGATTGAGCGGGCTATTGAAGCGGCTAATGGCAACTGCGCAGAGGCAGCAAGGGTTTTAAAGATTCCGCGGCAAACGCTTCACAATAAAATAAAAAAACATGGCATAACGTGGCGAACCATCACAGAGGAATGTACTAAAAATGGTACAACAGACCAATAAAGAGCTCAAACTGTCCCAATTATGGGACACGATTTGAGTTTTTTTGTAGTTACCAGCCCGAAAGACCGGCTTGCTCAGTTTCAAAGAAGCTTTGAGCCTGCGGGAGTGGTTGGCATAGCAATTGCAATATATCATTGCAGGAATTCTATCAGAATTCCTGCAATGATGGAGGGATTCACAAATATCTTCTAGAGGTGATGCTTTTGGCGACCGGAATCATATATAACGTGCAGAGGTACTCAATACATGACGGACCGGGAATACGTACCACTGTTTTTCTCAAAGGATGTCCTTTGGACTGTTGGTGGTGCCACAACCCGGAGAGCCAAAAACCCGGGCAGGAAATAATCTTTTGGGAAGAGAGATGCCTCCGGTGCGGTGATTGTGCGGGAACATGTAAAAAAGGCGCGGTTGTTTTCAGAAATAACATGCCGGTAATTTTAACGGAAAACTGTGATTTATGCGGCAGTTGTTCAAGCAAGTGTCCGTCGGGGGCACAGGAAATGGTGGGAAGGAAGGTTTCGGCCGCTGAGTTGATGAAGGAAATTGAAAAGGATACAATATTCTTTGACGAATCCGGGGGAGGGGTAACCTTTTCCGGCGGAGAACCCCTGATGCAGCCCGATTTTTTGGATGAACTCTTAAAACGCTGTAAGGAAAAGCAAATAAACACCGCGGTTGATACATCAGGTTATGCATCATGGGAGACAGTGAACAGGATATCAGAAAACGCAGACCTGTTCTTATATGACATTAAACTGATGGATAACATTAGGCATAAAAAATACACAGGGGTGGATAACGACATCATAATCAACAACTTGAAACTTCTTGCAAGGAAACACAACAATATTGTAATAAGGGTCCCGGTAGTCCCCGGCATTAACGACAGCTCCGACGACATGCTGGCAATAGGAGAGTTTGTCCTTACATTGGGCATAAAGAGCTTGAATATTCTTCCATACCATAATACGGGTATGGATAAATATAGAAGATTGCATTTGGAATATAAAATTCCTGAAACAAAACCCCCATCCCAGGAACGTATGGGAGAAATCAAAGACAGACTGGGAAGCCTTGGGCTAAATATCAAGATAGGAGGTTGATTTCAAGTGAATGAAAGGGTGGCAAAACTAAGGCAGCAGAGCCTGGACACAATACCGACGTTATCCATCGAGCGGGCAGAGCTGGTTACAGAGGCCTATGAAAAGTACGCAGGGAAGGTTTCGGTCCCCGTACTTAGGGCATTGACCTTTAAACACCTTATGGAGAATAAAACAATCTGTATTAACGATGGGGAACTGATAGTCGGAGAGAGGGGGCCGTATCCCCAGGCTGCACCCACATATCCTGAGCTGTGCTGTCACAGCCTTGAGGACCTGGATATAATTGATGGAAGGGACAAGATAGCCTTCAAGGTTAGCGATGAGGTCAAGAAGATTCAGCAGGAGAAAATTATACCTTACTGGAGGGGTAAATCCATTAGGGATATGCTTTTCGACCAGATGAGCGACGAGTGGAAGGAGTGCTATTTTGCCGGTATATACACCGAATTTATGGAGCAAAGGGCGCCGGGGCATACAGTGGCCGATGGAAAGATATATAGAAAGGGTTTCCTTGATTTCAAACGGGACATACAGCAAAGCCTTAGCAGCATAGATTATCTAAATGACCCCGAAGCCTATGATAAACAGGAAGAACTCAAGGCCATGCTTATATGTGCTGATGCCATAATCAGGTATGCCGAGCGTCACGCAGAAAAGGCTAGGGAACTGGCAGAGTTGGAGAAGGACCCAAAAAGGAAAAAGGAACTTGAGAAGATTGCCGAAGTATGTTCATACGTTCCCGCCAATGCACCCAGGAGCTTCTGGGAGGCTTTACAGGCCTATTGGTTTATACACCTTGGGGTGATAACCGAGCTCAATACATGGGACTCCTTCAATCCCGGCAAACTGGACCAGCACCTGTATCCCTTCTACAAGAAAGAAACAGAAGAGGGTACCTTAACCCGCGATGAAGCAAAGGAACTTGTCCAGTGTTTCTGGGTCAAGTTCAATAATCAGCCGGCACCACCCAAGGTCGGTGTTACGCTGCAGGAAAGCGGAACCTATACGGATTTTGCAAATATAAACATTGGCGGGATAATGCCGGATGGAACCGACGGAGTCAACGATGTAACCTATATGCTTCTTGAAATAATAGGTGAAATGAAGATTCTGCAGCCAAGTACAAATGTACAGGTCAGCAGGAAAAACCCTGATAAGTTTGTTAAGAAGGCCTGTGAGATAATCCGGATGGGTATGGGGTTCCCCTCGGTGTTCAATACCGACGCTGTGGTGGAAGAGCTTATACGGCAGGGTAAAAGTATAGAGGATGCCCGGTGCGGCGGCACCAGCGGATGTGTGGAAACCGGAGCCTTTGGGAAGGAAGCGTATATCCTGACCGGATACTTCAACATTCCCAAGATACTTGAAATAACGCTTCACAATGGGATGGATCCGGCTACCGGGAAGAAACTGGGAATAGAGACAGGGGATCCGTGTACCTTTGAGACGTATGATGAGTTGTTCGATGCGTTCAAGAAACAGATGCACCACTTCATAGATATAAAGATCAGGGGCAATAATATAATTGAAACGCTCTATGCAAAGTATATGCCTGCTCCCTTCCTCTCGATAATAATTGATGACTGCATCAAAAAAGGTAAGGACTATAATGCCGGCGGCGCCAGGTACAATACCAATTACATCCAGGGTGTTGGTACAGGAAGCATCACCGACAGCCTGGCAGCAATAAAGTATCACATATACGACAATAAGAACATTGCCATGGCAGAGCTGATAGAAGCACTGGACAATAACTTTGAGGGCTATGAAAAAATCAGGCAGTTGCTCATAAACAAAGCTCCGAAATATGGCAACGATGATGACTATGCGGACAGCATCATGGTTTCGGTATTTGATGCTTACTTCAACGAGGTTGACGGCAGGAATAACATGAAGGGCGGCAAATACAGGATAGATATGCTCCCAACCACCTGCCACATATATTTCGGGTCGGTCATAGGAGCGCTGCCGGACGGCAGGAAGGCCGGAGAACCACTGTCCGAAGGTATTTCCCCGGTCCAGGGTGTCGACAAATACGGACCGACAGCGGTAATAAAATCCGCCGCAAAGATGGACCACCTGAAAACAGGAGGCACCCTGCTCAACCAGAAGTTCACTCCCCAGGTTATGGAGGGAGAAGAGGGACTGGAAAAACTCACACACCTGATAAGGGCGTACTTCAAAATGGATGGTCACCATATCCAGTTCAATGTAATAAGTGCGGATACCCTGAGGGCCGCGCAGGCTAACCCCGAAAAATATCAAAATCTCATTGTAAGGGTTGCGGGGTACAGCGATTACTTCAGGAACCTCAACAAGAAGCTGCAGGATGAGATCATTGCGCGAACCGAGCATATGGCCTTTTAAGACGATCGAAAAAGAGGGAAACCGGAAAATCCGGTTTCCCTCTTTGAGGTAATGGGGAATTCCTTTTTGCCTGTTAATAGCGTTTAGAATTCTGGCGAACCGGATAAATTTTAGCAGGTATTTGTCATATATTGCGAATTATTGGAATAGGAGATTTGTCCTTCTAATAGAATATGTTAGGAAAGAGAAATAGTTGGCGGTTTTTCAACAAATTAGGAGGGCTTGGAAGAATGCTAGGTAACATATTCTTCATATCTATACGCGGTGTTGATGATTTTTTATGCGGACTGCCCAGTGTGCTGTCATATTTGCTGCCAACCGGCATCGTTATTGCTTTGCTGAATATCCTCAGACAAAAACTGGCATCTGAGACGCGGAAGTTGAAGGAAGCGCGGGAATATATGGACATCTCCCATCCACAGGATATGCAAAAGGACTTGGATAAATGTCTTGAGCTGATTGAGGGAAAGCGTAGATCCTTTGATATGGAGAAGAGATACATAAAAAAAGACGGGGGAATAGTATGGACACAGATCAGCCGTTCCTTAGCCGTAAATTCTGCCGGAAAGCCTCTGTACTATCTTACCTATATACTTGACATAACCGGACGAAAGCAGGCGGAGGAAAACCTAAGGCACAGTGAAGAAAGATACCGCACGCTTGTGGAACTGCTGCCCGATGCGGTAATAGTCTGCAAGGGTGAAACAATTGTGTTTGCAAACAGCTCCGCAGTGAGGACTATTGGAGCTTTTGACAGCAGGGAATTGATAGGAAGATCGGTACTCGGCTTTTTAAAATGCGACGGCTGCAAAGATACAGAAGAGATGGAAGAACTGCTTAGAAGGGGAGAAATGCTCCCGATGGAAAGGACAAAGCTAAAACGGATCGACGGGAAAGAAGCCGTCGTTGACCTCTGGGCGACAGAATTTCACGACAGGGACTTCGGTGAAACCGTTCTTATGGTGATACGCGATGTTACTGAAAGCGAGAGGATAAGGGCTGAAGCCAGTCTGCAGAGGGCTTATTTTCAGCAACTGTTCGAGAACTCACCCCAGGCAATAGCGATGGTGGATAATGGCGACAGGATAGTAAACGTGAACAAAGGGTTCGAGCGTATGTTCGGATACTCGCCGGAAGAAGTGAAGGGATGCTGTCCCAACGATATCGTTGTACCGGAGGGCTACGAGAAGGAAGCAGAAAAGATATCACGTATGGGACTGTCCGGGAAGACAGTCTATAAGGAAAGCAGGAGAAAAAGAAAAGATGGCACTGCTCTGGATGTTTCCATACTAACGTATCCCATAGTTTTAGACGGCGAGCAGGTTGGATCCTATGTTATATATTCGGATATACGTAAAAGGAAAAAGGCTGAGACAGCTCTCAGGGAAAGCCAGGAACGGTACCGCAAGCTGGTAGATATTGCTCCTTACGGAATACTGGTTATCAGCAGAGGGAACATTGTTTTGGCCAATAAATCCGCTGTTGATGTCCTGGGTGTAAATAATGAGAACGCATTTTTGGGGAGGCATGTCTTGGATTTCATCCATCCCGAATACCGGCAGACCAGCCGGGATAGGATGGAAACGGTACAGGAGAAAGGAATCGGAGTGCCACCGATGGAGATTAAATTAGTCAGGGAAAACGGTGAAGTAATAGACGTTGAAGTAATCACCATTCCCTTTCCCGAGAAGGGTGAGAATAAGCTGCTTTGTGTGGTCAGGGATATTACCGGCAGAAAGCAGGCTGCAACTTTGCAGCAGGAGGTTTATGAGAAGGATATGCTGCTCCGGGAGGCAGCGGAGTATGAACGGCTTCGGAACGAGTTTTTCGCAAACATATCCCATGAACTGAGAACCCCACTGACGTTAATGTTTACTACCCTCCAGGTGCTTGAACGGTGGGATGACATTAATAGAGACAAGATTTCCAGATATATAAAGGTGTTGAAGCAGAACTGCTTAAGGCTGCTCAGGTTGATCAACAACCTGATTGATATTACCAAGATAGATTCCGGGTTTTATGAGTTGTGTTTGCAGAATCACAATATAGTGAGCATTGTTGAAAACGTGGTTGATTCGGTTGCAGAATTTGTGCAAAGCAAAGATATTGAACTGGTATTCGATACTGAGGTGGAGGAAAAGATCACAGCCTGTGATCCGGACAAGATTGAAAGGATAATGCTGAACCTGCTGTCAAATGCGGTGAAGTTTACAAAACCGGGGGGAAGGATATCGGTTAATGTTTACGATGGGGGAGAGGACGTAAGGATTAGCATAAGGGATACGGGGATTGGCATACCGGAAGATATGCTGGAGCTTATATTTGAGCGCTTCAGGCAGGTGGACGGATCCTTTACCCGAGACCATGAAGGAAGCGGTATCGGGCTTTCCCTTGTCAAATCCCTGGCCGAGATGCACGGGGGTGGAATTACGGTAAAAAGCGAGGCTGGCAAGGGCAGTGAGTTTATTATAAATCTTCCGGTACGGACCATTGCATCGAAATGCTCATACGCTGACGAGTATGAGATTTCAAAGGATAAGCAGATAGAGAGGATAAACATAGAGTTCTCCGATATTTATTCATGAAGCGGTTTTTCCCCATAAAACTGGTAGTAATCCACCTTAATCCTCCCGTTATAGAGCTTGCGTTTTCGGTCTGCAGTCCTTCCGTAGAACTCTTCAAAATCCTCGTTGGACGTAAGCACGTAAACGGACCAGGTTTGCCTATTGCTGAAAAGCTCGCCCAACGCTTTGTAGATGCTTTCCGCTTCGGATTTTTCGCCAAGTCTCTCGCCGTAAGGCGGGTTACAAATGGCAATACCGTAGTCTGAAGCCAGTTCGACCCTGGATACCGGTTTGGTTTCGAATATAATGCAGTCATCCACCCCGCACCTGGCTGCGTTATTTTGTGCTGTTTGAACCGCCCTGCTGTCGATATCAGAGCCGAATATATGGAGGTCTGTCTCAAGGTCGATACTTTTATACGCTGCTACTCTTGCTTTTTTCCAGGCATCCCTTCCAATCACGGGCCATTCTTCCGAAGCAAAGGTTCTGTTTAAACCGGGGGCTATATTTCGGCCTATCATAGCCGCTTCGATAGGGATTGTACCTGAGCCGCAAAAGGGGTCCAGCAGAACCCTTTCTTTGTTCCAGAAGCTTAGCTGGACTAAAGCGGCAGCTAAGGTCTCCTTGAGGGGCGCTTCCACCGCACCTTCCCTGTATCCCCTTTTATGCAGGCCGGTTCCGCTGGTATCGATTGTCAGAGTCGCTATGTCTTTTAATATAGATACCTGTATGGTATATTCGGGACCGGTTTCGTTAAACCAGTCCGTCTTGTATTTTTGTTTCATCCTTTCCACAACGGCCTTCTTAACAATAGCCTGGCAGTTCGGAACGCTGTGTAGTTTGGATTTCACCGACTTTCCAATAACGGTGAATTTACCGTCCTCAGTTATCCATTCATCCCAGGGAAGGGATTTGGTGTTTTCAAACAGCTCTTCAAAGCTGAGGGAGGTGAATTCTCCCATCTTGAGAAGGACCCTGTCAGCAGTCCGAAGCCAGAGGTTGGCAGTTGGAATAGCGCTGATATCTGCTTTAAAGGTAACCTTTCCGTTTTCAACACTAAGGTCACTATACCCCAGGTTCAGCAGTTCTCTTTTAACCAGCGCTTCCAGGCCAAAGGTTGAAGTTGCGATAAGTTCAATATTTTCCATAATTACTCCTTTAATGTCCCCATACCTTAAATTGTATCCATCCCATACCTTTTCAGAGCTTCATTTAATATACGGATTATTAAGTCGTCATACTTCATCCCTGCGGCTCTGATTATCAAAGTAAGGTCACTAAAGCCGTCGGCCAATCCCGGCAAGGGGTTGATCTCGATAAAATATGGTTTGTTGTCTGCCTTTGACAGTCTAAGGTCAATCCGTGCGACATCGTTACATTGTAACGCGGAGTAAACTTTCTTTGCAAACTTCTTAATCATTCTTTCTTCGTCCGGTGTAAGCAGTGCAGGACACGTATATGAAAGCAGGTCAATCGAGTGCTTCTTTACCCTATAGCTGTAAAACCCCTTTCCATTTTCCTTGTTGAAGTTTATTTCCATTATCGGAAGTATTTCAATATTGTCTCCGTTTCCCAGTATGCCGACGGTGAACTCCCGTCCGTCTATATACTCCTCAACCAGAGCCGGTTGATTGTAATGGACGACTATTCTTTCAACCAGAGAATAAAGCTCCTGGTTATTGTTTGCAATCGATGTGTCGATAATACCCTTGCTGGAGCCTTCAGCGTTAGGCTTAACTATGAGTGGATATTTCATCCCCTTCTTCAGTCTGTCATTCTTGCTGAAAAACACCTGAAAGTTGGCTGTTTTAATGTTTTCATGGGCTATGACTTTTTTAGCCAGCGCCTTATCAAGAGCTACTGCAAGGGTAGTTTCATCGGAGCCGGTAAAAGGTATCGAAAGCATATTGAGCAGCGCCGGTATCTGCGCCTCCCTGCCTCTGCCTTTTAAGCCTTCTGCAAAATTGAAGACTATATCTATTCTTTCGGATTGTATTGTGTTTATTATGCTGCCTGTTGCCTCCATGGGATATACTATGCAGCCTGCAGATTCCAGGGCCCGCTTTATATCGTTGACCGTATCAAGGTCATCGAATTCAGCCTGGTCGTCCTCGTTCAATGTCAGCACATCCGATTTCAGGTTATACGTCAGCCCAACCCTTAGTTTGTTTCTACACCCCAATTTGAATCGTCTCCTTTAAAAATAATATACAAATTAATTTTACAACAAATCTTTCAATTTACAATATGCTTCAAAAGATGATATGCTAAATAAAGCGCAATTGTTTAATCGCTGTTATGGTTGGTGCGCAAGTCCGGCACTTTCCAATTTTCACTCCGGGAGGAAAAGCCTTAATGATAATACTTGACGCTGTGCAAAGTATCTTGACGATATTTGCTATGATGTCGGTGGGATACTATCTGACTGGTAGAGGATGGTTTGATGAAGATGTATCCGAGCTGTTCTCTAGGATGGTGATAAAGGTTTCGTTACCGGCTTTTATGTTTTCAAACATGATTTCAACCTTTGATAGGGGCAGGCTGACTGAACTGGCTGCCGGACTTGTGGTACCCTTTGTCTCCATGATGCTGCTATATGTTTTAAGCAAATTTGTGGCAAAACTTCTAAGGATTCCTGCTGAAAGAAGAGGAATTTTTCAGTCGATGTTTGCATTATCCAACACCATTTTTATTGGGCTGCCGGTTAATGTGGCATTGTTCGGAGAAGACAGCATACCCTTTGTATTGCTCTATTATTTAGTTAATACAGTGGTGTTCTGGACAATCGGGGTTTATGAAATAAGGCAGGAAACAGGGAGCGGCAAGGCTTTATTCTTTAGAGCGGATAACCTGAAGAGAATCCTTTCGCCTCCCCTCGCAGCGTTCGTGCTTAGCATATCCCTGGTGTTTTTCAGCATTGACGTCCCAAGGTTCCTGCTCGATGCTGCAGGTTATATTGGAAATCTTACAACACCACTATCGATGCTGTATATGGGAATTATCATACATTCCATAGACGTTCATAGCATCAAACCCGACAGGGAGATGTTGGTGCTGCTTACAGGCCGGTTTATACTGGCTCCACTGCTTGTTCTTTTTTTAGTAAATTTCTCTGCTATGCCAATACTGATGAAAAAGGTTTTTGTTATAGAGGCAGCGATGCCTGTGATGACCCAGACGGCGATAGTAGCTCAAGCCTATGGTGCGGACCATAAATACGCAACGGTGATGGCTACGGTTTCAACGTTGGTCAGTCTTGCCTTCGTCCCGATTTATATGGTTCTGGCAAGCATGATATAATGAAGGGGACACGTGTGGGTGATATAACATGTTAGACAATTACTGCGAAAAAAAACTGGAGGAAGTGGTGTTTTCCCTTCTGGGGGAGAGATTTGAAATCACTCCGGTGGGGAACCACGAATTGGAGAGGCATCTCGTATACCGCCTTGATAAAGGACGGCGACTGCCTCTGATTTTAAAGCTGTTTTTTAAGAAAAACAGGTGGAACAGGGAAGTGGCATCGCTTAAAACCCTTGCCGGCAGTAGGGTAAAATGCCCTGAATTAAAAGGTTACGGGGTATTGGACGACGGCACCGAGTGGTTGATTACGGAATACATGAACGGGGAGATCTTCTTCAATGTTAAGGATAGTATCGACCTGGATAATAGGGCATCCATCTATGAACAGATGGGTGAGGAACTGGGGAAGCTCCATTCATTCAAAGACTTTGATTTTTTTGGCAACTGGGATGAGGAATGTAAAAGCCTGGACTATAGCTGTACCTATTCGGAAGTATTCATCAGAAGGGCTGAGATGACCATAAACAACCTTCTCGGGCAATGTCTTCCGGAACATAAGATACATAAAAGAGCGGCAGAGGTGATAAGACAGAACTACAGAAAGGTCTCAGGGGTGGAGAAGGCTGTCCTGTGTCATAACGACTATGATGAACGGAATGTTCTCGTCAGCAGAATTGACGGAGAATGGAGGGTGGAGGGCATAATAGATTTTGAGCAAAGCCTTCCATGGGATAGAGACAGAGACATTGTCGAACTGTACTATTCCCTTTTAATAGAGGGATCTGGACTGGAACAGGCATTTCTGAAGGGGTATAATAGGTATAGTGCAATAGAGGAAAGCTTTTTTGAGAAGATGGGATACTATCTTCTTTGTGCCGGAGTTAACATCTGCAGTTGGTCCTATGGAATAGCCCCAGACTATTACCACCGGGGAATGGAACTTATTCGGGATTTTTTGGAAAGGGTTTAAATTAGTATTTGATGAAAGGGGAGGCAAATTATGAGAAGGAAGGACAAGGAAATCACCGACAGGTTAGTTATCGATGATATTATCAACAGAGCTGAAGTATGCAGGGTAGCTTTTTGTAATGAGAATATTCCTTACATAGTGCCGATGAATTTCGGCTATAGGGATAACTGCCTGTACTTCCATTCTGCCCGTGAAGGCAAAAAACTTGATATGATAAAGAATAACCGTTTGGTGTGTTTCGAGATTGATATAGACCACGAGATTATCAAGGATGACAATCCATGTGGATGGGGCATGAAATATTACAGCGTTATCGGCTACGGAAAAGCAGAACTGATTGCAGAGATGGATAAAAAGAAGAAAGCACTGGATATCATAATGGGCAAATACTCTGATACAAAACACTATGATTACCCGGAAAATGTAGTAAGGAATATAGAAATAATAAAGATAACAATCGCCGAAGTAACTGGGAAAAAATCAGGATATTAAAAGGCTATTTTGGTTAACATAAATTGTTCATTGCTTTTTCTCCCCGTTTAAGTTTATCATTTTTTTATAACCTGGAAGGGGGAGAATCAATGAGAAAATGGCCACTGGTAATTGCAATAGCGGTTCTGGTTCTGGCATTCACTGCTGCAGCGCAGGCAGAAACGGTCAACAGGTTTAACATGTCTTACATCTATTTCGGAAGTACTGGAACATATATAGGAAACGTAGACAGGACAATGGGCTCATTAGACCTTATATCGCCAACATATTTTGACATTGGTACAGATGGAAATTTAATCCTGTCGGACAAGATTGACAGGAGTTTTATTGAAGCCATGCGGGAGCGTGGCATAAAAGTTGTTCCTTTTCTGAGCAACCACTGGAACCGCGAGGTGGGAAGAGCTGCCCTTAAAAACATGGAAACGCTGGCGGACCAGATAGCAGATGCAATTGACGAATTCGACATGGACGGTGTTAGCGTAGATATAGAGAACCTGACAGAGGCAGACAGGGACAACTACGTTGAATTCATCAAGGTTTTGAGGAGCAGGCTGCCCGATAATAAAGAAATCTCTGTTGCCGTTGCGGCAAACCCGACCGGTAAAACCACCGGCTGGCAGGGATTCTATGATTATAAAGCCCTGGCCAAGTATTCCGATTACCTTGTAATAATGGCCTATGACGAAACGTCGGAGGGGGAGAAAGCCGGCCCGGTGGCAAGTATATCCTTTGTGGAGAAGTCCATACAGTATGCTGTTGAAAGGGTATCACCAAGGAAAATTGTTCTTGGAATACCGTTTTACGGAAGATACTGGAAGACAGGCCAGAGTTATGGGGGATACGGCATCCACCTCAGCAAGGTGCAGGAACTGTTGAACAACTACAGCAGTACGGTCACATTCGACACATATTACGGTGTGCCTAAGGCAACGGTGACTATCCGGCCGCAGGACAACCCTCCGAACATTTTCGGAAAGCAGCTGTCACCAGGAAGCTATACAATCTGGTATGAAAATGACCTATCTATTAAATACAAGCTCAGGCTGGTACAGAAATACAACCTTAAGGGTACCGCAAGCTGGAGTTTAGGCCAGGAAACTGCGGATACCTGGGATTATTACAAGCAGTGGCTGAACGGGAACTGGTTCGTTGATACTTTGGGGCACTGGGCGCAGGAAGCGGTGGCCAGCATGGAAGGCAAAGGCTGGATGAAAGGGGTTTCAAGCACCCACTTTGCTCCGGACCAAACGCTTACAAGGGCTCAGGCCGCGGCGATCCTCAGGAGGGCCCTCAACCTGGACGTGGATAACAGGGAAGCCAATAACGTTTTCAAAGACGTCGGTGCATCTCACTGGGCCTATGACGACATAAGGGCTGTATGGGAAAACGGGATTATGCAGGGAACCGACAAAAATAAGTTCAGCCCGGATGACCCGCTGACAAGGGAACAGATGGCGGTTATGCTGGGCAGGATATTTGGGGCTGAGGAGGAAGAGATTGGGGAAAACCCGTTTAAGGATGTCAATTCAGGCATGTGGTCGTATGACGCAATAATAAAAATGTATAGCTCGGGTATATTTCAGGGGTTTGAAGATGATACGTTCAGGCCGGCATCCATAATCACAAGAGCCCAAATGGCTGCCATTATGGACAGGATTTCCTCCCGCTTCACCAGATAGGACGTCCAATGTCCCGAATAGATAAAGCCCTTGCGCGGCCGAGTCCGGCGTATTATAATGGATATACCTGGACATACGGAATGGGGGTATTATCATGTATAATATGAAAGGCCTTGCACATATTGGGCTGTCCACTCGCGACACAGAGGCATCGAAGAATTTTTATATCAATAACCTCGGTTTTTCACTGGTTTCTGAAACCAGACTTGATAGACCGGATGGATCATGGTTAAATCTATCTTTTCTGAACCTTAACGGTCTTGTGGTTGAGTTGATTGAGGCTTCTGATAAGGCGAAAAGCGGTGTGGATGGCGTCGGAAGTATAAACCATATAGCTATAGAGGTGGAAAATTTACCGGAAATAATGAATAATCTAAAATCCAGAGGCATTGTGTTTGAAAATGAAAATCCAAGGCAGATAAGAGAATTGTTTAATGGAGTTCAGGTAGCGTTTCTGAAGGGCCCAAACGGGGAAAGAATAGAACTGTTTGAGTATCTATAATGATACAGGTACTAGGTGCTAGGTGCTAGTTCGTAGTTGGTAGAATATAGATCGCAGTTGGCAGATCGCAGGAAAATATGCAAATGATAACTGACAACTATGAATTAGGGGCATTCCTCAAAGGAAAGGAATGTCCCTTACATTAATCAAAAGGGGACATTCCGCGGCAAGGAATACCCGCGTAGCAGCGGTGTGTCCCGTTACATTATAAAGGAGGAGAGTTTTTATGTATAAAGAGTTTGACTTCTGCGAGGTTTCGCAGGAACTTTTGCAGCAGCTTCAAAAGGGAGCTTTCCTTACTGTTAAAAGTGGGAACAAAGTAAACACCATGACGATAGCGTGGGGATCGCTGGGGTATATGTGGAACAGGCCGGTTTTTACCGCAATGGTTAGATATTCCCGGTATACATACGAACTAATCAAGGATGCTTCGGAGTTCACGGTCAGCTTCCCTTTGAAGGGCCAGCTTGACAGAACGCTTAGCGTATGCGGAACAAAGTCAGGAAGAGATATAGATAAGTTCAAGGAGTGCAGTCTTACACTTAAAGAAGGGGTTTCGACGGAGACGCCTATTATCGATGATTGTGATTTGCATCTTGAGTGCAGGATTGTATACAGCCAGGAAATGAACGCTGAAAAACTTGACGGGAAGATTAAGGGAAGCTCATACCCCGAGGGAAACTATCACGTGTTCTACTTTGGAGAAATCGTTAAAGTATACAGGAAAGAAGTTTGGGTTTAATCAATAGAATTAATTACTGCCAGCAGGAGAAATACCAAAAAACCCAGACTGGTGGACTGGTCAACCAGTGCGATATATCTTTCCTTTTTGCTTTTTGGTATGCCGTTGTTGGATTGTATGCTATTGACAAGAACGTCTTCCAACGGCCCTGCTATAATTATAGCAAAAGTAATGTACTAATGACCATATCACAGTTATGAATTTCAACAGAAGATATGAAAGGAAAATCATTTTTCATTATGAAATAATTGCATGGGATAAAGTGCTTTATCACAAATAAAAGTGTGCTATAATTAATTGTAATAAAATGCAATGAAAAAAGGTGATATTGTGAACTTTGAAAACTACATCTGCAGCCTGAAAGACAGGCTGAGCCGCTATTTTGACCTGCAGGAAGGCTTTGAGTTTGAAGGAATGGAATTTGATCTTTACGCAAAGTCCTTTGTAAGAAATGAGAAATACATCCTAAGCAAGCGTTTTACAATTTACGGGTTTGAAAATAATGAGTATTGCTTGATAAAGTGTGCTGAGCAGGTGGATGACGATGCGATTGATGCTTTTATTGACAGGATAAAGTCTGCGGTGGATAGGTTTATAATCCCCCATGAGGAGCACATGTCAAGCATAGTAACAGGGGTATTGGTTGTTGGACATACTCCTGGCCGGCAATTAATCAATAAAGTAAAGAAATTCAAGTTTCACAAAGGTTTCGCCTTCGGGTTTAAGGGCTGGGCGGACATACGATTAATTCTTGTAGATCTAAGCACAGGTGAAGTAGTTACGAACAAAAAGGGGAGAGATGTCGAAAAATTTTACAGAATAAAAGAATAACCGGCATTTTCCCCGGAGCAAGGAGATTTACCAAGATACGCTTCAGTTGCAGCAAACAAACCAAAGAAAGGGGATAACAAATGAACTCATTATTGGTTGTTCTTATCAGCATCGTGTGTTTCCTGATAGCCTATGTAACCTATGGTGCATGGCTGGCAAAGCAGTGGGGGATAGACCCCACAAGAAAGACCCCGGCCCACACCAAAACGACGGCGTGGACTATGTACCGGCTAAAGCCCCGGTTCTCCTGGGCCACCACTTTGCATCCATAGCCGGTGCGGGCCCGATCACAGGACCCATAGCTGCGGCCATATTCGGCTGGGTGCCTGTTTTACTCTGGATTATTGTCGGGAGCATATTCTTCGGCGGCCTTCAGGACTTCGGCTCCCTGTTCGCCTCGGTAAGGCACGACGGTAAATCCATCGGTGAAATAATCGAGGCCAACATGGGCAAAACCGGCAAGAAGCTGTTCGGGGCCTTTGCATGGCTGACGCTCTTGCTTGTTATAGCCGCCTTCACCAACATCGTTGCAAACACCTTTGCAGCCGTTCCTGCCGCTGCTTCAGCTTCAATGATGTTCATAGTGCTTGCCGTAGTATTCGGCTTCGCAGTCTACAGGAAGGGCGTTCCGCTGGGTATAGGCACTGTAATAGGTGTGGTTCTGCTGTTCACCTGTGTTGCCCTTGGGAACATGTTCCCCCTTGCACTCAGCAGGAATACCTGGATAGGAATACTTCTCGTATACATCTTCGTGGCATCGGTAACTCCGGTATGGATACTGCTCCAGCCCAGGGACTACCTGAACTCGTTCCTGCTTTACGCCATGATAATCGGCGCTGTGCTCGGCCTTCTGATCGCAAGGCCCGCCATGGTGGCACCGGCGTTCACCACCTTTAAAGTAGGCAGCCAGTGGCTGTTCCCGATGCTGTTCGTAACCGTTGCCTGCGGCGCCATATCCGGTTTCCACTCGCTGGTCGGCTCGGGTACCACATCAAAACAGTTGGATAAGGAAAGCGACGCAAAACTGGTGGGTTACGGCGGTATGCTCATTGAGGGCGTGCTGGCAACCATTGCAATAATCACCGCTGCATATATAGGTGCCGACAAATTCGCGGAACTTTCAGCAAACGGCGGTCCGACCAACGTATTCTCGGACGGTATAGGAAACTTCATGACCAGCTTCGGCATACCCTTTGGAATAGGCAAAGCCTTCGTAGCCCTTGCAGTATCGGCCTTTGCCCTGACCAGCCTTGACACGGGCACAAGGCTTGGGCGCTTCATATTCCAGGAGTTCTTCGAAGACGTCACCAAGGAAAAGCAAAACCCGCTGGCAAACCGTTACGTTTCCACGCTGTTAACCGTTGTACTCGGCGGTTGGCTGGCACTGGGCAGCTGGAGCAGGATCTGGCCGGTATTCGGTCCGCCAACCAGCTTCTTGCAGGCCTCGCGCTGCTGTCCATAGCCGTATGGCTTAAAAAGTCTGGTAAAAATTACAGCATGTTCACAATACCAATGACCTTCATGGTCATCGTAACGGTACTTGCTCTGATACAGCTTATACAGATCAACCTGGCCGCTGCCAACTATATCCTGGTAGTATTCCCGGTACTGCTGCTGATACTTGCAGTTATACTGGCAGTCCAGGCTTATAAGATACTCGGCAGCAAAACAGAAGCTCCACTGGGAAAATAGGTGACTGATATAGACTGATATATAAATTATGTAGGGGCTGTCTCAAAAGAGGCAGCCCCTACAATTATTTTTTGGGGGGTGCGAGGAACGTCCCCTTGGATTTTGATTAATGTAAATAACAAAAGCAGGATTGAACTCATAATATGTATTATTGATACTATGGGAGGTGACATGTTTGTTTTGTTATACCGTTGCGTGCAGCATTGAATGTGTTACACAGGAGATGCTTTTGTGGTCAAGGATTTCCAGCGAGCATCCATCATTTTTACTGACCGTTGCACGATTGACCGGCAAAAGGCTTAGCAAAAGTATAGTCGATGAGTTGAAAAAGGCAGATGGAAAATTTGAGGAAAATCATGACTGCGTGAAAAGATTCGCGGATATGCTTTATGGAGGACATAAGGATATTCAAAGCGATGGGGTGGACATAAAAGTTTGTATGCGTAAGTTTTTAAGTGCCGACAAGGATTTTATCGAGACACTTATAAAATTAAAGGAGTACGGTAAAAAGGACGGAGTATGGCAGGCGCTCATAGAACATATCGAGAAGGAACAAAGGTATATGTACCGTTTGGTCGAAACGCTTCTTATGCAAATGGCGTGATAATACAGACACCGGAAAGGTGAGGTTAAACCCTCACCTTTCAAGGTTTGTACTGCCTCAGCAGGAGCTGGTCAAAGCCTGTTTTTTCAAGCTCCTTAAGGTGCTTCAGAAGATGCTTGACAGCATCATTATCTATGGGATTGCCGGTTTCCGCTTCAGAAGCGTAGGAGTTAACGCTTTTCTTTCCATCCCCTGCACCTACGTTTGTCCTAGGACCGCCGACACAGCCGCAGGTGCAGCCCATACCTTCGATGAAATTTGCACTGATATCACCATCTCTGAGCTTTTCAAGCAATGAACGGCATTCACTGACGCCCTCTGCCTGAATCGCTCTGAACTTCAACGTCCTCTAGGGGTATATCCTGTCTAGAGCGGAATACTGTCTATTTCTTCCTTGAGCCGGTTCCTGTATGCAAGTCTTGTTAACTCCTGGAAGATTTTCAGCCTTCTTTCCTGGTAGTCCATGAACAGACCTCCTGACAACAAGTAATACAGGGTTATTTTTTCTCTCTTTAAAAAAATTATTAAATCAAGGGGACACACCCTTAGATGACAGGGGACACACCCTTAGATGACAGGGGACACACCTTTTGTAAAGGAATGTCCCCTTTTGACTAAGGAATGTCCCCTTGATTTAGTCGCCAGTGACAAGAAATCAGATGGCAGTCGGCAGAGTATAGTTATCAGTTAACAGATAACAAATGACAGACGTCAGGGCAAGGCTATAGGGTAAAAACCCAAAAGCCTAACTCGGATGCCTGTTAACTAGGATCTGCGACCTGTGATCTGTGATCTGTGAACTCCGAACTACCAACCACCTGCGATCTGCGACCTGCCAACTGCGACCTATATTCTACGAACTACCAACTACGGATGGGCCCTCAGCCTCCCTGTTGAATCTGTAGTTGACGATGCCGGCCGCGATTATTAATATGCTTCCGGCCAGACTGAATACATCAGGGGTTTCTCCCCAGGCAACCAGTCCGAGTATTATGGAAAAAATTATAGTTGAATAATCAAAAACAGACAGATCGCCCGCACCGGCGTATCTATACGCAAAATTAAGACACAACTGGCTCATAGCCGTAAAAAGGCCCATAAAAAGCAGGCCTGCCATCTCGGTAGCCGTGGGGATACTGAAACCGCCTAAGAATATCATAGGAATAGTTCCAAGGACGGAAATCCCTGAATAATAAAGCAGGATAATATTCGGGGAATCGGTAGTGCGCAGGTGCCTGATAATAGTATAGCTTATTCCCGCAAGCAATGCCGATACCAGGGCCAGGACGGCCGGTACCAGATTATACTGGAACCCGGGCTTCAAAACCAGTGCTGCGCCGGCCAGCCCGAGGATTACTACGGGCAGATGATGTTTTTTAAGCTTTTCCCCCAGAAACAAGGTTGAGAGGATTATTACGAGAATGGGGGAAGTTTTATTCAACAAGGTTGCGTCTCCCAAGGGCAAATAATTTACCGCGTAAAAATAGCACAGTCCCGCAAGGAAGCCTACAACGGCCCTCGCAGTCAGCATTTTTATATTATTGCCTTTTAGCGTTTCCCTGTCCTTTAATATGAGGAGCAGCACCAATACGAACGCAGCGAAATTCCGCACGAATAGCTTTTCACCAAGGGGTACTGCACTGGTATACTTGGCGGCTGCTGACATTAGTGAGAATCCCAGACTGCTTCCAATCATAAAAATAATACCCCTAAACCTGCTGTCCATTCTGATACCTCGCAATGATTACTATTATCCAATACTATTTTAGCATATAATGTTCGTAGTGGTAAGACCGGCAGCATGAAAACTTTCAAGGGAGGGTCGAGATTGGATGCCAAGGGATGGGAATACTGGAGCATAGTGGAGAAATACACGGATGAGGTTATAAGGATAAGGCGGGATTTTCACATGAACCCTGAGCTGGGGAATGAGGAAGTCCGGACATCCGGGATTGTAGCAGGGGTTATGGAAGAGCGAGGCCTGGAAGTAAAAAGGGGAATAGCGGGTACGGGGGTAGTCGGATTGCTGGAAGGTGGAGAGGAAGGCAGGGTAGTAGCGTTGCGTGCGGATATGGATGCTCTGCCGATTCAGGATCTCAAAGACGCGGAATATTCATCAAGGTGTGCCGGGAAAATGCATGCCTGCGGGCACGATGCCCACATGGCGGTGCTATTAGGAACAGCAATGGTATTAACCGAATTAAGGCGCAAGTTAAAAGGCAAGGTTAAGTTCATATTCCAGCCGGCGGAAGAGACTACGGGAGGAGCAAAGAGGATGGTAGAGGAAGGTGTTCTGGACAACCCGAAGGTGGATGCTGTGTTCGGGCTCCATGTCTCCCCGGAAATCCAAACGGGTTGGCCGGGAATCAGATATGGCGTTGCGAATGCATGCTCGGATGCCTTCGGAGTATTGATAAAAGGAAAGGCTGCCCATGGGGCAAATCCGGAAAAGGGAACAGATGCCATAGCTATCGCCGCACAGCTCATAAACGCATACCAGTATATAGTAAGCCGCCAAATAGATCCCCTTAAGCCTGGGGTGCTGACCATAGGAACAATCAGCGGGGGGACGCAGGCCAACATTATTGCGGACGAGGTTAAGCTTACGGGAACTATTCGGACCCTTCATGAAAACGTGCGGGAAACCATCATTGAAAGGATGGAAAGCATTGCAAAAAATCTATGCCGTGGCATGGGAGGCGATTGTGAATTTCTCGTGATTCCGGGCTATCCTTCCCTGGTCAATGATGATCATATGGTAAAGGTTGTGGAGACTGCGGCGAGGAAGGTCGTAGGGAACAATCTGCTGTATATTGACAGCCCAAGGCTCGGGGTCGAAGACTTTGCATATTACCTGCAGAAAGTTCCCGGTGCCTTCTGGAGGCTTGGAACCGGTAATAAAAAAAAGGGAATAGAATGCATTCCCCATAATCCGTATTTTGATATAGATGAAGACGCATTGGCCGTCGGAGTGGCCATAAATACGCAGATCGTACTGGATTTTCTTGCTTAGCTTATTCTTAGCATGGAGGTTCACAATATTGTTGAGAAATATGAATTGTGGATGGTATAATAATTGAAATGCTAAGAGTCCGAGGTGGGATAATGAACCGCGCTAGTATTATCATTGCCGATAGCGGTGAAACATCAAGAAAAATAGTAAGCGACCTGATTTCAAAAAGGGGCTATAAAATATACCAGGCCAGTGACAACGCCGGCGTATTAAGAATGGCGAGGAGTCTGCACCCTGACCTCGTGCTTATGGATGTTAATCTTTGGGGAGCAAATGCCTATGAAACTGCAAGAATTATAGAAGAGGATAGGCTGTCAACCGTGGTATTCATGACGCCTAAACTGGACAATGAATTTATGGAGAGGCTAAAAACAATGAAGATATTTGCATATATAATGAAACCTGTGAACCCAGCGCAGCTGACACAAATGGTAGAATTTGCCATAGCTAATTCCACGAGGATAAGAAGTCTGGAAGAAAGGGTAGAAAAGCTGGAAAGCTCTCTGGCTGCACGGAAAAAGATCGAAAGGGCAAAGGGAATACTGATGGAAAAGCTGAGGCTTTCCGAGCAGCAAGCGTATGAGTATATGAGAAGAAAAAGCATGGATAAGGGAATATCAATGGAAAGCCTGGCAGACACTATTGTTAACGGCAATAGAGTATAAGTTGGCATAAATTACAATGGCAGTAACTGGTGCATTTCCTTGAAATATATCGTTTATTGCTGTACAATAAATACCCATATGACCGCTCCTCGGTTCATTGGCAGGTTTTTTTCCTGCAAAACAAACTGGAATCTCGTGATAGGAAAATATAGTAGTCTTAGTAGTCGCTGTAGGGTTTTAAGGGGAAAAATTAGTGGAATCTCGTGATAGTAGTCGCAGTAGTCGCAGTAGTCGCTGTTGAAAGATAAAGGTAAATGGTATATACATTGTCTGTATCTCAAAAGAAAGGGGTTCAGACAATGGAAATAGTAAAGGTAAGGAATGAGGATAACCATATCAGATATTATCTGAATGATGACAATGGGGAGCCCATTGAAGAAATCCTGAAGTTCCTGAAATTCAAGGACAATACAGGATATGCCAGGAACACACTGCGCATGTATTGTACTCATTTGAAACAGTATTATGAATATTTAGCAGAAAGGGGGAAAAGTTATCGGGAAGTAAACATTGATGATCTGGCCGGATTTGTTGCGTGGCTGCAGAACCCATACCTGGGACAGAAAGTAGTCCCCATCCGGTATGAAAATGCAAGACTGCCACAGACGGTAAACAAGACAGTCGATACAGTAGTAGCATTCTATGGGTATCTTGTAAGGCATGATGAGTATGAAAAAAATCTCCCTGCGGCATTGGTTAAGTTTGTTAAGGCACCTGGGCGGAATTACCGTAGCTTTCTGTATGGAATCGCAGACAGGAAACCTGTCAAAAGCCACGAATTAAAGCTGAAAACACCCCGGCAGGAAATACGTACAGTGAAAAAGGAGGATATCCCATCCCTGTTGAACGCATGCACGAATTTAAGGGATTATCTGCTTTTATACATGCTCTTCGAAACAGGAATGAGGATTGGGGAAGCCTTGTCAGTATGGCTGGAAGATTTTGATATGTCAGAATGTATCATCCATATCCGGGACAGGGGCGAGATGGAAAATCTGGCTGAAATAAAGACGGTGTCAAGTCCTAGACGGCTTGACATAACGCAGGAGCTGTCCGATTTATTCCTTCAGTATGTATGTAAATACCATACAGAAGAAGTGCGAACAAACCATGTATTCATAAAGCTCCGGGGCGAATCCACGGGAAAAGCCATGGACTATGCGGATGTGGATAACCTGTTCCGTACCATACGCAGAAAAACCGGCGTGGAGATTACCCCGCACATGTTTCGGCACACATCGCTGAGCATGCTCTACTCTGCCGGATGGGAACCGGAACTGTTAAGAAAAAGAGCAGGCCATAAAAACATCTATACAACACTGAACACGTATGTGCATCCTACAGACGAGGAAGTCACAGAAGCATTCAGAAAGACTGTAGAGACCATTCGATGCCCTCTTGGAAGTGTGGAGGTGCATGATGTTGAATAATGGAGCACTTGCGTTAAAGGAACAGAATACAGGCAGATATGGTGAAATTCTTTCCTATCTGTCCGAAGATGATGGCTACTGGATAGAAAATGATGTATGGGAAGTACAGAATAAAGCGTTTACGGACAATGGTCTGTTTCCGTATTTACGAAAAACCGCAACAAAAATTGATTTCAGCCACTATGAGGAAGAAACGATACGGAATGAGGCGAAGTATTATCTGCTGAGTTCGCTTAAAAAGGGAGACCTTAAACTGGGCAATGTGCTGAATATATACAGCATGCCGGTAAAAAGGCTGGGTGACTATTTAAGTGCATCAGATATCCGCGGAATAGAAGAACTCAAGGAGGATGAAAGATTCATCAGATATCTGAATCAGCATTATGCCGGAAGAAAAGGAGGCCGTAAAAATTGGACCCATTATCTTGCCTTTAAAAACGGTTTTGTGGAATTCATCCATGATTTTTATGACGAGCGGGAGGAAATGGAAAAGGATGTCTGGCATGCTGCAAAGCTTCCGGGGATAAGGATATCCGCCTGCGACAGACGAGGAAGGGGTTCCATATCCTTTGCCGATATCCCGGAGTATTACCGGCCGATGGTGAAAAGGTATCTCGGAAAACTGGTTACACGCAGGAGCTGGTCTTACTGTGGCGAGATGCTGGTATATCTGAAGTATTTTTTCGGGATATTTTACAGGCACGGTCACGGGAATGGTTTTCTTGAAAATCTTTGCAGGGAGGATATGGAAAAGTATCTCGTATGGACGATGGAAGAACATAAGGACAGTAATGCCACCTACAGAAGCAAAGCCGTGTCGTTCATAAGATATTTCCTGGATTATATCCAGATGGCTGAGTTTCCACTGGCACCGGAGAAAGATGTCGACAGGCTGATCTTTGATGATGACATTCCAAGGCGTGAACGGATTTCTGATACCATGGAGAAAGTGAAATATATACCGGAACCGGTCAGGGAACAGCTTGATGCCGCCATCACGGACATAGAACCAAAGGAAATGATGACAGTCTATGTGTTACTCAGAGAAACAGGCTGGCGTGGTACGGATGTGCTGAACCTGAGATATGACAATTGTCTCGATTATCTTTGGAACAAGGTTGAAAACCGTTACGTCCCCTACCTTTGCGGGGAAATAACCAAGACCGGGATACCACGGCTTAAGATCCCGATAAGGGATGAAGTGGAGAAGATAATAAGGGAGCTTGCAGATGAAGCAGGAGAAAGAAGCACTGATGACAACAACCCGGAAAAGTACCTTTTCAACACCTATGAAGGAAGAAATATGGGGATGCCGATTAGCAAACCGGCTTTTGTGCAGGCTGTCAGGGAGCTTATAGCAAGAAAAGGGATAACGGATGCATCAGGGGAGCTTTACCATTTCAAAACGCATGCATTAAGGCATACAAGGGCTGTCGAATATGCGGAACAGGGTATGCCGATAGGCGTCATCCAGCAGATACTCGGGCACTGCAGCTTGCAGATGACACTGCACTATGCAAAGGTTTCTGAAAATGCCCTATATGAGAAATGGAAAGTTACAGAAAGGCTGAATCTATTCCATGTGGAGGGCGCAGAGCCACCAAAAGTTTCTTCCGAAAGGGCACAGGAAGAAAGTATACGATATGAATTCGTAAGGAAGACCCTGGATGCGGTAAGGGTGCCTTTCGGGACCTGTTTTAAACCATCAAAGATAGCTTGTAAGCACCAGATGGAAAAATGCTTGGAGTGTCCAAATTTTTGCAGCACAAAAGATAACATTCCTGAGTATGAGGCTGAGATTAAGCGGGTGGAGGAATTAATCAGACTCAGCCGATACATTAGCCGCAAGGATTGGGAGGAAAAGAATACAGAATATTTGACACTGTTAAAAAAGATGCTGGAACGTATCCGTAAAGAAGGAATTGTCCATAAAAACGGGCAATTCCGGGAGGGTATGTGATGGTTGGAAGCATGAAAGGCATAGTAGCCTATAGGAGAAAACAGGAAGAAGATGCCCGAGAAAAGGCAGAAAAAGCCATTGTGGAGCTTCAGTTTATGGGAAAAGCCATAAATTTCAACAGTGTCTCAAAGCAAAGCGGAGTGTCAAAAAGTTTTCTGTATGGCGATGAGCAGATGAAGGAACGCATTGAACAGCTCCGCGAAAAAACAGTAAACAAAGAAATGAATAAAAGGGCTAAATACGATAAGACAGCAAAATCACAGGATGTCGTTATCGAAGCAAAAGAGAAACGTATTGCAAAGCTTGAGGAAGAAAACAGGAACTAAAAGTTGAAGTAGAACATCTGAGAGGTTTGCTATACAGTATGAAATAGTCAACAGCGACTACATGTAGTCGCTGTAAGAAATGCCGTGTTTCAGGGGCTGGACGCCCCTGACCACGAGATTCGCAAAGGAGGTGTTGTAATATGAATAAAAAAGCAATTTCAATAATGGTTGCCGCTATGCTGATCGTATTGGCCACTATGCCTACAGCCCTGGCTTATAGTGGACAGTACAGCGCGTTTCAAATAGCAAATAATCTTTTTGGTATCGGCAAATACTTTAGCGGATTCAAAAGTATTGTGATCAACAGCACGGAAAACAGAACCTACGTACAGCCGGAGCAAGCAAAAAATACTACTCAGGGTACTGTACAGCAGGCGCCATCAACAACCCAAAACAGTGCTCCGGTACAGCCTGTGAGCAGGGGCGGGTCGAACGCATCAAGACAGGCTGAGCTCACTTTTGCAAATCAAGGGCAGAGTGCAAGTTCAGAAAACAATGTTGTGAATGCTCCCGGGCTTTCAGCTCAAGAGAAGGAAATGATTCAATATATAAACGAAGAGAGAGTGAAGGCAGGAGTAAAACCACTGCAGGTGGATACTGAACTTTCGAAGGGAGCAAGGATGAAATCACAGGACATGGTGGATAACGGTTATTTTGCCCATAATTCGCCAACTTACGGTTCACCCTTTGATATGATGAACAGCCTGGGAATAAAATACAGGGCTGCCGGTGAGAACATTGCCCGGAACAGTTCTGTACTGAAAGCGCATGTATCGCTTATGAATTCGGAAGGCCACAGGAAGAATATTTTAAACCCCAACTATACCCATGTGGGGGTTGGAATAGTCAGCAACAGCAGTATGGGTGGAATAACCGTTACCCAGTGGTTCATTACAAAATAGAAAAAAACTCCTGACGATAACCGTCAGGAGTTTTTTTCTAACCTTTTCTTCTGATGTCTTCAAGCTGGGGAGGGAATAGCGGAAGGCCAAAGAATTCAGCACAAATGGCCTCTGCGAATTCTTCGCATGGAGGAATAACACAGAAACCGAAAGCAGGTATCAGGAGTTCCACCTCGGCTATAACCTTGAGTATAATTGTTACGCAAATATCCAGTTTAAACGTGAAATCGCCTACGAATACACCGTCCGCGCAGGATGCGCCTACTGTGGCTTCGATTTCGAAAGGTATTATCGACTCGTCGGGAACAAACAGTACTACATCCTTTGGAACGGTTACAAAACCGGTGCCAAAGCCTCGAACGCCGTCGGCGTCAATAAATTCTATCCGGATAGGGATTTTTACAACCGCTCTGACCCTTGCAAAGTTTTCCCTGTCGGGCAGTCTGTCGACTCTTAAGTTCTTTATTATACCCCTTGAAGTAGTATTTCTACAGCTTACAAAATTCAAAGGCCGTGCAAAGGGGCCGCCTTCCGGTGTTATGGTTACTTCAACTTTCTCGAGTACTAGCTGTTGAAGGCATGCATCATATACCTTTTTGACCTGAACACAAACCCTCTCCCTGAAGACTGGGCTGACTCCTTGCGCTGAGATTAAGCCGGGACCGTTGGGATTATCTTTGTTTGCAAGAGAGTAAAAGGACATATATTCAACTCCTTTCTTTAATTAAATGTGTAGATACCTCATTGCAGTAGTAATATATGAATAGGACTCATAATTGGTGATATGCAGTCAACCGCGGCCTTCTAATTTGCATGGGCCTGCATATTATTTAGATAGGGGTGAGTTGGATATGGAAAGAAGCATTGACAAGTACATCGCTGTGGATAGCAGGGGAAACATATGGATCTTTTCTATAAACACCGCGGGCTACTTAAACTATATGGTCAAGAGAGGAAAGGATGAGGCTATTGGCAATACCCTTGATCTGGGAAAAAGGGTAAAGGAATTCTCTATGGATATGGACAGCAGGGATAACATTAACCTGATCGCTTTAACCTATGACAATGAGGTTGTATATATGAGATACAACCTGGTGGAGTGGAACAAGCAAATTCTATACAAGTTTTCCGGTACATCCAATATAATATCAAGCCCTTATTTGGTGTCGGGAGATGAAACAATACACCTATTATACTCCTTATCGGACAGTAATGGAAATTCGGCGTTATTTCACCACAGGTGGGATGGCAAACGGTGGACCGGATTCAAGGTGAATACTTTTGCAAAAGGCGCAAACCTGCTCTGTGTTGATATGTACTTAGGGGCTGGCGGTGCAGTACACTTAGCATACTCTGACGGAGATAGTGTGGAGTTGTGGAGATTTGATAATGACAACTGGGTGAAAATGGCCGTTGGAAAAGGAGATGGTTATACAAAGGTAACGGATATGGTCCTGCAGGAGAACTATATGATGGTTATGAACGGCAGCAGCGCTTATTTTGTTAAAGATGTGGAAAGGCTGAATGACAATGGGGCGGTTGAGATTGTGACGGGCATGGGGTTCAAAAAGGGACCGATCATCGTCAATAGAAAGAAAACACTGCACGTGGCCTGGGCAGACGATGGAAAGGTGAAATACTGCAGTTCCTATGACGGAGGCAGCAGCTGGAGCAGGGGAAAGCTGTATAATAACATGCAGGAAAGTGACTTCGAGGTTTACGGTTTCATCAATAAATATACTCCACTGGTAAAAGCTAAAAGAGTTGTTGCGACGAATCCGGCTGAGCTACATATACCATTCCTCCACAGGCCCATGGAAAGAGTGAGGTTTTCAAGGGAAATTATGCAGAATTCGCCTCCTCCCGTAAACAGCGAAATGCCTGATCCGGTACAAGCCCGGTCACCGTATGAAACAGACAGGGTTACGCAGGCAGCGGTTAATGAAGATGCCGTTAATATGCTCCGTGAAGCCATATTGGAAGAAATAAGGAATACAAAAAGCGATTTGGAGCAATACAGCCGTCAGCTCAACAAAGGACTGGAGGAAAGGGTTAAGAGACTGGAAGAAGAGATAGAGAATGTGAAAAGTAAGCTCCAGGGAATGAAGCCTGGGAGCAGGGTTTTGGTAAAGCCGGCAGGTAATGTGATAACCCAGGAGATGATCAACGAATGTCTGAAACGCAGCAAGGAATAGGAAGCAAGGATGGACGTTGACACCCGGAATAATCTTTGCTATTCTGAAACGGACGAGGAAAGTTGAGGAAAAACTGATTGCGAAGGGGAAGTGATACTATGGAGTGGGATAAAAGCACTATAGCAAAACTAATAGACCATACCATGCTGAAGGCTGATGCCTCCGGCCGGGAGATTGAAGCCCTGTGCCAGGAAGCAACTGAGTACGGCTTCTGCTCGGTATGCGTCAACCCGTTCAATGTAGAACAAGCTGTACGGCTGCTTAAAAAAGGGAGCGTAAAGGTGGGTACGGTTATAGGTTTTCCACTGGGGGCGACCAGTACTGCCGCAAAGGTGTTTGAAAGCAATGATGCCCTTGCAAAGGGAGCGAAAGAGCTGGATATGGTAATTAACATAGGGGCAGTCAAAAACAACGATTTCGGAATAATCGAAAGAGAGATCTCAGAAATAAGGAAGATCTCTAAGGGTTTTGTGCTGAAAGTCATTATCGAGACATGTTATTTGAAGGATGAGGAAAAAATAAGGCTTTGCAGGATAGCAGCGGAAAGCGGAGCAGACTTCGTGAAAACTTCAACCGGATTTGGAACCATGGGCGCTACAACCGAAGACGTCAGGATGATGCGGGAGACGGTAGGCGCAGCCGTTGGGGTAAAAGCCTCCGGTGGTATCCGTGACCTGGAGACTCTGAAGAAAATGGTTATGGCAGGCGCAAACCGGATTGGAACGAGCAGCGGTGTTAAGATTATAAAGGAACTGGAAATGAACTTGTAAGAACTTGCGATGATCAGACCGGGCTGGCCCTGTGGGATATCAGCTAAAAGAATTAGGTGCATTCATGCACCTTTTTTATTGCATAAGAAAGTATACTTTCTTATGCAATAAAAAACGAGACCAATCAACAAATAGTTGCCTTCCTGTCTATATTATGATAAAGTATAAGACATAATATGGAAATGTTACAAATATATTAAATTTTCGTCAAAGAAAATGACAAAACCGAAAATTTTTTGTAAAATCATATATATAATATTATGACCAGGGGGGCGAACCGGTGAGGATAAAAAGAATTTTTTCAGGAATATTGGTGTTAATCATTATGTTACATAGTTCCATTGCTTTTGCCAACCTGGCAGAGGAACAGAAAAAGCTTCAAAACGTAAATCAGGAGATAAAACGTGTCGAAAACCAGTTAAAAACAGTTCAGAATCAAAAGAATGCACTTCTGAAGGAACTGCAAAACCTGAACAACCAGCTCAATGATGCAGAGAACAAGCTCAATAAGGTAGAAAACGACATCGCAGTTACCCGCCAGGAACTGGACAGGCTTTCCAAGGAACTGGCCCAGGCACAAAAAGACATGGAAGACAGGGATGACCTGTTCAAGCAGCGTCTGAGAAGCATGTACAAAAACAGCGGCTATGGGTACCTTGAGGTTCTGTTGAATGCTGAAGACTTTTCGGATTTTGTTTCAAGGCTGTACCTTGTGAGCAAGGTTGCTTCCTTCGACATCTCTGTCCTCGAAGAGATGAAGGAGTACAGGGATCTGGTCCAGCAGAAAAAGGACGAAGTGAAACAGAAGGAAATCAGGATGCTGTCCCTTAAGAACGACCTCCTCAATAAGAAGCAGGAGGTTCAGGCCATAACAGCCAGCAGGAACTCCACATTGAACAAGGTGAAAAGCCAGGAGCAGATGTACGAGGAAATGCTGGATGAACTAGAGAAGACTTCAAAACAGATAACGCAGACAATACTCAAGCTCCAGACCAAGAGCGGCTTTGTAGGAGGAACCTTTGTATGGCCCGTCCCTGGATATACCAGGATAACCTCTGATTTCGGCTACAGGATACACCCGATATACAAGACCAAGAAGTTCCACTCGGGTATAGACATAGGTGTGCCATGGGGTAAAAAGATAGTCGCTGCCGGTGTTGGAACAGTACTGTATGCGGATACCTATGGGGGATACGGGAAGACCGTTATGATAGACCACGGAGGCGGAATTGTTACACTGTATGCGCATAATTCCAGCCTCAACGTAAAGGCGGGTGACCAGGTAAAGGCAGGTCAGACAATAGCATTATCAGGAAGTACTGGGCTCTCAACAGGACCGCACCTCCACTTTGAGGTCAGAAAAAATGGTGAAGTAGTGGACCCGAAACCTTGGGTAGGAAGATAGACCTGCAGTGATGCAGGTCTTTTTTACATGGTCAAAAGGAGACATTCCTTTAGAGGCGCTAGTTCGTAGTGGTTAGTTCCGAAATAAAGGTCGAGTTGAAAAGGTAAGCTGCCGGTTAGAGAAATTAGAGCGGCTAATGCGATATTAACGTTCGCTTCCCAATAGACACAACTGATTCATGCCTAGTAAGGCCTGCTTGACACCGGGAGCGTTTAGCTCATCAACAAGTATTATAAGAAAGTCACCGGGTAGTAATACAGTGCTGCCATTGGGGATGATCTCTTCCTGCCCTCTTTTTATCCCAACCAATAGGCAGTCCGGCGGCCAGTTAATTTCCTTGATCATCCTGCTGTCAATCGCGGTACCCATAGGAACGGGAATTTCCAGTAAAACCTTGGTTCGTGCATGACCTTTATAGGAGTTGCTGTTCTGAAGGATAGTCAGGTCCAAGAGAGATTCATATATTGGTCTGGATGATAAAATATCGGCAGTAACGTAGGAGGTCAGCGCTACAACAGATAACGCAAGAAGATGGCTGAAATTACCGGTCATCTCGGTTATCAGAATCACTCCTGTTATCGGGGCTTTGACTATCGCAGTGAAATATCCAACCATAGCAAGTATTATGAAATTGTTGACATATTGCTGATTAACCCCCAAAAAGGTTACCAGGGCACTTCCATAAAGATGACCCGTTAGGGCGCCAATTACCAATAATGGGAGGAAAATGCCTCCCGGAGCACCGGAACCGTAGCTTATCATGGTAAAGAAAAACTTTACTGCCAGGAGTGACAGTAAAAAACCGAGCGGGAACATTGACTGTTCTAGGGACGCAATTAATTCGTGGCCACCACCCAGAGCCTGGGGAAAATAGAATCCCACAATACATGCAACAAGAAGCGCGGCTGCCGGTCTGAACTGGATAGGCAGCCATTTTTGTTTCCTATAAAACTTCAGCGACTTTATTATAAACCTATTGAAAACAGTGCCGAACACCCCCAGAATTGCTCCGAGAATTATCAAATATACGTAATGGTTAAGAGGCAGTACTGACACTATCTCCAGGCTAAAAGCAGGCGACATGCCAAAGAAATTTTTTGCAATATAGCCTGCGGTAAGAGATGCCGGCATAACGGCTAACAATACCATAGGAGAAAAGCTTTTATGAACTTCTTCAAGAGCGAACATTATACCCGCGAGGGGCGCATTAAATGCCGCTGAAAGTCCTGCGCTGGCACCGCTGGTTATCAGGAATTTTTCCTCAACCTTCATTTTGTTAAAAACACGGCAGAACCCCTGAGCGGCTGCGGCGCCTAATTGTACAGAGGGGCCTTCCCTGCCAAGGGAGAGGCCTGCGCCTATGGACATAATACCCCCAATAAACTTACCAAGAATAACCTTCCACCAGTTCATTCCAAGCTTCCTCAGCAGCAGGCCTTCCACCTGAGGAATTCCACTGCCGGATATCATGGGCTCAAACTTTATCAAGGTACCGATAAGATAACCTGTCACAACCAGAAAAGCAGCCCAAAAAGGGACTAAGTAGGGTTTTTGAACTAAGAAAGCATAAGCTTCTCTCGCAAAAGCTTCGGATCTTCCCAAAAGGAATCTATACAGAACTACAATCAGTCCGGAGATTATGCCTATTAATACGCCATCGGTGACGAGCCCCATGCTGGAGTTTTTTCTCCAGGTTATCACATTATGTATGTTATTCTCTTTTGTTAATGCCATAGCTCAGCAACTCCGTAAAGGAAAAATAAACTCCGAAAAGATTATAATACTTTGACTATTATTTATCAATATTTATATACCATGTATATTATGGTTGTCCAAAATTTAGTATCGGGATGATGAAGGCCGTATCGGCGAAAAGTGTATTAATGCTGGTAAATCCGGGGGGGATTAGGGTAGAATATAAGCATAAGGAGGGATTTGTAATGATAGAGTACCATGATTACGCAAGGGCGGCGGAGTATATATCCGCAAGGCTCAGCAACCGGCCCTTAATAGGTTTGATTCTCGGTTCAGGATTGGGTGAGATGGCAGAACAGGTTGAGAATAAGACAATAATAGATTACAGTGAAATACCAGGTTTTCCGGTTTCTACAGTGGAGGGGCATGCGGGAAGGCTCGTAGCTGGAAAACTCATGGGCAAAGAATTGGTGGTTATGCAGGGAAGATTTCACTACTATGAGGGTTATTCCCTCGATGAAGTGACATTTCCCGTCAGGGTTATGAAGCTTATAGGGGTAGAATACCTGATAGTGACAAATGCGGCCGGTGGTGTGAACAGTGAGTTTGCCCCGGGAGACTTAATGGTTATAACCGACCACATTAACCTGCTGGGGGCGAATCCTTTGAGGGGTAAGAATTTGGAGAAAATGGGGCCCAGGTTTCCCGATATGTCCAGGGCCTACGACAGGGATCTTATAGACGTGGCCCTGAACTGCGCCGGGAAAGCCGGAATTAAAGTACATAGGGGAGTATACTGCGCTATGCAGGGACCAAGCTATGAAACTCCGGCCGAAATCAGGATGGCCAGGATAATCGGCGGGGATGCCGTTGGAATGTCGACGGTTCCGGAGGTAATTGCAGCTAACCACTGCGGGATTAGGGTGCTTGGGATATCGTGCATAACAAATATGGCCGCGGGTATCCTTGACCAGCCCTTGAAGCATGAAGAGGTTATAGAGGTTGGTAAGATGGCAAGGAAAGGTTTTATTGAGCTTATTAAAGGAGTAGTGGAGGAGATTTGTTAAAGGTTCTTCATAATTGCTACACAATGTTGAGTTAATGTAATGATTAAAGAGTTCAATTAAAGCTTGAGGGGATTAGAGCAGATGGCCAGTGTTAGCAAAGTGCTGATTGTCGATGATGAACAAAGGATTGTGGAAGTTGTTCGGTCCTACCTCGTCAAGGAGGGATACACGGTGGTTCAGGCCGGCAATGGTATCGAGGCATTGGAGTTATATAGACGGGAGGAACCGGACCTGGTAGTTCTTGACCTGATGATGCCTGGTATGGATGGGTGGGAGGTCTGCAAAAGAATAAGAGCGGAATCTGCAGTGCCAATAATCATGCTGACAGCAAAAAGTCAGGTCGAGGATAGGGTAGAGGGCCTTTCTATAGGGGCCGACGATTATTTAGTAAAACCTTTCAGTCCAAAGGAGCTTGTAGCAAGGATAAGGGCAGTGCTGAGAAGGACCGGGGAGGAAGGAAGAACTGCCGATGTCCTTGAATTGGACGGGGGAAGGCTGAAAATCGACATGCTTAAGCAGGAGGTTATCAAAGACGGTAGGAACGCAGGTCTTACCCAATTGGAATTCAATATACTGAAAACCCTGGCAAGCAATCCGGGCCGTGTATACAGCCGGGAAACGCTAATATACGCGGTGCTTGGCTATGATTATGAGGGCTATGACAGGACAATCGATACCCACATTAAAAATATAAGAAACAAGATTGAAGATAATAAAAGGGACCCCCGGTATATAAAAACTATATACGGAGCCGGTTATAAGTTTGGGGGGTAAAGAATGAGAAAAAGTTTAAGGGGGAAATTCCTTCTGGCCTTCCTGACCACAGCTCTGTGTTCCGTTTTACTCACAGGGTTGATGATAAACAGAACAGTTGACGAAAGCTTTTACGAATACATGAAAAAGAATCAGGAAGACAGGTACTCTAAGATAGTGGATAGCCTGGCGGAATACTACAGGCAGTACGGAAGCTGGGATAAGCTGTACATCAGCAGTATAGCCCGCTCTGCCATGGGAAGCGTGGCTAATATCAGGGTTTTTGACGAAAAGGGTATAGTGATATACCAATCGGCGATGGGACACCCCCAGGGCATGATGAACAGAAGGTGGATGGGCAGGAGATGGACGGGCGAAGGAGAGGACGATTACAGCACAGCCAGGCTTCCCATTGAGGTAGATGGTATGAAGGTCGGAGAAGTGGAGATAGGCTATTTTGGGCCTACGGTACTCCTATCCCAGGATATTGACTTTAAGAAAAAGGTCAATTCGATTCTTATCGTGTCGGTTTTTTTAGCGATGGCTTTGGCAACGGTAGCAAGCTGGATATTCAGCAGAAAGCTGACAAAGCCAATTATAGAAATAATCAACACTACCAGCGATATGTCAAGGGGAAATTTGAAGAAACGGGTTACCGGGGTTGAAGGGAAGGATGAACTTGGCGAGCTTGCTAAATCAGTGAATAGGCTTGGCGAGTGGGTGGAAAACCTGGAGGATTTGAGAATCCAAATGACTTCCGATGTAGCGCACGAACTCAGGACTCCCCTGACCATCGTACTGAGCCACATTGAAGCAATCAAGGACGGGATATGGGAAGCTACTCCGGAAAGGCTCCAGGTCTGCTACGATGAAATACTAAGGCTTTCGTCTCTGGTTAAAGATATTGAGAAGCTTTCAGGCTTTGAAAAGGGCTCGCTAAAACTGGAAATCGAGGAATTCAACCTTGCTCTTGTAGCAGGAGAAGTAAGGGACAATTTTAAGATACTTTTTGATGAAAAAGGCGTAGAGCTCATTGCAGATATAGAGGAAGATTTGGTGTTAAAGGGAGACAAGGGCAAAATAAAGCAGGCATTGATCAACCTGCTCTCCAATGCCTTGAAGTTTACGGATAAAGGCGGTACTGTAAAGCTTGAAGCTGCGAAGAAGGGCAATGATATTGTGATTGTGGTCGAGGATAATGGGAGGGGTATACTCCAGGAGGACCTGCCCTTTATCTTCGAAAGGTTCTACAGGGGGGAAAAATCCAGGAACAGGGCTACGGGCGGTGCCGGCATAGGGCTGTCAATTACAAAGGCCATTATAGAGGTTCACCATGGGACTATCGAAGTGAAAAGCGAGGAGGGGAAAGGGAGCAGGTTTGAGATGCGCCTGCCATCTTAAATAAAAAAGCGCCGGAGGCGCTTTTTTATTTAAGGTATAATAGGACAACTCTACGGATATAATATAATAATTATGTTTTTATTCAGAACTGACGATGAATCATATATAGTTGCAATTTCATGTGAGTTTTGGTATAGTATAAAACTGTGTTGGATAAAGTTGCCAACATATATTGGGGCATCAGAAGGAGGAAGAATGAAAAACCATAGAAACACGGCAGTATTTTTGCTAATACTCGTGGTCTTTGCCTGTGTTGGATGCAGTAACAGCAAAGACATGTCAGTATACGCAGATAATTATATGGAAACTCCGGCTGCTCCCGTGCTGCCGGACCTGCGGATGAAGAGTGTGGTAGCCAGACCGAAGGTGCAGGTAAGCCGGGGAACCGGTCAGGAAATAAGCGACTGGGAACTGTATCTTTTAGCAAAGATGATCGAGTGTGAAGCAAGGTATGAGCCATACGAGGGAAAAGTGGCCGTAGGAGCGGTTATTCTGAATAGGGTTAAGAGTTCTAAGTTTCCGAACACGATAGAAGGGGTAATATTTCAAAAAGGACAGTTTCAACCAATTTCGGACGGCGGATGGGAAAAGAAAGAACCTTCGAAGCAGTCATACAATGCAGCTGAGGAAGCACTGCGAGGTATAAAACCAACTGGAGAAAACGGAGAAGATGTGGGCAATGCATTATTCTTCATATATGAGGAGATTGCAGGCGAAAGAGCAGTTTGGTGGTTCAAGAGCAGGTTGCGCTACATAACCAGCATAGGCAATCACGATTTCTATACATATTAAAAGCCTCCCGTCAAGGAGGCTTAAAAAAAGAGGAATTCTCCGTGTAGTATAGAAAGATAAAGCATAGAATCGAGTTAAGTTAGGGAGGGTCAGGGATGAAAACGGTGGTTGGAGATATAACCTCTTTGGAGGCAGATGTTATTGTCAATGCCGCAAATGGTATCGGACCAATGGGTGGTGGAGTTGCAGCGGCAATCAGGCGGATCGGGGGCATTGAAATTGAGAAGGAAGCCATTGAAGTATGTAGAAGGATAGACCCAAGCGAAGGTGAAGTATATGTCACGGGTGCAGGAAAACTTAAATTTAAATATGTTTTTCATGCGGTTACCATGAAGCAGCCGGCGCAGCCCTCAAGTATTGAAATCGTGAAGAAATGTATAAACTCACTGCTGGAAAAGGCCAGGGAGATGAAGATTACTTCCATGGTACTGCCTGCCCTTGCGACCGGCGTCGGAGGAGTACCCAAAGAAGAGGTTGCCAAAGTTTATGCATCGATGCTTGGAAAGGTAACTGACATTGATATAACGGTTGCCGATGTGAGCGGAGAATTTATAAAAAAATTGGAAAAATACATGTAGCCTTTATTTGTATATAATAATAGTATAAAATTAGGCTAAAACTAGCTGGAGGTGCCATTCTTGTATAATAAGGATACCATAATCAAGGACGTACTTAAAGAACACCCCGAGGCGGAAGAGGTCTTTAAGAAAAACGGAATCGCGTGCTTTGGCTGAGGAGGAGCTCTATATAAGAGCATTGAGCGGGCTGCTCAAATGTATGGTGTTGAAGAAAAGGCCATTATAGACGAGTTGAACAGGAAATATGCATAAAAAAGCGCCGGAGGCGCTTTTTTATGCTTAATGTATACGTTCTATTTTAGTTTGTTTTCAACCGAAGCGATTTTCCCTTCCATTGTACCGACTTTATCCCTGCGGTCATCGATTCTGATAAGGGTGGATACCCTCATAGCCCCTTGTCTAAAAGGCACCTCATGCATTTTTCTGATTGTAGCTATAATCAGGTCCAGTTCGCCTTCAATCACCGTTCCCATGGGGGTCAATTGATATTTCAGGCCTTTTTCTTCTTCCAGCACCCTATGGCACCCTGCCACGTATTTGCTCAGGCTGGTGGAACCGGTGCCAAAGGGGGCAATGGTTACCTCAACTATTGCCATAAAACCGCCTCCTTTCTTAACCATTATACCATTTTTACCTATAAATTAGAAACCTCATATGCTATGAGGGAAAGTTGGTTAGAACTAATATTAATAATATGATAAAATAAAAAAGGATTGTTATTCTATTAACTTTTGAATTACAAATACCAAGGGAGGAATACTCATGGAAAACAAAAAAGTACCCGTTGGCCTGTCCAACAGGCATTTACACCTGAGCAAAGAACACGTTGATAAGTTGTTCGGCAAAGGTCATGAGCTGACTGAATTCAAAGCGTTGTCTCAACCCGGCCAGTATGCCTGTGAGGAGAAGGTAGACCTGGTAGGGCCAAAGGGAACGATAAAAGGGGTAAGGGTTTTGGGACCGGTAAGGAAGGAAACACAGATCGAGATATCGATCGCGGATGGTTACAGCCTTGGGATCAGACCTCCGGTTAGGGATTCCGGTGATTTAGAGGGAACACCGGGTGTAAAAATCATAGGACCCGAGGGAGAAGTAGACCTTGAACAGGGGGTCATAGCAGCAGCGCGCCATATACATATGCATCCCGGGGATGCAGAAAGATTTGGCGTCAAGGATTTCCAGCGGGTAAAGGTGAGAAAGGACGGGGACCGTGGTACGGTTTATGAGAATGTATTGATCCGGGTATCACCCAGCTATGCTTTGGAACTCCACCTGGATGTGGAAGAAGGAAATGCAGCAAGCATCAGTAATGGTGATTTGCTTGAGATGATTACCGACTGAGTATCAGCAAATATAGCAAAGGGTCCGATAGCCACTGTCCGATTTATACGCTGGCTACTGATTTTTGGGATTTGGTTTTTTGATAAAATCACCTTCCTGAGAAAGAATAAATATTGGGGACATTATTGGGAGGTGATTATTCATTTTGGTTATGAGCACTCTTAGAAAAACTCTGATAGTCTTATTAATAATAATGCTAGTTATCATCCTTACACTTGGATGCCATACAAATAGAGGACCAACGGAAGACAGCAATGAGCTGTATAATAGGGCTAAAACCAAGCAGTCCGGAAGGAATGAAAGCGCAGTCTTGGAAGGCAGGGTTCTGATCGAAAGAGCCCGCAGGATAAAACAAGATATCGAAAAACAAAAATATATTAAGGTTTCATCGGTTATTTTAATCGGCGACACAGCGGTTATCGGAATAATCTTTTCAGGTGATAAACCCGGAGCAAACAATGGGATGCTTCGCCGGGAAATGGAGAACAGGATCAGGAAGCTGGATAAATCCCTGAACAACGTTGTTATCACTATGGACCCGGACCTGTTTGAAAACATCTCCAGCATCGAGGATATGATAGGCAAAGGAGCATCTTTGAACTCACTGGCACGGGATATTGCTGAGGTGTTAAGGAACATTGACTTCTCCCATGAAGAGTAGAAGAAGATGATCTAGAGCAACCTGAAATCAGAGGTTGCTTTTTTATTTGCTGTCTTGTTATTTATCCTGATTTATCTGCATAAAGATTATATTGGATAAAAGGAGGGAGGCTGTGATGAAACTGAGGATTGATACCACTTATATATTGATTATATCGCTGGGTCTTGTGGTGGGTGTTCTTTCCACTGTCAGCATGATGGCGGGAAGCTATTTGCGGATAATTGCCACCGTAATGCTATGCTTGTGCCTAATTGCCGCATTGTTTTATACATTCAGGTTTGAGAAAAAACTTAAGATAATCACTGCGCTTGTTTTAGTAATGATGCTGGGCTACCTGCTTTCCTGTGTTTATATAAACATCTTCATGGGAAGGATTTCAGGCGGTGAAATCACACCTTCGCTTGAAAACACGGGAACCGCAGTGCTCCTGGTGTCTCCGGGAGAAATCGGGAGTTATACTTCAAACGGAGCTGTCTACAGGCTAAAGACCGGTAAGGATACGTATACGGAAGGGGCAAACTGGTGGAGCATCCCGGTTAGGGCAAGTGGGCTCAGGAAGGATTTCAAAGGCATGGATAAGGATATTTCTCCTGAAATAAGCCAAAGCCTGTACAATAAAGTAAATCAAAAATACGGGAGCGGTTACACAGTTTACAATGCTAACCTTTTTGGACCACCATACCTGGAAACGGTTACAAGGGAGATATTGAAGAACGGGCATGACAGGATTATAGTCCTTTTGAATTTCTTGATACAGCAGCCCTATCAGGAAACAATACACAGCAGGATCATTAGGGTAATGGAAGAGAGCAAACTCAGTGCCGAAGTGAGCTTTACGTATCCCCTATGGAATCACGATGCAGTGGCATCGATATATGAGAACCGCATTCTATATAAAACCCAGGAGACCAGTCCGGAGCAGGTTGGCATAGTGCTTATCGGTAAGGGATGCAGCGGTAAGGCGCTGCAAATTTACGCCGATGGCTATAAAGGGGAAGAGGTTTTCCTCAATAAGATTAAAGAAGGTATGATTAAAAACGGCTACGACAGTAGAAAGATGAGGATAGCGTACTTGAAATACAGAAAACCATCGGTTGAAGAGGAAGTAGAGTATTTGCTGGATTCCGGTGTTAATAGGATTGCGGTTGTTGCCGCCGGTTACGAAAATCCGTGTATAGAGACAGAGTACAGTATTCCCAAACTGCTTTCTAAGATAAAAATACCTAAGGGGACCGAAATTCTATACATAGGTTCATGGGAAGATGATGATCTGCTGGTTAAAGCCTTGGGTGATAGATTGAAAATAGTGGCCGAAGAATTGAAATAAAGATTTATGCAGGAATTTCAAGGTGAACGGATAATTAAGAATTATATTTTAAATAATACTAGAAGTAGTATAGATTAGCACACGGAAGGAGGACAAGCAACCAATGGAAGGGGTGTACTACCAGCAGCGGTTGGATGAAGGCGTCAATCTGTACCTGATTAAGGAGCCAAAGTTCAAAACAGTGTGGATCAGCCTTTTCTTATACCGTCAGCTTGATGAAAATACGACAAAGAATGCTCTTTTGCCGTACGTAATAAAACGGGGTAACCAGGATTACCAGGACCTAAAGGCGATTGAAAAATTTCTGGGAGAGAAATATGGGGCAACGCTGAGTGTGGATGTTGTTAAAAAAGGGGACCTACAACTGCTATACTTCAACAGTAATGTTATTAGTGATAAATACACTCTCAATGGGGAAGGCGTTGTATCCGCAGTATTAAGCTTTATCCTCGATCTGATTAGAAAACCGCTTATAGGAGACAACGGATTTAAGGAAGAGTTTTTCGGCCAGGAGAAGCAAAATCTTCGTAAGTTAATATCAGCAAGAATCAATGACAAAATTCAGTATTCTCTTGAAAGATGCTACGAAGAAATGTATAAGGGGAGACCGTTCAGCAGATACAGATATGGAGATATTGAGGAATTAGATCAGATTACATCCCGGGAACTTGCAGACTATTATTACAAATTGTTATCAGAAACCCCCATCGATATATTTGTTGTGGGAGACGTTGATATTTCCGATTTAAAGGATGTCCTGGACAGGGGGCTGGAAATCAACAGGCAGAATATATTATATCCGATGCAGGAACAATACAATCCGGATAGAGATGTGCCGCGGGAAGTAGTTGAAGCTATGGATGTAAACCAGGGGAAGCTGGTTATGGGGTTTAAAACAGGGGTGGATTACAAAAGCGCACAGTATGTACCGATGCTGGTTTATACCAGTATTTTAGGCGGAGGCACCCATTCAAAGCTATTCAACAACGTCAGGGAAAAAGCCAGCCTGGCTTATTACTCGTTTGCAAGGATGGAAAAATTCAAGGGCCTTATGGTTATCGGCTCAGGCATAGAGACAACGAACTATCAGAAAACCGTCCAAATAATCAACCAACAGTTGGAAGAGATGAATAAGGGGAACATCAGCGAATACGAGATAGACGGAGCCAAGAAGGCCCTTGTAAATGATATCTTGTCGATGAAGGATAATCAGGCGCAAACAGTTGATTTTCTGTTAAACAGGATAATATCGGGCCATGGGATGACTCCCCAAACCCTGATAAAAGAGATTGAAAGGGTAACCGTTCAGGAGGTTAGGGAGGTTTCAGGCAAGGTGGAGCCGGTTGTTACATATTTTCTTACTTCAACCAAGAGCGGCGGAGGGGAGATGAATGATGGACAGTATAAAAGAATTTCGGTTTTCTAAAATCAGAGAAACTCTGCATTATACAAAGCTGAGGAACGGCTTGGAAGTATTTATCCTACCCAAGGAGGGATATTCAAAGCAGTTTGCAGTGTTTGCCACAAACTTCGGGTCCATAGACACAAGGTTCACCATACCCGGAGAAGATGAAGCAACGTCGGTACCCGATGGGATTGCCCACTTTCTTGAGCACAAGCTGTTTGAAGAGGAAAAGGGAAACGTTTTTGATAAGTTCAGCAAGCTTGGGGCATCAGCCAATGCCTATACGAACTTTACAAACACCGCTTACCTGTTCTCATCCACCAGTAATTTTTATCAGTCCCTTGAAGTACTTGTTAAGTTTGTGCAGAACCCTTACTTTACGGACCAGAATGTCGAAAAAGAGAAGGGGATTATCGGACAGGAGATACGCATGTATGATGATAACGGGGAATGGAGGAGCTTTTTTAACCTGCTTCAGGGAATGTATAAAAACCACCCTGTCAGGATAGACATAGCGGGTGATATTGAGTCAATAAAGAAAATAGACAAAGAAACCCTGTATAAATGCTATAATAATTTCTATCACCCGGACAATATGGTATTATTCGCTGCAGGGGATATTGATATATCCAGAGCCGTCCAGGTGATAGAAGAAAGCCTGGACAGCCGGGTACATGAAAGGAAGAGCGGGATTGAGCGCCATTATCCCTGGGAACCGGCTGAAGTGGCGAAAGAACGGGTAGAGCAAAGGCTTTCGGTTTCCCAGCCACTCTTCAACATAGGATTTAAAGACAATGACGTTGGTTATGGCGGAGAAAGGATGTTCGTTAAAGACATCTCCACTTCTATCCTGCTCGAGATGATATTCGGAAAGGGCTCAAACCTTTATGAAAGGATGTACAGGGAAGGGCTCATCAACGCTACCTTCAGTTTTGACTACACTGCTGAGGTGGATTACTGTTATACTATACTTGGTGGAGAATCGCCGGACCCCGACAGGCTGGCAGAACTGATCTCACATGAGATTTCCCTGATAAATGAGGCGGACCTAACGGAGGAAGAGTTTACGCTGGCAAGAAATAAGCTTCTGGGAAGGTATTTGAATAATTTTAATTCCCTTGAGTACGTTGCATCCAATTTCGTGTCCTACCATTTTAAGGGAGTAAACTTCCTGGAGTTCATGGACTTTATCGAAGCAATCAGCATTGATACAGTCAGGGAACGGTTCAGGGCACACCTAAGGCCAGAAACTATGGTATTATCTGTAATACTTCCAAAATAACGGAAAAGAGGGGGATATATGAATCCGGTAGCATTTGAGATATTTGGTTTGTCTGTGAGGTGGTACGGTATAATAATGTCAGCGGGCATACTTATGGGGATGCTTATAGCCCTTAAGGAAGCAAAGCGCTTGGGTATGGATGAGAATCTCATCCTGGATCTGGTCATATTTGCCATACCCGCAGGAATAGTCGGAGCTCGCCTTTACTATGTAATATTCAACTGGGATTATTATTCTGGCAACCTGTTGCAAATTATTAATATCAGGGGAGGGGGGCTCGCTATCCATGGTACTTTGATTGCCGCTGTGATTACAGGATTGATATATGCCAGGGTTAAGAAGGTAAGCTTTTGGACCCTGGCAGATATTACTGCTCCCGGGATAATCCTTGGCCAGGCAATAGGGAGATGGGGGAATTTTGTCAATCAGGAGGCTTACGGGGTGCCTACGGACTTGCCCTGGGGCATAATGGTCAACGGGGTTAAGGTCCATCCCACCTTCTTTTATGAGTTCCTTTGGAACATGGGAGTGTTTTTCGTTCTGCTGTGGTTCAGGAAGAGAAAAAAGGTGGAGGGAGAAGTTTTTCTTCTTTACGTCATTCTGTATTCAGTGGGGAGATTCTTCATTGAGGGTCTTAGAATCGACAGCTTGATGATCGGCAGTTTAAGGATGGCGCAGGTGGTCAGCCTGGCAGCTGTGGCGTTGGGTGCCGCACTCATTGTATACAGACGGAAAAAGAACATAAAGAAAACTTAAAACACCGGGGTTTCCCCGGTGTTTTTATGTTGCAATCTAAAATCCAATCGACAATTAAGCGGAAAAAATTACAAAATAATTGTAATTTTTTTTCAGTTGTAGGAAGGATTTTTTCAATACGGGTAGAATTAGTGTATAAGTGGTTGATAGTGGGATAAAGTGGAGGGATTTCCCTAATTGGGGTGAGGAAATGTTTATAGGTGAGTTTCAGCATTCAATAGACAACAAAGGCAGATTGATTATTCCTTCAAAGTTCAGAGACGACCTTGGAGAAAGGTTTGTATTGACCAAGGGATTGGATAACTGTCTCTTTGTTTATCCCATTCTGGAATGGCGTAATTTTGAAGAAAAGCTTAAAACTCTGCCCCTCACGTCTAAAGACGCAAGGGCCTTTGTGAGGTTTTTCTTCTCAGGGGCAACGGAGTGTGAACTGGACAAGCAGGGGAGAATACTATTACCTTCAAACCTAAGGGAACATTCGAAGATAGAAAAGGATGCAGTTATTATCGGGGTTTCTACCAGGGTAGAAATCTGGAGCAAGGAGGAGTGGGACAAATATAACAGCGATACTTCCATGGGTTATGATGCAATAGCGGAAAAAATGGCGCAGCTGGGGATTTAACCGTATCGATTTGTCCCGTATGTATGACGGAAAGCGAGGAAAACTATCGATGAACATACCGGACTGGAGATGAACATAATGGAGTTCAAGCACGTATCAGTTTTGCTTCGGGAAAGCATAACATATCTGAATTTGAAACCGGATGGAGTTTACGTAGATGCGACAATCGGAGGCGGAGGCCATGCAAGGGAGATCCTGAAGCATCTGGGGGCGAATGGAAGGCTTATCGGCATTGACAGGGACGAGAGAGCAATCGAAGCTGCGGCTAAGGCATTGGAAGGATTTGAGGGGAAGTTTGTCCTTATTCACGGCAACTTCGCTGATATGCACCATCTAATTACAGAGCTTGGTTTTGAAGGGGTAGATGGAATACTGATGGACCTCGGGGTGTCATCACACCAGCTGGACCAGGCGGACAGGGGATTCAGCTATATGCAGGATGCGCCGTTGGACATGAGGATGAACAGGCAGCAGGAATTGACGGCGGAGCATGTTGTCAATAGATATCCTGAGGAAGATTTGAAAAGGATAATAAAGGAGTACGGGGAAGAAAAATGGGCGGGAAGGATAGCATCTTTCATACACCGGGAGAGGGTTAAAAAGCCCATAACATCAACGGCTCAACTGGAAGGGATAATAAAAGCCGCGATACCGGCTTCCGCTAGGAGGACAGGCCCTCATCCCGCGAAAAGAACCTTCCAGGCAATAAGGATAGAGGTGAACAATGAACTCGGAATTTTGGAGCAATCGCTAAGGGAAGGAGTTAGACTGCTTAACCCGGGCGGCAGGATATGCGTAATATCCTTTCATTCTCTGGAAGATAGGAGAGTCAAGGATACATTCAAAGAACTGGAGGATCCCTGTTCCTGCCCAAAGGATTTTCCGTTTTGCGTTTGCGGGAAAAGGGCGGAGGTAAGAGTCATCACAAAGAAGCCGGTTTCACCGGACATAGAAGAGGTTTCGATAAACCCCAGGGCAAGGAGCGCACTGCTCAGGGTGGCGGAGAAACTATGAAAGTTCTAAACACTACAGGGGGTGAATAAACTTGATAGTAGCCGAAAATAGACAATACCTTGGAACTATGCCCCAAGAATACAACCGGTCAAAACCGGACAGGTCAAGAGCGAACAGGCAGAAACAAAAAAATAGACGGAAAGTCAGGGCCTTTGTACAGGTGATTGCTGCTTTTGCGGTTGCTCTGTTGATAATTTCCCGTTTTGCAGTGATTTCTGAATATAATTATGGTATCAGGAACCTCAAAAGAGAGCTTCAGGAGCTGCAGAAGACCAATGAAAGGCTGAGTCTTCAACTTGCACAAGCCCAGGATATAAACTGGATAGAAGAATACGCCACTACGCATCTCGGAATGATATATCCCGATAATAGAGATATTGTATACATTGCTGTAGAGGATATACAGGATGAAGATAGTCACTTTCAAATTACAGAGGAGAAACCGGAGGGGAGATTAGCCACAGATGGATGGATTGCTGCCCTGATAGGAAAATTTAATACCATTTTTCATTGATATAAGGGGGAAGTAAGTTGACGGCGCCTGGAATAAGGGTCAGGAAAAGGTTAATATTCTGCCTATTTGCAGTTTTTTTTCTGTTTTTTGCACTTATCATGAGACTTTTATGGATACAGGTTGTTAACGGAGATGTTTATAGGGATATGGCGGTTGAGCAGTGGACCAGAGATATTCCGGTTCCGTCCAAAAGGGGTATAATTTACGACAGAAATGGCAAAAAACTAGCTATAAGCGCCAGCATCGAGTCCATATACGTAAGACCGGTAGAAATAAGCAATCCCGAGGAGATATCCTATAAAATCGCAGAAGTGCTTGACATGAAAAGGGAAGAGGTTCTGGATAAGCTGACCAAAAAAATGGATACTGTGCTGCTGAAAAAGAAAGTTGAAAAGGAGATTGTAGATCAGATTAGGGATATTCCAGGGATCCATGTCGTGGATGACAGCAAGAGGTACTATGTTAATAGAAACTTTGCGGCACATATTCTGGGGTTCATAGGGACAGACAACCAGGGACTTGATGGCGTAGAAGCAATATTCGACAAGTACTTGTTCGGTCTTCCGGGGAGAAATATATCGGAAACCGATGCGGCCGGCCGGCCAATACCTTTCGGATATGATACCCAGTATTCGCCCCAGGACGGGTATAACCTTGTTTTAACCATCGATGAGGTGATTCAGCATTTTGCCGAGAAGGCGATAGAAGAAGCCCTCCTGGTGAACAAAGCCCGAAAAGCTACCGCTATAGTGATGGATCCTAAGAACGGGGACATCCTGGCGATGGTTGTTAAACCCGACTACGATCCGAATTCTCCCTTTAGCCCCATAGGGGAACAGGAAAAGAAGGTCTGGGAAGGTCTTTCAGAAGAGGAACTGAGGGATGAAAGGCTGAAGATGTGGAGGAATTACGCGGTTTCTGATATATATGAGCCCGGCTCAACGTTCAAAATGATTACGGCAGCAGCGGGATTGGAAGAAGGAGTTGTAACTCCCAGCAGCACCTTTTACGACCGGGGATATATAAAGGTTGGAGGGGTGACGCTGAAATGCTGGAGGTATTATTCACCCCACGGCCATGAGACCTTTGTGGAGGCAGTGCAAAATTCGTGCAATCCTGTGTTTATTGAAGTGGGGCAGCGGCTTGGAAAGGAAAAGTTTCTCAAATATGTTGAGGCCTTTGGGTTCGGGGAGCCGACCGGAATCGATTTACCCGGTGAAGCTTACGGGCTGGTAATGAATCCATCCGCTGTAGGCCCGGTGGAACTGGCAACGATGGCTTTTGGGCAGGGCATTGCTGTAACTCCGATTCAGCTCATTACGGCAGCCTCCGCCATAGCAAATGACGGTATGCTGATGCAGCCGAGGATAGCCCTTGAATTGAGGGACGAAGAAGGCAACACGGTACACGAATTCAAACCCAGAACGCGGCGGCAGGTGATTTCTCCCGAGACCGCACGCACATTGATGCAGATATTGGAATCGGTTGTTTCTGAAGGTACGGGTTCAAATGCATATGTACCGGGTTACAGGGTCGCCGGGAAAACAGGAACCGCCCAAAAAGTGGTTAACGGGAGATATATTGAAGGGAAATACGTAGCGTCCTTCATTGGCATGGCCCCGGCCGATGATCCAAGAATAGCCGTACTGGTAGTAATTGATGAGCCGGATCCTTCAAATTACTACGGAGGACAGATTGCTGCGCCGGTTGTTGCTTCTATTGTAAAGGATACCCTGCGTTATCTCAATGTTAAACCGATGTATACCGAAGAAGAGGCTGCAAAGCTGGTTAAAGACAAGGTAAAGGTTCCGGACATCAGGAATGTTCCTCTCCAGGAAGGTCTGAAGGCACTTAAAGCCAATAATTTGCAGTTCCAGGTAGTAGGTAATATAATTGAGAATGACAAGAACCTGATAGTTGACCAGACACCCAAACCTGATATAATGGTTTCGGAGAATTCTATAGTATTGATTTACCTGGAATCCTTCGAGAACCAGAGCAGCGAGACAATTGTGCCGAATGTGATAGGAAGAACGGTCAATGGAGCAACGAATCTGCTCAACATGTCGCATTTGAAGATACAGATTTCGGGTACGGGAATAGCCGTAAGCCAGGACCCCTTTCCGGGTGAAGTGGTTGAACGGGAAAGCGTAGTGAAAGTGGAATTTAAGGAACCTGAAAACCATTAAGTAAAGGCAACTGAAGCTTTGGTTGCCTTTACCAATGCAAAGCGAGGGTGTTTAACGTGAAGATTTCTGATCTGTGGGACTTTATCGAGGTGCTGGAAGCAAGTGGAGATACTAATAAGGAAATAACAGGGGTAAGCTATGATTCAAGAAAGGTTGAACCGGGACACATGTTTGTCTGTGTTGAAGGGTTCAACAGCGACGGCCATGACTATATAGACGATGCGGTCCGCAGGGGAGCGTCTTCTTTGCTGGTCCAGAAGAAGGTCCAGGCACCGGCGGATACGACTGTTATAAGGGTCAAGGATTCAAGGAAAGCAATGGCTGCTGTTGGACATGTCTTCTACAACTTCCCCTCACAAAGGCTCAAAATAATTGGAGTTACGGGTACAAACGGGAAAACCACAACAACCTACCTGTTAAAATCTATACTGGAAAAGGCAGGCTTTAATGTAGGCCTTCTTGGAACTATTGCCATAAGAATTGGCAATAAGGAATTTCCTTCTCTCAGGACAACACCGGAGTCCCTCGACCTGCACCGGTTGTTTGCAAAAATGGTGGAGGAAGGGGTTGATTACGTGGTAATGGAGGTCTCTTCCCATTCCCTAGACCTGGATAGGGTGGGTTATGTGGATTTTGACATAGGGATTTTTACTAATCTTACCAGGGACCATCTTGACTTCCACGGAAATATGGAGAACTATCTGGATGCAAAGATAAAACTCTTTAAGAGCACCGATAGGATAAATATAATTAACAGTGACGATCCGTCAAAGGAGAAAATCATTGAAAGAATCAAGCACCTTCCAACGCCTATACTTACGTATGGGATAAAAAACCGGGCCGACTTCATGGCGTCGGATATAGTCCTTGGCTCGAGCAGCGTAAAATATAATATGGTATGGAAGGACAAAATACTGCCCATACAGGTGAAGATTCCGGGAATTATAAGCGTGTATAACAGTCTGGCCGCTGCATCCGCTCTCATAGCCGAGGGCATACAACCCGTGCACATCATGGAGGGACTTAATGGGGTTGAGGGGGTTAAGGGAAGGTCAGAATCCATAGACACAGGGCGAGGGTTCAATGTGATTATCGATTACGCCCATACTCCCGATGGATTGGAAAATATCTTATCTACTATAAATGGATTTGCCAAAGGAAGAGTGATTACTGTATTTGGATGTGGAGGAAACAGGGATAGGGAAAAGAGACCGATCATGGGTGAAATTGCAGGGGAGTTGTCCGATTTTGTAATAATTACTTCTGACAACCCCAGAAAAGAGGAACCGCATCAGATTATTGATGAGATTTTACCCGGTGTAGAAAAAACCGGCAGCAGCTACATCTGTATTGTGGACAGAAGGGAAGCCATCGAGTACGCCATCAGGATGGCGAAGCCTGACGATGTGGTTGTGCTGGCCGGTAAGGGGCACGAGACATACCAGGAATTTGGAGATAGAATTATAGAGTTTGACGAAAGAAAAATAGTTATGGAGATCTTGGAGAGGATTTAATATGGAAATAATTAACGCTTATGAAATAGCAGAAGCTGTTGGCGGAAAGATAAAATGCGGCAGCGGTACAACCGAAATTACAGGTGTATCTACCGACACCAGGATACTCCGTGAGGGAAATATGTTCATCCCCTTAAAGGGAGAGAGGTTCGACGGACACCAGTTTATTAACCAGGCAGTTGAAAGAGGGGCAAGGGTACTGCTGGTAGAGAAAGATGAACATTACGGATTCAACGGAGTTGTGGTAATTAAAGTGGATGACACAATGACAGCGCTGCACAGCCTGGCAAAGTGGTATAGAAACCGCTTTTGCGCTGAATTTGTTGCGGTCACTGGGAGTACCGGTAAAACGACAACAAAAAATATGATTGCTTCTGTGCTGTCAAAGCGGTTTTCAGTTATTAAGACTCCGGGGAACTACAATAATCAGATAGGTTTACCCCTTACCATCATGCAGATGGACAGTACTCATCAAGCCGGGGTAATCGAAATGGGAATGAGCTCATTCGGGGAAATAAGAACGCTCATGGAAATAGTCAGACCCCGGGTATCTGTAATAACCAACATAGGGATGTCTCATATTGAGAAACTGGGAAGCAGGGAAAATATTTTGAAAGCTAAGATGGAAATATTCGAAGGGATGGGGGAAAACCCTGTGGCGGTGGTTAACGGAGATGATGAACTGCTCAGGAAAGGGACCGCCGAAATTAATATTCCGGTGATTTACTTCGGGATTGAAAGTGGAGATTATAGAGCGGCTAGAATAGATATGTTAGGGGAAAGACGCTCCGAATACACCCTTTGTGCTGAGGGAAATGAGTATCATGTTAGTATTCCGGTGGCCGGCAAACATAACATATACAATTCCCTGGCAGCTATAGCTGTGGGAAGAACGTTCGGGATGGATTTCGCAGATATAATCCTGGGATTGGAAGATTTAGAGGAAGAAAAGATGCGATTGGTAATAGAGGATGGACCCGGCGGCATCAAAGTCATAAACGATACATACAATGCCAGCCCTGATTCCATGAAATCCGCCCTTGAGGTGTTAAGAATGGTAGAGGGCAGAAGAAAGATTGCGGTTCTGGCGGATATGCTTGAGATGGGACAGTATGCGGAGGAAGGGCACAGGATGGTAGGCCGCTATGTGGCAGAAAATGAAGTGGATATCCTGATAACGGTTGGCCATAACAGCAAGTATATTGCTCAAGGGGCTATGGACCGGGGTATGAAGCGGGATTGCATATACTGCTTTGAGCATAAAAAGGATGCGGAGAGGCTGCTGGAAACGCTTGTAACGGAACAGGATGTCCTTCTGTTTAAGGGGTCGAGGGGGATGAAGATGGAGGAACTCGTCCACAGTATACAAGAGAGGAGCTAAATTGATGCAACAGTACCAGCAGATAATTTTTCCCATAATAATTTCATTTCTCATTGTAATTATTACCGGCCCCATAGTTATCCCAATCCTTGAAAAATTGAAAATGGGCCAGAGTATAAGGGGGGACGGACCAAAAACCCACTTTAAAAAGTCAGGCACCCCAACAATGGGTGGAATTATTATGGTTATCGCAATATTTTTTTCGGTCCTGATAACCGCCCAATGGGAAAGTGAAATGGTAATAATACTGATAAGCACTCTCGGTTTCGGGCTGATAGGCCTTGTTGACGATTCCATTAAAGTGGTAATGAAACGTTCTCTTGGACTGAGGGCGACCCATAAGCTTATAGGACAGTTTTTACTAGCCGGTATCCTTGCATATTATGCGTATTTTTCGCCAGATACCGGTTCTGCCATATTGGTTCCTTTTACATCATGGTTTATCGATCTTGGGGTATGGTTTATCCCATTCACTGTCCTGGGAGTCGTGTTTACTGTAAACAGCGTAAATCTGACCGATGGACTGGATGGTCTGGCTGCAGGTGTTACAATGATAGTGATGGCTTTTTTGAGCCTGGTTTCTTTAAAAGCGGGACACAGGGAAATTGCGATAATATCCGCAGCGGTGACCGGAGCAAACCTGGGTTTTCTTAGATTTAACTCCCACCCGGCTCAGGTGTTTATGGGAGATACCGGATCAATGGCCCTTGGGGGAGCATTGGCATCGGTTATAGTCCTGCTGAGACTGCCGCTCTTATTGCCCATCATCGGCGGCGTTTACGTTGCTGAAGCTATGTCCGTAATACTGCAGGTGATAAGCTATAAGATGACGGGGAAGCGGATCTTTCTTATGAGTCCTCTGCATCACCACTATGAGGTAAAGGGCTGGGAGGAAACAAAGGTTGTGGTTGTGTTCTGGATCGCAACGATCATTTTAGTGTTGGTGGGGGTTCTCGCGATAAGATAAAGGTGCAAAGGGAGGATTATAAATAATGGATATCAAGGGACAAAAGATATTGGTAATAGGGCTAGCAGTAAGCGGGATACCCACCGTACAGGTCCTGTCGGAAATGGGAGCACGAATAATGGTGAACGACCGGAAGAAAGCCCAGGACCTTGAAGAGGGCTTGAAACAGCTAAGTGGCATACAGGCGGATTATGTGCTGGGGGAGCATCCTGTCAGGCTCGCCGAATGGCCTGATTTTGCTGTGATAAGTCCCGGAGTGCCGCCGGGCATACCCCTTGTACAGGAGCTAATGAAAAAAGGCAAGGAAGTAATCAGTGAGGTAGAGCTATCTTTCAGATTGATGGAAGCTCCGGTGGTAGCGATAACCGGAACCAACGGCAAGACCACTACCACGGCGCTGACGGGCCAGGTTTTCAAAGAATCCGGTAGAAACACCTATGTGGTGGGAAACATCGGGAAACCGATTATTTCAGTTGCTTCTTCGGCACTTGAGAATGACGTGGTTGTTGCGGAAATCAGCAGTTTTCAGCTTGAAGGCATCGCTATGTTCCGTCCGAAATCTGCTGCTATCCTTAATATTACCCCTGACCACCTTGACCGTCACGGCACGTTCCAGAACTATGTGGATGCAAAGGCAAGGATATTTGAAAACCAGGACCAGGGCGATTTCCTTGTGCTTAACGCCGATGACGAAGTGACAGCCGGTCTGGGGCATAAGAGCAGAGCCAGGGTGGTCCATTTCAGCAGAAGAAAGGTTCTTGAGGCGGGGAGCTTTGTGCAGGATGGGTATATTGTTGTTGGAGAAGGGAATGCGAAGGAAAAGATATGCCTTGCGTCAGAACTTAGGATTCCCGGAACGCATAACCTGGAGAATGCCCTCGCGGCGGCGGCACTGGGTTGGACTATGGGTGTCCCGTTTGAATCGATAGAAAAGGCCTTGAAGAGCTTTGAAGGTGTGGAACACAGGCTTGAAAGGGTGGATGTGGTTAACGGCGTCAGCTACATAAATGATTCCAAGGGAACAAACCCCGACGCTTCGATCAAGGCAATTCAGGCAGTGGAAAAACCGATTATTCTAATTGCAGGCGGTTATGATAAGGGGAGCAGCTATGAAGAGTTCGTGAAGAACTTCGATGACAAAGTGAAAGCCGTTGTATTGCTGGGAGAGACAGCGGAAAAGATTAAAAAAACCTGTCAAAATAATGGCTTCAATAATATATATATAGTAGACAGCGTGGAAGAGGCTGTAAACTGTGCGAGCGGAATGGCGGTAAGCGGGGATACCGTTCTGCTATCCCCGGCATGCGCCAGCTGGGATATGTTCAGGAATTTTGAAGAAAGAGGAGAAGCATTCAAGAAGGCTGTGCAATCTTTGAGGAGGATTCAGCATGAATAAGGAAAACACGGTGGATTTCACCCTTCTTTTCACCGTAATCTTGCTGGTTGTTTTCGGCATAATAATGGTTTTTAGTTCAAGCTCGGCCAGCGCATACTATAAGATAGGCGACAGTTACTATTTTCTAAAGCGCCAGATGTTATGGGCTGTTGTGGGCTTTGTTTCAATGGTAGTTTTAATGAATTTCAACTACGAGAATTACCAGAGACTTGCCAGGTACATACTTGCAGGTGGAGTGCTTTTTCTGCTTACGGTATTTATTCCCGGCCTGGGAATAACACTGAACGGCGCTTCAAGATGGATAGAAATAGGGGGTTATACGATACAGCCCTCTGAATTTGCAAAACTTGCAGTCATAATATATACAGCCAACTGTATTGCGAAGAAGAAGGAGGACATAAGGAGCTTTACCAAAGGGGTCGTACCCTTTCTGATCGTTGCAGGTATTGTTTTCGGGATTATTATGCTTCAGCCCGATTTCAGCACAGGAGTGAGCATAGTAGGCGTTGTCTTTGTCATGATATTTATTGCGGGCGCTAATATCGGACACCTCCTCGGGCTTACACTGCCGGGGATTGTGGCTGTGGTGGCGCTGGTAATTTCCGAGGAGTACAGACTAAAAAGATGGACTTCGTTTCTAAGACCGTTCAGTGATCCGCAGCGCAGCGGGTATCAGATCATTCAGTCGTTATACGCACTGGGCTCGGGTGGGCTGTTCGGTTTGGGCCTCGGGAGAAGCAGGCAGAAGTTCTTTTATATACCTCTACCCCAGAACGATTTCATCTTCTCAATAATAGGAGAGGAACTTGGTTTTATCGGCGCCACTACGGTGGTCTTGCTGTTTATGCTCTTGATATGGAGAGGCGTAAGGATCGCTTTACATGCGCCCGACCTGTTCGGATGCATGCTCGCAACGGGAATCATTGCCATGATTGGGATGCAGGTGATAATGAACATAGCGGTTGTAACATCCTCCATGCCGGTTACGGGTATTACGCTGCCGTTTATCAGCTCAGGAGGTTCTTCCCTGCTGTTAAACCTGTCATGCATTGGCATCCTGCTGAACATATCGAAAAAAACATCCATCAATTGGAGCTGATATACGCTATGAAGGTCATAATATGCGGTGGCGGGACAGGAGGACATATATACCCTGCGCTCTCTATCGCGGATTGTCTGGTTGAAAAGCGAAAAAATACAGAGATCCTGTTCATAGGAACCGCTGCAGGGCTGGAAAGCACTCTGGTTCCTCAAAAGGGGTATGCTTTCAAGACTATCAGGGTTAGGGGTTTTAGACGGAAACTATCTCTGGATACGCTGAAAACCCTGATCGAACTGGCAAGGGGTTTAACTGATGCATCAAGGGTGTTGAAAGAGTTCAGGCCGGATATTGTAATAGGAACAGGGGGATATGTTGCCGGACCGGTGCTGCTGATCGCCGCTCTGAAAGGTGTTCCCACCTTGGTCCATGAGCAAAATGTACTCCCCGGGGTTACCAACAGGATTTTGGGAAGGTTTGTCGACCGTATTGCTGTGAGTTTTGAAGAAGCTAAAAAACATTTTTCAAATACGTCAAAGGTAGTGGTAACCGGTAACCCTGTCAGGAAGGAGATACTGGGCAATAATAAGGAGATGTCCACAAGAGCATTCGGGTTTGAGCCGGGAATACCCTTGGTTCTTATCTTCGGGGGAAGCAGAGGATCCAGCAAGCTCAATAACGCCGTATTGGATGTGATGTCCCGTATTACTGCGCAATCCCGGGTTCAGCTTCTGCATGTGACCGGAGAGGCCCATTTCGAGTACTTCAGCAGTGAGCTGAAGTCACGGGGGATTGACCTGGACAGGTTATATAATGTAAAAGTTGTACCTTATATGCACCGAATGCCCGACGCCCTTGCAGCGGCAGATGTTGTGGTTACCAGTTCCGGTGCTATAACTCTTGCAGAAATAACAGCGATCGGTGTTCCGTCCATACTGATACCGAAGGCACACGCAACGGATAACCACCAGGAGTACAACGCAAGGGCCATGGAGGGAAAGGGTGCAGCGACAGTAATACTTGAAAAAGAACTCAGCGGAGAGAGACTGTACACTGAGATTAACCGCCTCGTTAATGATAAAAGAACCCTCGCACAGATGAGGGAAGCAAGCAGAATGCTCGGCAGGACGGATGCAGCGGACAGGATATTCGATGTGGTATCTCAAATGCTGAAACTGTAACACTTCGTGGGTCTCTGCATAGAATGGAATATATAGTGCTGTTCAATACATACCCTATATTCCAGGCAGAAACCCCGGAGGTGAAAAAATTTTATGTCAGTGTACAGAGTAGTGGGAGGAAACCGGCTGCAGGGTGAGATAAAGGTTGAAGGTTCAAAGAACGCGGTTCTTCCGATATTGGCAGCAACAGTATTAAACAAGGGTGAGAGTATAATAGAAAATGTTCCTGAACTCAATGATGTTATTACAATGCTGCGAATTCTCGAGAGTTTAGGCTGCAGGGTAGAATATAAAGATCAGAGTGTCTGGGTTGACGCATCAAATATCACTTCCAGTGAAATGCCGGCCAACCTGGTGAAGCAGATGAGGTCCTCTATAATACTGTTGGGATCCCTTCTGGGAAGGACTGGGAGGGTTGTTTCAACGTATCCAGGCGGTTGTGCCATAGGAGTCCGGCCGATAGACTTGCATTTAAAAGGTTTACGGCGGCTTGGAGCTAAAATAGATATGCAGGGACAAATAGTGTGCGAAGGCGAGACATTAAAGGGTACAGAGATACAGCTTGACTATCCCAGTGTTGGCGCTACGGAGAACATCATGTTGGCAGCGGTGCTGGCTAAGGGGACCACAATAATAAGGAATGCGGCAAAGGAGCCCGAAATTGTGGATTTGCAGGACTTCCTGAACTCTATGGGTGCAAAGGTATATGGTTCGGGAAACCATATTATCAGGATTGAAGGTGTAGGCAAACTTCATTCTACAAGGTATTCTGTAATTCCTGACAGGATTGCTGCCGGAACGTATATGGCTGCAGCTGCTGTTACCGGTGGAACGGTTTTGCTCAAGGATGTGGTTGTGGAGCATCTTCACCCGTTGATTGATAAATTTAAGGAAAGCGGATGTGAAATTGAAACGAACTGCACTAGGCTAAGGATCAGCGCTCCTAAGCAGATTAAAGCAATAGAACTTGTAAGGACACTTCCTTACCCTGGCTTTCCCACCGATGCGCAGCCCCAGATGATGGCTGCCATGTGTACTGCACAGGGAACCAGTATATTCGTTGAAAACATTTTTGAGAATAGATACAGGCATGTGGATGAATTGACAAAAATGGGCGCTGACATCAAAGTAGACGGAAGAATAGCGGTTGTAAAAGGAGTACGAAGGTTAAACGGTACAACAGTACTTGCTAAGGATCTAAGGGGCGGAGCGGCTTTAGTGCTGGCAGGTATGGTAGCGGAGGGAACAACCGTTATTGAAGGTGTGGAGCATATCGATAGGGGATATGAAGAACTGGGGAACAAACTGAAAAGCCTGGGAGCAGATATAACTGTGATTTGAGGGGATGTTAACATGGAAAGAAGAGCCGGGAAATGGAGCAAGAAGGGGCCGCTGTTGATGCTGCTTGTTCTGATTTTTGCTCTCTCTCTATTAGTTGTTTCTAGGACAAGCTATTTTATGATTGGAGAAATAATAATACAGGGTAATCGCTATGTTTCGGATGAAGAAATAAGGGACAGGGCCGGAATACAGCCAGGTGAGAATATTTTTACGGTTAGGCCGGGAGAAATAAAAAACCAGCTGGAAACGCACCCGCTAATAGCTGAAGCCGAAGTTAATAGGAAGCTTCCCGGAGTAATAACAATAACAGTTAAAGAGAGAGGGCTGGTTGGATACACTCCGTTTATCGGGAGTTACCTTCTTCTTGATGATGAGTGCAAGGTCATAAGCGCCACCACAAGCATGCCGGTTAACGGGTTACCGGTGTTTTACGGGATTGAAGTGGGAGATTTTGAGCTGAACAAGATTTTGGCAGTTGAAAACCAGGAGTTATTTGATAGAATTAAATATATTTCCAAATATGCAGTAGTTTATTTAAGCGATTATTCACCGGTTGAGGTGGACGTCAGCGATTTGGAGGATATAAAGATTCTTCTGGATGAAAGGTTTCAAGTCAAAATTGGAAATATAAATAGTATTGAGTATAAACTCAGATTTGCCGATACAATTCTTGAGAAGCTTTATCTTCAGGATGTAGGAGGCGAAGTTGACGTGTCGAGTGGAGAAAAGGCATTTTTCAGGCCATGGTAATTGGGGACATTCCTTCTACGCAGTTGCCAGTGATCAGAATAAAGACCTCATAGACTCACTCTAGCATCTGTGATCTGCGAACTACTAACTGCTAACTGCTAACTGCTAACTGGTAATGGTGTGTCCCCTGACATTAAAGGGAGGAAAAAACATGAAATCATTGAAGGGACAACTATCTATAGGAATCGTTTGTCTCGCCCTTGGGCTTATGCTTGCTTTACAGTTCAGAAACGTGCAGAACTATGGTGGTATAATGTCTGTTCAAAGGGCGCAGGAATTGGCCACCGAACTGAAACAGGTTAAAGGCCAGAGGGATTCGCTGCAGCAAAAGGTCAGAGAATATGAAAGCAGGATACTGCAGTATGAGGAGTCCGCAGCAAAGGTGAGCAGTGTCGCTGAGGACATGAAGAAGGACCTGGAAAAAGCGAGACTGCTGGCAGGCCTTACCGATGTAGAGGGACCTGGGATTACAGTTACTCTTACGGAGGCGCAGCCCAACCAGGAATTTAACGTGTTTTATATTCATTATGATAAACTGCTTAGAGTGGTGAACGAATTGAATTCTGCAGGGGCTGAAGCAATCTCAATCAACGAACAGAGAGTTATTGCAATGACCGAAATCAGGCTGGCAGGGTCCCATATTAATATCAATTATCAAAGATTTGCACCCCCCTTTGTGTTCAAGGCTATTGGTGATCCCCAAACCCTGGAAGCAGCGCTGAAACTCAAGGGTGGAATAGCTGAAGAGCTGGAGTTTTACGGGATATCCGTAACCATCAAAAGGGAACAGGAAGTATTTATCCCCCGGTATAGCAAGGTTCTTGAGTTCAAATATGCAAAGCCTGTAATAAAGTAGGGGGAAGGCAAATGGATAGGTTTTTCAAAAGAGTATTGATTTTTTCCGCTACCCTTGTACTTGGATTTGCGTTTACTATGCAGGTCAGAACCGGACAGCTTGGGGTGGGAATAGTTACGGCCGAAACGATTCCCCAGCTTAAGAATGAACTCCACAATTATAATTCAGAAATAGAAGGACTCAGGGAGCAGCTTGCTGCGCTTAGAGAGAGAGTTGAGGAATACGAAGATGCAATGGGAAAACAGGGGAACCTCAATGAACTGTTGGAAAAACAGCTGCTAAATGCGCAGGCTTTGGCGGGACTGACGGATGTTGAAGGCCCGGGGATTGAAATCGTGCTGAACGATAGCAAAGAAGAAGCCGCACTGGGAAACGATCCGAACCTCCTTCTGGTGCACGATGAGGATATACTCATTGTAGTTTCGGAACTCAAGGCGGCGGGGGCTGAAGCGATTTCCATCAATGGGCAGCGAATAATGTTCAATTCAGAGATTCGCTGCGGCGGACCGACTATCAATGTTAATTCGGTGAGATACGCCCCTCCCTATATAATAAGGGCTATTGGCGATACGAATACTCTGTACGGTTACATGAGCGGACCTGAGAGCGGATACCTTGACCTTCTTGAGTATTACGGCCTGCAGGTCAGTATCCTGCAAAGGGAGAGAATCGTGATCCCGGCATATTCCGGTGTTGTTAATCTTAAATATGTAAAACTACGCAAAGAAGGTGAGTGAATTGATATTACCTCTGTTAGGTCTGATTATCGGAGTAATTATAGGAGTGCTTTTCCCTTATAATATTCCGATTGCATACTCGGCATATTTATCGGTAGCTGTGCTTGCGGCCCTGGATTCTGTATTTGGTGGAATAAGGGCGTCCCTTGAGGAGAGCTTTGACAGCGATATATTCATTACCGGGTTTTTCGGCAATGCTATTCTGGCGGCTTTGCTGGCATATATAGGGGACAGGCTTGGGGTACCGATATACCTGGCAGCCGTTGTTGCATTCGGGACCAGATTATTCCAGAATTTTGCCATAATTAGAAGGCATTTTTTCAAAGGCAGAGTAAAAACCGGCAAATAATTTTTAAAGATAAAAGGAAAACGTATGTATATGTTGAAATCTATTAATACATTGTTATTGTTAGCCGAGGGAGGGCATAGTAGTAATGGATAATATTATTGCCAGTCTGGATATTGGAACATCGAAAGTAAGTGCAGTGTTAGGCAAGTTCAGCTCCAACGGCTTACAGGTTCTGGGGGTCGGTATCAGCCCGAACAACGGGATGCGGAAGGGTGTAGTCGTTGATATAGACAGCACCACCAGGGCTATTGAGCAGGCTGTCGAGCAGTTGCAAAATATGACTAATATTGAAATTAACTCTGTCTATATAAATATTTCCGGTGGACATGCCAGCCTGTATCAAAACAAGGGCGTTATTGCTGTAACCCGGGAAGATAAAGAAATTACAACTGATGATGTCAAACGGGTGATGCAGTCCGCCAGGGTATTTGCTATGCCGCCGGACAAGCAGATCGTTGACGTTATTCCCCGGCAATTCATTGTGGACGGATATGATGAGATCAGAGATCCGGTAGGCATGTTTGGGACAAGGCTGGAAGTTGAAGCTACAATCGTAGCATGCAGCAGTACTACACTGCAAAACCTGATCAGGAGTGTTGAACGGGCAGGATTGGATATTTTGGGTGTGGTAGTGGAACCGTTTGCCCTTGGGGAAGTGCTCCTGACAACGGATGAAAAGGATCTTGGAGTTCTTGTGGTTGATGTGGGAGCGGGGAAAACGGAGTACTCGGTTTTTGAAGGTGGATCTCTCAAAAGCTCCAGCATCATACCGATAGGCGGAGATAACATTACTAACGACATTGCAGTGGGATTGCGTATACCCTTTGCAGAGGCGGAAAAAACAAAAAAGGATTATGGATTTGCACGGGTTGACTATGCCGAACAAGTGAGCTCAATCACCGTTAAGAATATTGGCGACGACAATACGCGGGAAATTGAGGTTGACGAATTTGCAGAGATAGTGGAAGCAAGGGTCTATGAAATCTTTTTTTTAGTAAACAGGGATTTGGTTAAAAGCGGTATAAAAGCGAGGCTATCGGCGGGAGTTGTAATAACAGGCGGCGGGGTTAGTTTTTTAAGAGGCAGCAAAGAGATTGCCCAGGAGGTGATGGGGTTGCCCGTCAGAATTGGCTCCCCTGATTACATAGGCGTCAGTTCTCCGGTTTATTCCTCCGGTGTTGGTGTTATCAGGTATATTGGCAGCAGAAAATACTATGAGCATGACGATTCTGAAAAGGCTTCAAGAAGGACGGGACTGTTTGCAAAAGCGCGTGGCAAGCAATCCCAGAGAGGTGGAACCTTTGAAAGAATAAAGAGTTTTATAGATGAGTATTTCTAGTAGTGGTGCACATAAAAAAAGGGGGTTTTATGTTTGCTGGAATTTGATATCGATAGTCAACAATTTGCAGTAATTAAGGTTATAGGCGTTGGCGGAGGAGGAAGTAACGCAGTTAACAGGATGATTGAAGCAGGGCTTAAGGGGATAGAGTTTATTGCAGTGAATACAGATAAGCAAGCCCTCTTATTATCGAATGCTGCACAAAAAATCCAGATAGGAGAAAAGCTCACAAAGGGTTTGGGAGCAGGTGCAAATCCGGAAATCGGACAAAAAGCAGCTGAAGAAAGCAAGGAACTGATTCATAATTCAATTAAAGGTGCGGACATGGTGTTCATTACCTCCGGCATGGGTGGCGGAACGGGTACAGGAGCGGCCCCAATAGTAGCAGAAACGGCAAAGGAATTGGGCATTCTAACAGTTGGTGTTGTTACCAAGCCCTTCAGTTTCGAAGGGAGAAAGAGGATATTACAGGCGGATGAAGGAATAAAGGAACTGAAAAGCAAGGTTGATACTCTGGTGATTATTCCAAATGATAGGCTGCTGCAGGTTTCGGAAAAGAAAACATCTATCGTTGAGGCTTTCCGTATAGCTGATGATGTGCTTAGGCAGGGCGTTCAGGGAATATCGGACCTGATTGCGGTCCCAGGGTTGGTAAACCTTGATTTCGCCGACGTTAAAACCATCATGTTGAATACAGGGATGGCCCACATGGGTATAGGCTGCTCAAATGGCGAGAACAGAGCGACTGAGGCTGCCAAACAGGCAATCCAGAGCCCTCTGTTGGAGACGTCCATTGAAGGGGCCAAGGGAGTGCTGCTGAACATTACCGGGGGACCAAATCTGGGACTCTTTGAAGTAAACGAAGCCGCGGAGTTGGTTGCCCAGTCGGCTGACCCCGATGCCAACATAATCTTTGGCGCAGTAATTGACGAAAACCTTAAGGATGAAATCAGAATAACGGTTATAGCAACGGGTTTCAGCAATGAAAAACCCAGCAAACCCAAACCGGCCGTTGAAGAGAAAAAACCGAGGGGAAATATGCTAGGCGACTATGAAGGTGTTGACCTGGAGATACCGACCTTCTTGAGAAAGAACAAGAGTACAAAATAGAAAAACCAGATTATAGCACCTGCAGCCCACCCTTAGGGGGCTGCAAGCCTATGCTCTGTAGTGGGGAAAACTCAAGGGATGGCTGATACCGGCCATCCTTTTTGCAGCGTTAAGAATAATATGGAAAATTCCCATAGATACGGACACATTTTCCGGGTAATCTGCGAACTGTTATTATAGAAATACATCAGATAAAGACAAGCCTTGAAATAATAAAGAGACGAGGAGGATGTAAATATGAAAAATTCAAAAAGGTTTTTAGCTTTATTCCTCATCATGGTTATGGCCCTATCATTCCCGTTGTACGCTTTGGCCGACAACGCAGGCGAGGATGATGGGGACCGCATTGAGCAGCCCAATGATGAAAACGGCATGTCTAAAGGCAAAGGCAACACCAAACAAAAACCTGCAAAAGCCCTGAAGGACCTCGTTGAAATGCAAAAGGATGAAATTGAGCTTGTAAAGGATCAGCTGGAGCAGGAAATTGATGAGCTTGAGGCTTTGTATGAAGCAGCAGAAGAGAGCGGCAATCTGGAGCTTGCAGCGCAGTTAATGCTGCAACTGCAGGAGATGAAAGCCCAGAAGGAAAGTTACAAGGCGCAGATGAGGGACTTGATAGGGCAGATGAAACTGACAATGAGAAACAGGTATACAGAGGCAGAGTTGGAACAGTTAAGGAGGCTCGCGGAAGAACTTGGACAAGACCCGGATTTGTTTGTTCTTCCTGTAGAAAATATTATTTCGACCAAGGTAAATTTCAAGTTCGATACTCCGCCCGTAATAAAGGGCAGCAGGACGCTGATCCCTGTCAGGGCTATAGTGCAGGCCTTCGGCGCAGGAGTCGCCTGGGACCAAGAAACCCAAACAGTGACAATAAGCAAGGATGACAAGGAGATAGTGCTTACGCTCGGAAGCAGCACTATATATGTGAACGGGGAAGAGTATGAAATAGATGCCCCGGCAGAATTGATAAACAACAGGACGTTTGTTCCCTTAAGGTTTCTGATACATAATTTCGGGCTAAAGGTAAAATGGGATGAAGATACCCAGACAATAGAGATAGACGATGGAGAAGAGGTGGAACAGGAAGAAGAGCTGGAGGAAGAGCCTGATGATGAACAGCCCGGGGAAGAGCCGACGGAAGAAGTCGATGAAGAAACGGGTGAAAATCAATAATAGTATCGCTCAAGCAGCATTGCCGTTATTATTAAGGTGCCCCTTAGCGGGACACCTTTTTCGCTTTTCAATATACACCGCAGATATCCAAAGCTACCCTGCTACCTCGGTTCCCTGGCAACCTCGTGATAGCCAAGCATCTCATCATAAAGGTCACATCTTCTTTCACGCAGGTTCTCATCCAGGTTCAGCAGCCTGATACGCCTTCCTTCTTCAATGTCTATATCCGCATATAGTATTTCTTCCCTGTCCTTTGCAGCGGGGCCTGAAATGGGCCATCCGTTAGGTCCGGTTACGATGCTGCATCCCGAAAACAGCTGTCCTCGCTCGTTCCCAATCCTGTTGGCACAGGCAACATAGATCTTGTTCGCGTTGGAATGGACCATGGCTCTGTAATTACCCATGCAGTACCCCTTTTCATCCCATGTGGCTTCCGGCTTCCCGGCCGGCCAGTTAGTCGATACTACTACAATATCCGCTCCCTTTAAAGCTAAAATCCTTGTTCCCTCAACGAAATAAAAATCGTAGCATATCTGTATACCTAACCTGGCAAAGGGCAGGTCGAATACCGGCAGGCCCAGATTGCCCGGTTCAAATATCAGCTTTTCCTTATACCAGAGATGGCATTTCCGGTATTTCCCCAAATATCCTTCGGGTCCGATAAGCACGGCAGAATTGTATAGTTTGCCGTCCTCCTTTTCTGCCAGACCAGCTATGATATACACGTTGTTTTCCTTTGCTTTCACCGTCCAGGCCTTTACCGTATCTCCCGCAGGTATCTCTTCAGACAGCCTTGCTAATTCGCTACGGTTCTTAAACATGTAACCGGTGTTACATAGCTCGGGAAACACTATTAAATCTGCTCTCTTTTCCGAAGCCTTGTCTATAAAATCCAACATCCGCTTAATATTTGTTTCCTTTTCTCCGAAAACAGGGTTCATCTGAACAACTGCAATTCGGACTTCGTTTCTACGCTTGTCGTTGCCCGGCTTTACGTTCAAAATAACTGCCCCCTCCGTATGATAAAAAACATCCGTCTTCATTTAACATTTTAAATGCCGGAAGAATATACTTCAACATATTTTTCCACATACTATTGCTTATAAGAAGTATTCCCAAGACAAGACCCAGGAATGGCAAAAACTCATGAAGAGTGTGGAGTTATTGGGGATATTGTGAACAGGCTTGTATTTTCGCAAAAACCCCATCGAGTATTCCAACCGCAAGGTCTGCTTCTTCCCTCGTTATGATATACGGCGGCAGCATCCTGAGCACCCTGCCGCCCACGCAGTTTATAATCAGGCCTTCCTTCAAACACTCTTCCACCACTTTGTTCCCATCGGTTTCCACTTCAATGCCTATCATAAGCCCCATGCCCTTGATATCTCTAATGAAAGGATATTTACCCCTAAGCTGCCCGAACTTTTCCTTCAGATAATTACCCATGTCCAGAACATGCTCCATGATGCTGTTATCCAGGATATAATTAATGACAGCCAGGGCGGTACTGCACGCCAGCTGATTGCCCCCGAAGGTGGACGCGTGGTCTCCGGGGCCAAAACCGGTAGCAACCTCGTCGCTTGCAAGCATGGCGCCTATGGGGAAACCTCCGGCCAGGGATTTGGCAAGGGTCAGGATGTCGGGCTGTATTCCGTAGTTCTGGTACGCAAACATCTTGCCGGTTCTCCCTATTCCGCACTGCACTTCGTCAAATATAAGTAGCAGCCCTTTGTCCCTGCACAGGTCTTTTACCCCATTTAAAAATTCCGGAAGCGCTGCGTTGATTCCTCCCTCTCCCTGTATGGGCTCCAGCATAACGGCGCAGGTATTGGCATTTATCTTCGATTTCAAATCCTCCAGGTCGTTGAATACTGCATATCCGAACCCCCGGGGCAGCGGGTCGAAGCCCTTCTGGTATTTGGTCTGCCCCGTCGCGGTCACAGTGGCAAGGGTTCTGCCGTGGAATGAGTTGGAAAAGGTTATTATCTCGTATTTTCCTTCCCCCATTTTGCTCCTGGCATATTTCCTTGCCAGTTTGATTGCAGCCTCGTTTGCCTCTGCGCCGCTGTTGCAGAAAAACGCCTTGCCAAGGCCGCTCTGTTTCACCAGTATTTCGGCAATTTCAACCTGCTGTTTTATCCAGTAAAGGTTGGAAGTATGCATAACCTTTTCCGCCTGCTCGGCTATTGCCTTAACCAGAACAGGATGATTGTACCCCAGGCAGTTTACCGCCAAACCGCTTAAAAAATCCAGATACCTGTTGCCGTCAGCATCCCACAGCCAGCTTCCTTCCCCCTTTTCAAAGGCCAACGGAAGCCTGTTGTAGGTATTCATAACATAAGCGGCACCCTTTGCTGCTATCTCTGAGTTGTTCATAAATAAACCTCCCTTGTAATTGTCATTTCTCTATCATGGTTCCTATTCCGCTCTCGGTAAATATCTCCAGAAGGAGCGAATGCATTACTGTACCATTGATTATATGTATCCTCTCCACACCCTTTTCGAGGGCTTCCAGGCAGCAGTTGACCTTGGGGAGCATACCTCCCGTAATCACTTTTTCTTCAATCAACCGTTCCGCTTCTTCCCTGTTTATATGCGGGATAAGCCGCCTTTCTCCCCTGCGGTTGTCAATTACTCCTTCCACATCCGTAATTAGGACAAACTTGTCAGCCTTTAGGGCCCAGGCAATGGCTCCGGCCGCATAATCCGCATTAATATTATAGCTTTGCCCTCCGGGACCCACTCCAACAGGAGCAATAACCGGTATAAATCCTTTATCGGTTAAGACGTCGAGTATTTCGGTATCAATTTCCTTCACCCGCCCCACCAGGCCTATATCCTTCTTTACCGTACCGGCACCGTCTTTAACTTCAACCAGCTGCTTATCCACCTTTATGAAATCAGCGTCCTTGCCGCACAGGCCTACAGCCTTAGCACCGTGTTTATTGATAAGGGTGACTATTTCCTTGTTTATCTTTCCTACAAGCACCATCTGGGCTATTTCCATGGTTTCTCCATCGGTTATTCGCAGCCCGTTGATGAAGTCGTTTTTTTTGCCTACCCTGCTCAGCATACTGCTTATGTCAGGACCTCCCCCGTGAACTATTATGGGTTTAATCCCAACGTATTTCATCAGGACTATGTCCTGCGTTATTGCATCCTTTAATTCTTCATTTATCATGGCGTTTCCCCCGTACTTGATTACAACCCTTTTACCGCAGAATTTCTTAATATACGGCAGGGCCTCCACCAGGACGGCCGCTTTTTCGTACCAACCGGAAGTCATGAAAACATCCTCCTTTAATGTTACCATTTTTATCAGGTCCTATAGCTCCCGTTTATCTTCACATAATCGTAGGATAGGTCGCATCCCCAGGCAGTAGCCTGATGTTCGCCATGGTGCAGGTTTACAACTATTTCTATATCCCTTTCCCCGAGTATTGAAGATGCCTTGTCTTCATCAAAATCCAGACCTTCCCCCATGTCCACCAGTTTTATAGTGCCCTTCGAGCTGTTGATATGCATTTCTACCTTGCCGGGGTCAAAATCGGCTCCCGAATAACCCAGAGCGCATAGTATCCTGCCCCAATTAGCATCCTCGCCGAAAAAAGCTGCTTTGACCAGATTGGAAGACACAATGGCTTTAGCGCCAACCCTTGCATCCTCTGTAGTAGGAGCGTTTATAACCCTCACCTGCAAAAACTTGGTGGCTCCTTCCCCGTCCCTGACAATTTCCTTGGCCATAGCCGTTGCTGCAGTTTTAAAGGCTCCCAACAGCCTGTAGTAGTCCCCGTTCTTTTCGGTAATTCTCCTGTTGCCCGCCATCCCATTAGCTAAGGCTATTACCGAATCGTTGGTGCTGGTATCCCCGTCAACCGAAATCATGTTGAAGGTATCATTCACTGTCTCTTCCAGGATTTCCTGGAGCAGTCCTTTTTCCACAGCTGCGTCGGTTAGTATATAGCAGAGCATCGTGGCCATATTGGGGTGAATCATTCCGGAACCCTTTGCTATAGCCCCTACCCTGGCTTCTCCTCCTTCGAGATTGACTTTAACAGAAATCTTCTTTTGCCTGGTGTCAGTGGTCATTATGCCCCTCGCTGCGGCATCTCCTCCGTCCGCCGAGAGGCTTTCCACCGCTTTTGTTATGCCGGTTTCTATTTTCTTCATCGGCAGCTGCACTCCAATAAGCCCTGTAGAACTCACCAGTACCTCCCGGTAGTCCACTCCCAGCATCCCGGCGGCAAGCCTTACCATTTTTAGCGCATTCTCCATACCCCTTTGGCCGGTGCAGGCGTTTGCTATACCGCTGTTGATTATCACAGCGCGGGCCACCGGGTTCTTTATATTTTCCTGGTCAACCAATACCGGGGCTGCCTTGGTTTTGTTGGTTGTGAACACCCCGGCAGCTACTGCTGGCACCTCGGAGAATAACAGGGCAATATCCTCCCTGCCGCTTCTTTTGATTCCACAGCATACGCCTGCATATTTAAATCCCTTGATACCATTTATGCCTTCTTCGGTTATCTGACAGCCTTCAATATTCATATTTATTCCTCCCATCCATTTATAGGTATGCCGGCGGCATATCCAAACCTTCTTTTTCATTAAAACCGCACATTATATTCATGTTCTGTACCGCCTGGCCGGAGGCTCCCTTTACAAGATTGTCTATCACTCCGCACACTACAACCCTTCCGGCCCGTTGGTCAACGGCTATGCCGATATCGCAGAAATTGGAGTTCCTCACCTGTCCTGTAGCCGGCATTTTCCCCTTTTCCATTACCCTTACAAAATATTCCCCGTGATAGAAGTCGGTGTACAGCTCGTTTAGTTCTTCTGCCTCAGTGTCTTTTTTTAAACTCCCGTAGCCGGTAACCAGCATGCCCCTGTTCATGGGTACCAGGTGGGGGGTAAAACTTATTGTCACTTTTTTGCCCGCTATAGCTGAAAGCTGCTCCTCTATTTCGGGCGTATGCCTGTGCCCTGCTGTGCCGTAAGCTTTTACGCTTTCATTGCACTCGCAGAAATGGCTTCCCAGCTTCAAAGCCCTGCCGGCACCGGATACCCCTGATTTGGCGTCTATTATAATGGAGTTATCTTCCAGCATATCCTCTTTCAGCAGGGGAGCGAAGGCCAAAATGCTGCAGGTGGGATAACAGCCTGGGTTGCCCACTATCGCTGCATCCCTTATCCTGTCCCTGTTCAGTTCAGGAATTCCATAAACTGCGGTCTCCAGCAGCTGCGGGCAGGGATGGTCTGTTCCATACCATTGTTCGTAAACCTTTGCATCGGCAAACCGGAAATCTGCTCCCATATCTATAACTCTTTTCCCTTTTCTGTTGGCCTCCGAAACAATAGGCCCGGAAAGACCGTGGGGAAGCGCTGCTATAACGATATCTGAGCGGTCTATAAGCCCATTGTCCTCAAAGTCCGCGCAGCTTAAGTCGGCAAAGCCCTTTAAATTTGCATAAATATTCGAGTACATTTCCCCTGCGCTACTTCTGCTGGATATCCCCTCCAATCTAATTTCCGGATGTCTGCACAGCAGTCTGACCAACTCCTGGCCGGTATATCCTGTTCCGCCTATTATCCCTACCTTTATCAAACCCGGCACCTCCAACTTCTATGTTAATAATAAGAATAATTATAATTATACATATTAAAGAATAAATATGCAATACTCGAATTAAAATTTTGAATTAAAATTTTCGTGCAATATTATTGTTTGTATATGCCGCAAGATTGAGGACAACAAAACGAAAACAGGAATAATTTCAGATATTATGGAAGGATTGAAGGAATGTTTAGGTTTTTCAAACCACAGCATATGACAAAATTTTAAAAACTCATGGGATATAATAATCATACAGGCACCCTTAACTGAATATGAATTTATATATGGGCTGAATACTACTGTTTGTTTCGGGGGGTCAGCATGGATGTATATGTCGACGTTCTTATAGCCGAAAATCTAGTAATGAACTACCTGATCATATGGCTGACAACAAAGATTATAAAAGAGAAAACGAATAGAGCCAGGATGCTTGCTGCTTCTGCAGTTGGTGCGCTTTATGCTCTGCTGCTGTTTTTCCCAGGGTACAAGGTATTGTATTCAGTCGTGATGAAGGTAATTCTATCGTTCCTGATTGTAGTTATTGCATTTGCTCCAGCAACCTTGAGCGGCTTTGTTAAACAGCTTTCGGTATTCTATCTTGTTTCCTTTGTCCTTGGGGGCGCAGTTTTTGGATTGTTCTATTTTACAAACACCGGGATCACTATAGGAAGAGGTATCTTCTTTATTAAGGGTATTCCCCTCTCCATTCTGATAGGAGCAGGTGGGATTACCATGGTCTTCATAAAATTTTGCGTTATTCCTCTATATAACTACCTTGAGAGAAAATCACTCTATATCACATTTGATGTTTTGATAGGCGATATGGAGGCCTCAATACGGGGATTGATTGATACAGGCAACGAGCTTTATGACCCTATCACCAGCTATCCGGTGATTATTGTTGAGTATACAAAGATAATGGCGCTGATACCGCCAAGTATCAGGAGAATTTTCGAGAATCACCTTGAAGACAATTTGGAAGAAATATATTCAAGTGTAAAGTCGTCCAATTGGATGCCGCGTCTTAGGCTAATTCCGTTTTCTTCCCTGGGTAAAGAGAGGGGAATGCTTCTTGGGTTTAAGGCTGATAGAGTAAGGTTGAACAACAAAGAATTTACAGAAGTGATAATAGGTGTTTACTCAAAAAACCTTTCGCCTAATGGAGAATACGGAGCTTTACTTAACCCTGATTTGATCAGGTAAGGAGGGGATTTTATTTGATTTCACCAGTTAGAAAGATTAAGCTTATAATGCAAATATGCTTTGTCAAGGTGTTGCAGTATATCCGGTTATCCCCTGGCAGCAGAGTGTTTTATATCGGGGGAAGTGAAGCATTGCCTCCGCCATTAACGGCAGATGAAGAGAATTATCTTGTTGCAAGGCTTAAAGAAGGTGAGAGGTCTGTACAGACCATATTAATTGAAAGAAACCTAAGGCTGGTCGTATACATAGCAAGGAAATTTGAGAACACCGGAATCTGTGTTGAAGACCTGATCTCAATAGGTACCATAGGGTTGATAAAAGCAGTAAATACCTTTGACCCGGATAAACAGATCAAGCTGGCTACATACGCCTCAAGATGCATTGAAAATGAGATACTTATGTTTATCAGGAGGAATAGCAAACTGAAGACCGAAATATCCTTTGATGAACCTCTGAACATAGATTGGGACGGAAATGAACTGCTGCTTTCGGATATTCTTGGAACCGAGAACGACATCATATTCAAATGCCTGGAGAAGGAAGTTGATAAGGAACTCCTCCGCCTTGCGATGAAAAAGCTCAGCGACCGCGAGAAACGAATTATGAAACTAAGGTTCGGCCTTGATGGGGGACAGGAAAAGACACAAAAGGAGGTCGCAGAGCTCCTGGGTATATCTCAATCATACATTTCCCGCCTTGAAAAGCGGATAATCAAGAGATTAAAGAAAGAAATAAGCAGGATGATCTGAAATAAGCTGCCGCTTAAGTGGCAGTTTTTTCATGTATAAAAGAATCCGGCAGGTGGAATAATCAGAATGTTAATTGAAGTGGAAAAGAGGGTAAAATCCATGCATATAAACAAGGTAGAAATTTGCGGGGTTAACACATCCAAGCTCCCGGTATTAACAAACGAAGAGATGCGGGAACTTTTCAAAAAAATGCATGATGGAGATAAATCTGCCCGGGAAAAGTTTATAAGAGGAAACCTGAGACTTGTTTTAAGCGTGATTCAGAGGTTTAATAACCGGGGGGAGTATCTGGACGACCTTTTCCAAGTTGGTTGTGTTGGTCTGATAAAGGCGATTGACAATTTTGACCTGAGCCAGAATGTCAAGTTTTCTACCTACGCAGTTCCTATGATCATAGGAGAAATCCGGCGGTACCTAAGGGACAATAATTCAATAAGGGTAAGCCGTTCTCTGAGGGATATAGCGTATAGAGCCTTGCAGGTGAGGGACCAACTGATAAACAAGCATTCCAAAGAGCCGACGATATCCGAGATATCCCAGGAATTGAATCTCCCGAGGGAAGAAGTGGTTTTTGCCCTGGATGCTATACAGGACCCGGTGTCCCTATTTGAACCTATTTATCACGACAGCGGCGACGCTATTTTTGTTATGGACCAGGTAAAGGACGAAAAAAATTCCGACGAGGTTTGGCTTGAGGGAATTGCCCTGAGGGAGGCAATGAGAAAACTGAACGAGCGGGAAAAACTCATATTAACGCTTAGATTCTTTGAAGGCCGCACGCAAATGGAGGTTGCTGAGGAGATCGGCATCTCCCAGGCCCAGGTGTCGCGGCTGGAAAAGTCTGCCCTTACGCATATGAAAAAGTATATGTAGAAAATCTGTGAGTAAAACTCATGGATTTTTTAATTTCGTATAGTTCGTAGTTGGTAGTTCGTAGAATATAGATCGCAGTTGGCAGATCGCAGATCACAGCTCATCCTTTAACGGGGTGGGCTTTTTGTTGGAGACATTCCGTGGAAGTTGAATTATAGCATAATGACTACCTGTCCAACATAGAATTAACTGAGAAGGGTTGGGAGGTGTTTTTTATGATTAGAACAACGGACCTTGCGGAGAAGGAAGTAATAACCATTAAGGATGGCAGGAATCTGGGGCCCATATCGGATATTGAGATAAACCTGGAAGAAGGAAGAGTGGAAGCGATCATTGTGCCTGCTCCCGGTAAACTGCTTAGCTTTTTTAATAGAGAGAACGATTATATAATACCCTGGAAGAACATTGTTAACATTGGCGTCGATGTAATCCTTGTAGATATTAAGGACATAATTGAACTCGAAAGGGAAAGAGAAGATATTTAGCTGGCAAATCGCGAAATTTTATAATATAATCTTAACAACAATACAGTAAATAACCTGGAGGATTGAACCATGCGATGTCCTTACTGTGGATATTATGAGACCAAGGTAATAGACTCAAGGCCTGCGGATGAAGGCACAAGTATACGCAGGCGGAGGGAGTGCTATGATTGCAGTAAAAGGTTTACCACGTATGAGAAAATAGAGGGTATACCCCTGATGGTTGTAAAAAAGGATGGCAGGAGAGAATCATACAGCAGGAATAAGATAATAAACGGTCTCATCAAAGCCACAGAAAAAAGACCTGTTCCTATGGATAGGCTGATGAAAATGGTGGACGAAATCGAAAAAGAGTTATATAACTACATGGAAAAGGAAGTCACAAGCAAGTGGATCGGGGAAATCGTAATGGAAAAACTCAAGGAAACGGATGAAGTGGCCTATGTTAGGTTTGCATCCGTATACAGGCAGTTCAAGGATATAAATACTTTCATGGAGGAACTGTCTAAGCTCCTGGAAAAGGATAACACTTGATGGAGGAACTAAATGGCATTCATACGACATGAGAAGGACGGGATAGTATATTTCACAATAGAATCCTTTGAACGGACCGGGCTTGTCCGGCACTGTTTCTCAACCAGGATCGGCGGTGTCAGCAGCGGCAGGGTAAAAGGGTTGAACTTAGGATTTTCACGCCCTGACAGCAGAGATAGTGTCATGGAAAACTTCCGCCTTATTTGCAGTGCGGTTGGGTTTGAACTGAACAACCTGGTCTTTACCCGCCAGGTGCATAGTTCAACTGTGTTGAGGGTGGGACAGAGTGATAGGGGCAAAGGGATAACAAAAGAAAATGATTTTTCGGACGTAGACGGTTTTGTAACGGATGAAAGGGATGTGGTACTGACTACCTTTTATGCCGATTGCGTGCCCTTGTTTTTTTTGGATACAGAGAAAGCCAGTATAGGTCTGGCCCATGCCGGATGGCGCGGGACTGTCGCCGGGATAGCGAAAGAAACTATAAAATTAATGATGAAAGAGTTTGATTCCGTTCCCAGAAACATACTTGTGGGTATAGGACCGTCCATATGCAGGAACTGCTATGAAGTTGACGAACCCGTCGTGAAAAGGCTTAAGGAAACGCTTGAGTGCTGGCGGGATGTTGTTGTATATACCGGTAAGGGCAAGTATCTGTTTGATCTCCAAAGGACAAATCGGCTAATTCTTATAAATTCAGGGGTTCCCGATGAGAACATAACAGAAAGTGAAATGTGTACAAAATGCAACGCCGACCTGTTTTATTCATTCAGGAGAGAAAAGGAGAATACGGGAAGCCTTGCCGCTCTGATGCAGCTGCTGTAGGCACTAAGGATAAGGGGGAATCTGAGTGAGCAGAGAACTTATACTTGTTATCGATGACGAGGAACATATTCTTGAGCTCATAAAGTATAACCTTGAGAAAGAAGGTTATAGGGTCATTACATGCGAGACGGGCGAAGATGGATTCAAGGCAATGGACAAGGAAATACCGGACCTTTTGATACTTGACCTGATGCTTCCGGGTATTGATGGCCTTGAGGTGTGCAAGAAAATAAGAAGAGAGGATATCACGGCAAACCTCCCAATAATAATGCTTACCGCCAAGGGTGAAGAAATAGACAAAGTAGTGGGTCTGGAGACAGGGGCCGATGATTACCTGACCAAGCCCTTCAGTATACGGGAGCTGATCGCCAGGGTTAGAGCTATTCTTAGAAGGTCGGCCCGGAGTCCTCAGGAACCTGATGCGATTCATATAGGCGATCTGACTATAGATATTGCTGCATACAGGGTTTACAAGGATAACAGGGAGATAGAACTGACGAGCAAGGAGTTTGACTTGCTGAAGGTCCTTGCATTGAACAAAGGTAAAACCCTGACAAGGGATTACCTGTTGGACAAAGTCTGGGGATACGACTATTACGGGGAAACCAGAACGGTTGACGTGCATGTCAGACATCTGAGAAAGAAAATAGAGGATGATGACAGCAATCCTCAGTATATCCAAACAGTAAGAGGTATTGGATATAGTCTGAACTACAAAGGTGATGGGAATGCTTAAGAGGCTTATGGGGGCGTTCACCGCCCTTATTTTGATAGGCGTCTTGATTACGGGGCTGCTCTCTATGGAGATTGGAAAGACGTACTATTTCAACAGCGTTGAAGAAAAACTTATTTCAAACGCAAGGCTCATACAGAGAGAGCTGGAGAGCAAACTGGAAGAAGGCAGCACTCCTGACTACGAAAAGTTTAGTGAAGAATATGGCAGAATAACGGGTGAAAGGATAACCATTGTTAGTGTTGACGGTACAGTGCTTGGAGATTCGGAAAAAAGAGCAGGGGAAATGGAGAACCATGCAGATAGGCCCGAAATAGAGCAAGCCCTCGAAAAGGGCTTTGGGAGGAGCACAAGAAGGAGCAGTACCCTTGGCAAGGAGATGCTGTATATAGCCTATCCACTTAGGGCGAATGATGATACCGTGGGAGCCATTAGAGTAGCCCTAACCCTGAACGATATTAACAGTATACAGACAAAAATCTGGCACTATATTTTCCTGGCGATTTTTGCGGGAATATCTGTGGCGGTAGTGCTTGGCTACAGGTATCTGTCACAGATTACAAAATCGGTCAGGGAAATGACAGAGATGGCTACTACCATAGCCGGAGGCAAGTTTGACAAAAGGGTCCAGGTGAAAAGCGATGATGAGATAGGCAGACTTGTATCTGCTTTTAATAATATGGCTGAGAAGCTGAACAACACCATCAATGAGCTTGTGAACGACAAGTCCAAGATGGAGGCAATTCTTACCAGTTCGGTAAACGGTGTCATTGCTGTAGATAACGATGTTAAGACATTGATCATCAACCCGGCAGCAGAGAAGCTCCTTGATATCCGGGAAAAGGATTTTTCCGGCAAGTACCTGTATGATATTGTAAGAAACAGTGAGATGGAAAGGGTGCTAAGAAGTGTTATCGAATCAATAAAAGACCGATCCTTTGAGTTTGAACTTACATGGCCTGAGGAAAGGATGATCCGGGTTTTCTCAGCTCCGATCAGACCCAAGGTCAAGCATGGAAGAACCATAGGAACGCTCATAATAATACAGGATGTTACCGATATAAGGAAGCTGGAAAAAATAAGATCCGACTTTGTAGCAAATGTTACCCATGAACTCAGAACACCCCTCACTTCCATAAGGGGTTTCATTGAAACATTAAAGGAAGGAGCCATAGAAGACGTCAAGAAAAGGAACCGTTTCCTTGATATTATCGACATCGAGGCCGAGAGGCTGGAAAGGCTGATTGAAGACATCCTGCTGTTGTCTGAGATTGAGAGCGGCAAGCCTTATTCCCTGCCGGTTACCGATATCGATGTTAAAAGGGTTATCGAGGATGAAATCGTTTCAATTCTGAGAAAAAAGGCTGAGGAAAAGGATATCAGGATAAAGACCATTTATCATGGTGATGTACCACCGCTGAAAATGAACGTTGACCGGTTTAAACAGATGATGATAAACCTTATTGACAACGCGATAAAATACAGCAGAGAAAATGATGAAGTGACGGTATCGGCCTATGGCATAGAAGATGCGGTTGTGCTGAAGGTAAGGGATACAGGCATAGGTATACCGAAGGAACATCAGGAAAGGTTGTTCGAGCGTTTTTACCGGGTAGACAAGGGCAGGTCCAGAAAGGTTGGCGGGACCGGCCTTGGTCTTGCTATTGTAAAACACATAGTGCTGTCAGTGGACGGTTCTATCAAAGTAAGCAGTGAACCCGGTGTCGGAACCGAATTCAGGATTGAAATACCGTTAAAAAGAGGAGAGTAATCTCCTCTTTTTACATTTATTTAACCTGCCTTTTATCCTGCCTTAACAATAGAGGAGTAAATTTAAATTGTAACAAATATTGATTAAGGGAGGATCAACCCAATGAAAAAGCTTTTTACAATAAGTATATTAGTAATAGCATTAGCTCTAGTACTTATAGGATGCCAGAAAGCTGCAGAACCGGCCGAACCAAGCAGTGGGAGCCAAAATGAAGTATTGTCCGGCAATATAACAATTGCAGGTTCAACCTCTGTACAACCCCTTGCAGAACAATTAGCTCAAATCTTTATGGAAAAGAACCAGGGGGTAAGGATAGACGTACAGGGTGGTGGCTCTTCGGTGGGCGTACAATCTGCCCATGAGGGAGTAGCAGATATCGGGACATCATCCAGGGAACTGAAAAATGAAGAGAAACCTTACAATCTTAAAGAATTTGTTATAGCTAAGGATGGTATAGCTGTAATAGTTAACAGCGGCAATCAGGCGGTTAGTGAATTGACATTGGAGCAGGTTAAGAAAATCTTTACCGGACAGGTCACTAACTGGAAAGAAGTTGGTGGCGCGGATGCTAAGATAACGGTTGTCAATAGGGAAGAAGGATCCGGAACAAGGGGAGCCTTCGAAGAAATAGTTTTAGGCAAGGACAAGTTTGTTGAGAATGCGATAATTCAGCCATCTACCGGCGCTGTAAAACAAACCGTATCGACTGATCCAAATGCTATAGGATATATATCAATGGGATCCCTTGATAATAGCGTTAAGGGGGTTAAGGTTGAAGGTGCAGAGCCCACTTCAGAAAATGTAGTAAACGGCAGCTATAAAATATCACGACCATTCCTGATGCTGACAAAAGAAGAGCCCCAGGGTGCTGTAAAAGCATTCCTAGACTTCATCTTCTCACCTGAAGGACAGAATATTGTGGGGCAGGAATTCATCAAGGTAAGATAACAAAACATTTCAACAAGGCTGCTAAAAGCAGCTTTGTTGTTTTCAAGTAATAACAGGGTTGCTCCTAAAATAGTTAGCGGAAGAATGTGTTTATCTTCCGTTAACTATTTTACATAGATTTAACAATATATTAATTATCGTTTAATAATTGAGGTATAGAGTTAAGAATGAATGTGGTACGGAGGGGAGACGGATGAGGTCTTACGAAAGATGGATACAGTTTATCCTGTTTGTATGTGCAATAACGGCAGTCTTAACGGTGCTCGTTATAGCTTTCTTTATTTTTAAGGAGGGTTTGCCTGTTATGCTTGAAAAGGGTGTCCTAAGTTTTGTGGCAAATTCTCACTGGGCACCGCTATCCGGAAGCTTTGGTATACGGAATATGATCATAGGTTCAATCCAGGTAACACTGGGAGCAATAATTCTGGGTGTTCCAATCGGGCTTGCCTGCGCTGTATATCTTGCAGAAATAGCCGGCAAGAGGTTAAGTAAAACAATACGCTCCGGTATAGAACTTCTCGCCGGAATACCATCCGTTGTCTACGGATTTTTCGGCCTATCGGTTCTTGTGCCTTTCCTGAGGGCACACTTTACCGGCAATGGTTTTAGCGTGTTGGCCGGTTCGATAATACTGGCGATAATGATTTTACCGACGGTTGTCAGCATATCGGAGACCTCCATAAGGAGCGTGCCAAAGGAATACAAATCAGGGTCACTGGCCCTCGGGGCATCCCACTGGCAAACCATATACAGGGTGATAATACCGGCTGCCAGGTCCGGGATCGTTGCATCGGTAATCCTTGGCATGGGAAGGGCCATCGGTGAAACCATGGCAGTAATAATGGTTACCGGGAATGTTACAACCATGGCAAAGAGCGTCTTTGACCCGGTAAGGACCCTTACGGGCAATATTGCAATAGAAATGGGCTATGCGGCAGGAGACCACAGGAGCGCTCTCTTTGCGACCGGTGTCGTATTATTCGTTTTTATAATGATATTAAACCTTATGGCCACCTATTTTTCCAGAAAGGTAGGCGAAATAAAATGACCGGCAAGAACCTTAATCAGAGAATCGCGTTTGTCCTGCTGAAGTTTGCCGCCTTTGCCACGGTCTTTATTCTGGTAATAATAATCTCCTATATCTTGATAAACGGCTTTAAATACGTCAGCCTGGATTTCCTAACCCAGAAATCGTATAGAATGGGCCGCGAAGGCGGCATATTTCCCTTTATTATTACAACGGTATATGCAACGGTTGTTTCAATAGCGATAGCTGCTCCTATCGGGGTCGGAGCATCGATATACCTGACCGAATATTCCAGGGAAGGACGAATAATTGAATTAATCAGATTCTGTACCGAAACCCTTGCCGGTATACCTTCAATAATATACGGGCTGTTTGGGTTTGTGTTCTTTGTAATATTTATGGGTCTGGGGTGGTCTATACTGTCGGGGGGCCTTACCCTTGCCTGTATGGTACTTCCAACAATAGTACGCACCTCAGAAGAGGCAATCAAAACAGTGCCTGTATCCTACAGGGAAGGGAGCCTGGCCCTGGGAGCCACCAGGTGGCAAACCATAGTAAAGGTGGTGCTGCCCAGCAGTATACCCGGAATAATAACAGGGATAATCCTTAGCATCGGCAGAGCGATAGGGGAGACTGCCGCCGTAATACTTACGGTGGGGAGCTCACTGAGCATCCCTGCTTCGGTTATGCAGCCGGGAAGGACAATGGCTGTTCACCTCTATATATTGACTATGGAAGGATTGTCCAATGAGAAGGCCTTTGCAACAGCCACAGTACTCATATTTTTTGTTGTTATTATAAATTACGCTGCCAACAGGATGGTAGGACTAATCAGAAGGTAGGTGAATGCAATGGAAAACATTATTGAAATTAGGGATATGAATTTTTACTACGGAAATAAAATTGCCTTAAAGGATATAAATATTGAAATCCCTTCAAATCTGATAACGGCACTGATCGGACCTTCGGGGTGCGGTAAATCCACCTTCTTAAGGGTTCTGAACAGGATGAACGACATAATTGAAGGGACAAAGGTCGAAGGGGAAGTATTTTTTGAGGGGAAAAATATATATAAGGACTTCGACGTAATTGAGCTCAGGAAAAAAATCGGTATGGTATTCCAGAAGCCAAACCCCTTCCCTATGTCGGTATATGATAACGTTGCCTATGGACCCAGGCTGCACAGGAAAATGAGCAGCGGAGAAATGGACGATATAGTGGAAAAGAGCCTGAAGGGCGCAGCCCTTTGGGAGGAAGTCAAGGACAGGCTTAAGGATAATGCCTTGGGCCTTTCGGGGGGACAGCAGCAGAGGCTTTGCATAGCGAGGTGCCTTGCGGTAGAACCCGAAGTCCTGCTGATGGATGAACCGACATCGGCTCTGGATCCGATATCGACCTTTAAGATTGAAGAGCTTGTAAAAACGCTTAAGGAAAAATATACCATAGTCATAGTAACCCATAACATGCAGCAGGCGGGCAGGATATCCGATTATACGGCACTTTTCCTGAACGGGGAAATAATCGAGCACGGAGCTACCGAGGAGATTTTCTACAGGCCAAGGGATAAAAGAACAGAGGATTATATAACAGGAAGATTTGGATAGGAGGCATATCAGTTCGTGGTTGGTAGTTCGTAGTTCTCAGATCGCAGTCGGCAGATCGCAGGTACTAGATGCTAGTCACTGACCACTGGTCCGCAAAAGGAATGTGCCCAATGAAAGGAGGAAGGATAAATGGGAGCAAGAAGCTACTTTGACAGGGAATTGTCGCAATTGTATGGTATGCTGAAGGATATGGGTTATATGGTGGAGGATGCTATAGATAACTCCATAAAGTCCCTTGTTAACCAGGATACCGAACTGGCTGAGCAGGTAATTAAAAATGACGATGTGGTTGACGAGATGGAGCTTAGAATAGAAGAAAGGTGTATAAAGCTTATTGCAACCCAGCAGCCGCTGGCCGGCGACCTGCGTGAAATATTCACCACATTGAAAATAGTAACAGACCTTGAACGCATGGCTGACCATGCGGTGGATATTGCGAAGGTTGCAAAACGGCTGGCCGGAGAGCGTTATATAAAACCATTGATAGACATACCCCGGATGGCCGGTCTGGTCAGGGAAATGGTAAGGGACTGCCTCCAGGCGTATATAAATAAGAACCCGGACCTTGCCCACTCCATCAGCGAAAAGGATGACGAGATCGATGCACTTTATAAGCAGGTCTTCAGGGAACTTCTCGTTTATATGATGGAGGATCCCAAAACCATAAACCAGGCAACGCAGTTCCTGCTGGTGTCAAGGTTTCTGGAGAGAATAGGCGACCATACGACTAATGTATGCGAGTGGGTAATATACATGGTAACCGGGCAGAGAAAGGATTTGAACCAATAGGAATCGTCAAATCTATATATTAATTTTTGTTTAACATCCCAACTCCATCCCGGAGTATTTTTTTATCCATGTCACAATCAGGCCATACAGCCCCTTTGAATAGTTTTATCCGCCCAGGGAAACCTAATTATTGAAAAACTACAAAGGGGTGAAAAGATGCCAGTAGGATTGATTATTCTGATTATTGTTTCAGCGCTTATTTTTCTGGGATTGGCTCACAGGGTTCTTGACAGGCTTCGGTTAAGCGATGGAGGAGCCCTTGCTGTTATAGCGATTATACTGATAGGGACTTTTATTCCTAATATACCTATAACAGACAGGGTGGAAGTCAACATAGGAGGTGCAATCGTCCCGGCAGCCCTTGCGGTATATCTGTTCATTAAGGCCGGAACAGCCGGGGAAAAGACCAGAGCGGTTATAGCATCCGTAGTTGCCGGGGCGGTTGTGTTCGGCTTGAGCAAAGTCCTCCCGGCCGGCCCTGAAGAAAATCAGTTTATGAATTATTATTACCTCTACGCTGCGATAGGCGGATTGACCGCATACATACTGGGCAGGTCCAGAAGGTCGGCCTTTATTGCCGGAATAATGGCGATAATTCTCAGCGACCTGGTGCAGGGGGTTGTGAACTGGTACGTTGGGATGCCGGGGAAAACGGTCTTCGGCGGTGCCGGAGCCTTTGACGCTACGGTCATATCCGGGGTATTTGCAGTAGTCCTGGCGGAGGTTGTAGGGGAAACAAGGGAAAAGATGCAGGGCGGCACCGCAAAAAAGGGTATGCGGTTTGACAAGGGAGAATTTGCAGGTGAAGAGGGAAAAAGGGGAAAGGACAGGGGGAATGAAGATGTTGAATAGGCGTATTGGTGTTTTCACGGTACTGCTGCTGGCGGTAATCATTCTTGCTCCTGGCTTCGCCTTTGGAGAAGAGCACAGCGGAAAAGATTACTATGTTGTTTATGATGATGAAACAGGGGAGGAAATCTTCGCAACCTCCTGGCAGGTCAGCTTAGCCGACCGGTATATCAGCACGGACAACAAGCTTTATGAGGTAGTAAAGGTAAACACAGAGGAATTCAAGGCTTATGCCCATTATGTGCAGACCATTCAGCTTCCTGAGGTGGATGAAATATTCGTCGAGGAAACCTTCAATACAGCTCAGAAGGGTAAAAAAATCGGATTGTACTTCAGTCACAGTGCTGAATCCTATGTTCCTACCGACGGTACCGATTCGAAGCCCGGCAACGGGGGCATTTTTAGAGTGGGCGAAGCATTCAGGAACGGTCTGGAGAAGAATGGGATAGAAGTCATTCTGGACAAAACGCCCCATGACCCTCACGATGCGAATGCCTACGTACGGTCCAGGAGAACAGCTACCAAGCTGCTTAAAGAGAGATTGGACGCAATCTTTGATATTCACCGGGATGCGATTCCAAAGGAATACTATATCGATGAGATTGACGGGAAACCCGTTACTAAGGTAAGAATTGTCCTGGGCAGAAGAAATCAGAACCTTAATGCAAATGAGCAGCTTGCGTTTAAAATAAAGGCGGTGGCAGATAAAATGTACCCGGGATTTGCCAGGGATATTTACTATGCCCGGGGCAACTATAACCAGGACCTTGCCCCCAGGGCCCTGCTCTTCGAATTCGGCACCCACGAGCATACGAGGGAGAGGGCGGAAAACAGCGCGGCGCTTTTTGCGGATGTAGTCGCAAAGGCCCTGTATGGTGGAGAGACGCCGGAGGGGACAAGAGTCAGGGCAGAGCAGCAGGAAAGTAAAGGAGCAGGTTCAGGTATGCTGTGGGTGCTTGCGCTGGCCGGTCTTGGCGGATTGGGGTTTCTGTTTCTCAGCACCGGAGGCAAGGAATTCCGCTCAAAGGCAGGCAAGTTCGCAAAAAAAGAATTTGGCAGCTTTTTGGGAAGAATAAAAAGGAAAAAATAGTAACGGTGGAGACGGATGGACAGGTATGCAGATATAGTCATATCGGGGATACTGGCAGGGGGCATAGGCAGGATTTTGCTCCTAAGGGCGGACTACAGGCAGTATCCAAGCTATCCACGGGGCTATGTTACACATCTGGTGCTTGGACTAATAGCCGCGGCCCTGGGAGCGATCGCCGTACCGGCATTAATCGAAAAAGAGTATACGGCTGTTACCTTCCTTGCTCTCGCAGCACAGCAGTTCAGAGATATTCGCAGCCTTGAAAGGGAGAGCCTTGAACGCATTGACAAATCAGAGCTGGTACCCAGGGGAGATTGTTATATAGAGGATATTGCAAAGACCTTTGAAGCAAGAAACTATATTGCCATGCTGACGGCCCTTATTACAAGCCTGTCAACGTATTATTTCAAAAATGCCGGGACAGGCTTAGGGTTTGGGGCCGCCACATTTTTAATAGTACAGTATTCGCTGCGGGGGCAATTGGTTAAGGATATCGCTGAAGTGGTTAAAGGAGAAATAAGCTTCGAAGGGCCGCTGATGAAGGTTGACGGAGTGGTTATAATGAACGTGGGGAATGCTGTGGCCAGGGAGAAATACCTGAGTAGAGCAATTGCAGCAAGGATTATTCCCAGAGACGATAACGCCAGAGCGACATTGGGGAATATCGGGCAAAGGCTGGCAATACAGCATAATGCGGCAATACAGCTGGGCATCCGAAAGGATGTTGATGAACCGGAATTCACTCCCGTTGCAAGGAGAAATACGGAAAACGGGGAAATAGTGATGGCAATATTCTCGGTTGAACCGGATGTTGAATGCCTTATTGAGGCTATTAGAAGGACTCCTGTCCTTGAAAGCTCAAAAAGAAAACCCTTAGATTCTCCGGCAGGAAGGAAGGCGGCAGATTAGGAGTGGAATGCATGGGAACGGAATTCAAGGAGTGCATACTGGCTGTAGTCACCACAAATAGAGATAAAGTGCTGGGTTCCGCAGCACCGGTATTCTTTGCAGAAAACGACGAGGAAAGGGAAAGGGTTTCTTTGCTGATTGGGAAGGCTACCAAGGGTATGGTTCACGACCTTGAGAACGGCTGCTATATTATTGTAAAGCATTAAATGCAGTTATCAGTGCGCAGTGGATGGCGGACAGGGGACATACCATCTATCAGTTGCCAGTTACCAGTTGCCATCTAAGTGACAGGGGGACGGGGTTGTTGACACCTGGGTATCAACAACCCCGTCCCCCTGTCACCTCCTGTGAACTGTGATCTGTACTCTAGTAGCACCTAGCACCTGCGATCTGCGATCTGCCAACTACGATCTATATTCTGCGAACTACCAAAATTATGATATACTATGTAGGGTTATATGGTATAATATTTAGTATCAGGTATTAAATGGAGGTAACAAAATGGCCGGCAGGCGCCACAGGATTGATGCAGTGACCAAGGGCAGCATAGCAGAGGAAGCTGGGGTTGAACCGGGAGACTATCTGATTTCCATAAATAATATTATGGTAAACGACATTATTGAATACAGGTTTCTAATAAACGATGAGACTATAGAACTCATCGTGCAAAAGCCCACAGGGGAAGAATGGGTAATTGAGATAGACAAGGAGCCGTCGGAGGACCTTGGAATGGTTTTTGCTGATGAAATGATGGATAAGGCAAAAAGATGCAGAAACAAGTGTGTCTTCTGTTTCATCGACCAGCTTCCCAAGGGCATGAGAGAGAGCCTGTATTTCAAGGATGACGATTCCCGCCTGTCATTTCTCCAGGGGAATTTTATAAGCCTCACTAACCTTACGGACGACGACGCAGATAGAATAATCCGGTACAGGATAAGCCCGCTGAACGTTTCGGTACATACGACAGACCCGGAGACGAGAAACCGGATGCTGGGGAATCCGAGGGCAGGGGAAGCGTTGAAGCTGCTTGAGAGATTCGCAGAAAATGGTATAATACTAAATTGTCAGATAGTTTTATGCCCGGGGATTAATGACAGAGATTGTCTTGATAATACAGTTTCGGATCTGGGCATATTGTGGCCCTCTGTAAGAAGCATAGGCATTGTGCCTGTGGGTTTGACCAAGTACAGGGAGGGTCTATACCCTATTGACCCCTGCGATGATATATGTTCAAAGGGCATAATAGATAAGGTCAGGAAATGGCAGAATGAGTTTTTGACGACAAAGGGGAGCCGTCTTGTGTTTATCGCGGATGAATTCTATCTAAGGGCCGGGGAGGATATACCCCCCTTTGAAGAGTATGAGGATTTTCCCCAACTGGAAAATGGTATCGGACTGATGGCATTGTTTAAACGCGAACTTGAAGATGAATTATCTGCGATAAGAGTTAAAGGAGAGCCGAAGGGCGCGTACTCATTGGCGACCGGCAACGCTGCCTGCGGTTTTATGCGGCGCATGAGCAGTTTAATAGAGAGTGAATACAAGAGCATCCGGATACAGGTTTACCCGATAACAAACTGTTTTTTTGGAGATACTATTGATGTTTCAGGCCTTATTACCGGAAAAGACCTCATTGAGCAGCTGCGAAACAAACCTCTGGATAACGCCCTTTTGATTCCTCAAAACATGCTCAAATCAGGAAGCAGGGTGTTTCTTGATGATGTAACGGTTGAAGATGTTGAGAAGGAACTGGGAGTCAAGGTGATAGTCTGCCCTGTAAAGGGAGATGAGTTTGTCAGAAAAACGGTTCGGGAGGATGCTGTATGAGTAAGCCGATAGTGGCAATAGTAGGACGTCCAAACGTGGGCAAATCTACGTTTTTCAACAGGATTGCCGGGAAAAGGATCTCTATCGTGGAGGATACCCCCGGCGTCACCCGGGACAGGATATATACCGAGGTCGAATGGCTCGATCACCGTTTTACCCTCATAGACACCGGAGGTATCGAACCCAGGAGCAAGGATATTATCCTTGAACAGATGAGAATCCAGTCCCAGATAGCCATAGAAACTGCGGATGTGATTCTCTTCATGGTTGACGCAAGGGAAGGCCTTACTGCGACAGATTACGAGGTTGGGGATATGCTCAGGAAAACCCGGAAACCGGTTATCCTTGTATGTAATAAAGTTGACAATAGAAAGCTTGAGGATGAGGTTTTCGAGTTTTATAACCTGGGGCTGGGCACTCCGGTAGCCATTTCCTCCGAACAGGGGTTGGGCCTTGGCGACCTCCTGGACAGGGTGGTGGAGAATTTCCCAAAAGTTGAGCAGCAGGAGTATGACGACGACGTCATAAAGGTTGCGATACTGGGGAAACCGAATGTGGGCAAGTCTTCCCTTCTCAATAAAATACTGGGCGAGGAAAGGGTCATAGTAAGCGATGTGCCGGGAACCACAAGGGATGCGATAGATACCTATATTACGATTGAAAACAGGGATTATGTTTTGATAGATACCGCGGGTATCCGGAAAAGAAGCAGAGTTGAAGAAGCGATCGAGCGGTACAGCGTAATCAGGTCCTATGCGGCGGTCACCAGAAGCGATGTGTGCCTGCTGGTAATTGATGCCCTTGAGGGAGCGACAGAACAGGATACCAAGATAGCCGGGCATATTCACGAGGAGGGCAAGGGCTGTATAATAGTAGTGAATAAATGGGATCTTGTAGAAAAGGACAGCAAAACCGCCGACGAGTATATGGCGAATATAAGGTTGAAGCTGGGCTTTGTCGAATATGCGCCGGTGATTTTTGTTTCCGCCAAGACCGGGCAGAGGATAAACAAAATTATTGAGCTGGTGGAGGCTATCTTTGAGCGCTCTTCGCTCCGGGTGTCAACGGGGGTCCTGAACGATGTCATAGGTGAAGCGGTACTTATGAATCAGCCTCCTTCCGACAAAGGGAAGCGGTTGAAAATATTTTACGGGACGCAGGTGTCGGTTAAACCCCCGACCTTTGTAATATTTGTCAACAGTAATGAACTGATGCATTTTTCCTACCTCAGGTATCTTGAAAACCGTATCAGGGACGCCTTCGGCTTTGAGGGGACGCCTGTCAGGATGATAGTCAGGGAGAGGACAGATAAGGGGGGAGCGTAATTTGCAAAATGTTCTTTTCGGGTCTGTAATAGCATATCTGCTGGGCTCGATGAATTGGTCTTACATAGCAGGGAGAGTTTTTGGCGGTATAGACATACGGCAGCACGGCAGCGGCAACGCCGGAGCGACAAACGTGAACAGGATCCTTGGGGCCAAGGCGGCGGCCTTTGCTTTTGCCGGTGACCTTCTGAAAGGTGTGGCGGCGGTACTGATAGGCAGGAACATTGCCGGTGACATGGGAGCAATCCTTGCGGCGGTCGCAGTGGTATGCGGCCATAACTGGCCGGTGTTCCTGGGGTTCAAGGGTGGAAAAGGGATAACGACTTCCGTTGGAGCACTGCTGAGCCTCGACATAAGAATTGCGTTAATACTGCTGGCAGTCGGGGTGTTGATAATAGCGGTTACCAGGTATGTTTCCCTCGGTTCGGTTACCGGAGCCATCCTCTACCCGATCCTTGTTGTTATGTTCAGGTCTTCTAAGGAAATGATTGTGTTTTCTTTAGTTATTGCAATGTTTGCGCTGGTAAGGCACCGCGGCAATATAAAGAGGCTGCTGCGGGGAGAGGAGTCAAAGCTTGGTAAAAAGGAGGGTTAAACATGGATAAAGCGAAGGTGGCCATAGTAGGGGCAGGGAGCTGGGGTACCGCTCTTGCTACGGTGCTTGACAGGAAAGGCACAGAGTTGAAGCTGTGGGTGAGGGAAGAGGACCTGCTTGAGATCATGAAGGAGAAAAGGGAGAATGAATTCTATCTGCCGGGTGTCGAATTAGGGAATAACATTCACCTGACAGGAGATATGGAAGAATGCGTCCACGGCTGTGATATCATCATATTCTCGGTACCTTCCCATGCCGTAAGGGCGGTAATCGGCGAGATATCTCCGGCGATAAAACCTGAGCAGAGAATAGTTAACGTAGCCAAAGGGCTGGACACTGACACCCTGAAGCGGCTGTCCGAGGTGATCAGCGACAGGCTGCCGCAGAATCCGGTGGCCGTATTATCCGGACCAAGCCACGCGGAAGAGGTGGGGAGGAAGATACCGACCACTGTGGTGGCCGCGGCCCCTGACAGGGAAGTTGCGGAATACGTCCAGGACCTTTTCATGTCACCCAACTTCAGGGTATATACAAACCCGGATATAATAGGCGTGGAAATCGGAGGAGCCTTAAAAAATGTCATAGCCCTGGGAGCGGGTATTTCCGACGGCCTTGGCTTCGGTGACAACACAAAGGCAGCGCTGATGACACGGGGAATTGTGGAAATAGCAAGGCTGGGCATTGCAATGGGGGCAAAGGCGTCTACCTTTGCAGGCCTTTCGGGGATAGGGGATTTAATCGTCACATGCACCAGCATGCACAGCCGGAACCGGAGGGCAGGAATACAAATAGGCCAGGGAAAATCGCTGGAAGAAGTGCTTGGCGGAACCAGGATGGTGGTTGAAGGTGTCAAGGCTACCCAGGCCGCATATAATCTGTCGAAAAAATTCGATGTGGTAATGCCGATTACCGAGGAGATATACAGGGTACTGTTTGAAAACGCCGATGTTAAAAAGTCGGTTGAAAACCTGATGCTGAGAAGTAAAACCCATGAAGCTGAGGAGATAGTTGATCAGTGGTAGACTATAGAATCTAGGTGAAGGGGGACACGCCTTTTCTTACAAGAAGGTGTGTCCCCCTTTGGCTTTGTAAAGGGCCGGGGGGTGTTGGCCCCATTTTTTAGTAATAATACGTTTTTCCGGTCATATATATATAATGTTAATGCATGTTCAATTTTGAAGGAGGAGGGATAGAGAGGATGGAAGAATTCAATATATACAAGGACATTGCCGAGAGGACCCAGGGTGATATTTATATCGGCGTTGTAGGACCCGTTAGAACCGGAAAATCAACCTTCATAAAACGATTCATGGATCTGCTGGTTTTACCCAATATAGAGAATCCATATGTCAGAGAGAGGGCAAGGGATGAGCTGCCCCAAAGCGGCGCCGGCAGAACCATATCAACGACTGAGCCGAAGTTTGTCCCGAACGAAGCGGTGGAAATTATCTTAAAGGATAACGCTGAGTTCAAGGTAAGGATGGTTGACTGTGTCGGATACATGGTAAAAGGAGCTATGGGCCATACTGAGAACGATACTCCAAGGATGGTGTCGACCCCATGGTTTGAGAATAAAATACCCTTTGAGGAAGCGGCAGAGCTGGGCACAAAGAAGGTGATTACAGACCACTCAACCATAGGGGTTTTGATTACAACGGACGGTTCAATAACTGAAATACCCAGGCAGAATTACATACAGGCCGAAGAAAGGGTGGTCAAGGACCTCAAGAACCTTAACAAACCCTTTGTTATGGTACTTAACAGCACCAGGCCGAGGGCCGAAGAAACCAAGAATATGGCAGAGGCTCTCGAGGCAAAATATAATGTACCGGTATGCGTGGTGGACTGCATGAACATGTCCATGAATGACGTAAACGGTATCCTTGAAAGAGTATTGTTCGAGTTCCCGGTTATGGAAATTCATATCAACCTGCCGCGGTGGATCGACGGCCTTGATTATGAGCACTGGCTGAAAAAAGAGATTATTACCGCTGTAAGGCAGAGCACCCTGGATGTGCACAAACTTAAAGATACGAGAAAAATAATCGAAGCCTTTGAGAAATATGAATTTACCGAGGAAGCGGAAGTGGAGGGCATCAGCCTTGGAGAGGGCGTAGCAATAATCAACCTTGAACCGGTGAACAGCCTTTTCTATAAGGTCATTGGCGAAATCACGGGTTATTCCCTTGAGGGAGAGCATCAGCTCCTGGGTCTGGTCGAGGAGCTTTCCAAAGCAAAAAGGCAGTTTGACAGGGTCGAACTGGCGCTGCGAGAGGTGTGGGACCATGGATACGGAGTAGTTTCACCAAAGCTTGACGAGTTGAAGCTTGAAGAACCGGAGATATTCAAGCAGGGCAACCGGTTCGGCGTGAAACTCAGGGCAAGCGCACCCTCAATCCACATGATAAGGGCAGACATACAAACCGAGGTATCGCCGCTGGTTGGAACCGAGAAACAGAGCGAAGAGCTTCTCAACTATTTGATTGCAGAGTTTGAAAACAATCCGTCTAAGCTTTGGGAATCGAATATATTCGGAAAGTCCCTGTATGATCTGGTAAGGGAGCAGCTCCAGAACAAGCTGACCAAAATGCCGGAGGACGCCCAGAGCAAGCTGCAGCTAACGCTTCAAAGGATCGTTAATGAAGGAAGTGGGGGACTGATCTGTATAATTTTGTAATATGGGGCCGTCAAGGTCCTGTTTTTATTTTCCGCATATAATAGATAAAAACCAGTTGAAATATCGTTGAAAATATGCTATATTAATATACGTCGCATTATCTATCTGGGTGTAGCGCAGCTTGGTAGCGCACTTGAATGGGGTTCAAGAGGTCGGAGGTTCAAATCCTCTCACCCAGACCACGAATAAAAGCTAAAAGCCGGCAATCCGAATGGATTGCTGCCTTTTATTTTTTTGTATTAGTCCTATAAGCTCAATGTTTCAATTATCACTGTTTCTCATTTTATTTCCCCAGGTAGCTAGAGCTTTAAGAGCCGGGATAAGACTTTCTCCATTATCGGTCAGCGAATACTCAACCCGCGGCGGTATCTCCATAAATTGCTTCCGCTTTATAATGCCACACAATTCCAATTCTTTTAGTGACTGAGTTAGCATCATGTTGGTAATTCCATCAATACTCCTTTTTAATTCATTATATCGCATAGTTCCATTTTTACTTAATGCCCAAATTATAGGCAATCTCCACTTTCCACCGATAAGGTTTAAAGCGAATGTTAACGGGCAGTTGTCAAGGTTGCTTTTATACAATGCTTTGTCATTCATAATACCACTCCAATACTCAGTTTTTACTTTCTTAAGCAGAAAATACTGCATACTTGTTATAATCATTGTAACTGCTATAATGATATCAAAGTTGATTGATCAATCAAACCTGTTTTCAATTTTTTTGGAAAGGAAGGTTAATATGAGTATCCATTATGAAGTTATTTCAGAAGATAATATTATTTGCATTAAGGATTTATGCAATGATTTAATGGCTTATCAGAAATCTAAAGCATATATCCATCCTGAATTTTTTGACGACATGTGTTTTGAAACCAGAATGATTCCTTCCGTCAAGAGCGCTAAAGCTAACTATATAGTGGTAGCCAAAGATGACAATGAAATTGTTGGATATGCCTATAGCACTATTTCACCTAAGGAGATATATTCCGGTGGTTTTGCCACTTTAAACTGTGACGCCTTCTTTGACTTTGATTCTGTAAAAAATGATGACGTAGGCTGTCTTTCTCAGTTTTTTATAAAAGAAGGTTACCGTAATACCGGCATTGGCAGCGTTTTGTTTGAAAAGTCAATGGATTGGTTAAGTTCATTTAAGTCAATAAGTGATGTGTTTATCTTTGTATCAAACGGGAATGATAATGCGCTGAAATTCTATGTAGGCAAAGGCTTCAAAATAAGCCACCAGATTCTCGACGGGTTTATTACGGTGTTAAGGAATGCTTAAACCTTGAATATGCAACTTATTTTGATGAAAGTATCTAAAATGGAATACAGGCAAAGGTGTGAGGATTATGGTTTGCTGTGGCTGCTCGGCAAACCGTTAGAAATAACAGTTTGGAGGGGTAAAAATGGACTATAGAGAAGTGTTGGAGAATGCAAAATCAAGAATAGGGGCAAAATGCAGGGTTTGCCGGGAATGCAACGGCATAGTCTGCAGGGGAGAACTGCCCGGTATGGGAGGCAAGGGTACGGGAAGCAGTTTTATTAGAAACTTTGAGAAGCTGAACGAGATAAAGCTGAACATGGATACTATATATGAATTCAAAGGAGTTGACACTTCAATAGAGCTGTTCGGAAAACGGTTCAGTTTTCCCATATTTGCCGCTCCCATAGGAGGACTTCATATACATTACGGAAATTTCTACAATGATGAAGGTTATACGCAGGCTATAGTGCAGGGCTGCAAGAAAGCGGGCACTGCGGGGTTTACTGCGGACGGTGTCGATGATGAAAGCTATGATTTGCCGTTGAAAGTCGTTTCTGAAGCTGGCGGGTGGGGCATACCCACGATAAAACCATGGCAGAAGGAGGAAGTTAAGGCAAAAATAAAGAAGGCAGAGGCTGCGGGGGCTTTAGCCGTAGCGATGGATATCGACGCCGCGGGCCTGACGACGCTCGCGCTTTTGGGCAAACCCGTATCCCCCAAGCCTGTCGAGGAAATCAAGGAAATAGCGGCAAGCACAAATCTGCCGTTTATTATAAAAGGCATAATGACCGTAAAAGGAGCTATGAAGGCAGTAGAGGCAGGTGCATACGGAATAGTGGTCTCCAATCACGGGGGAAGGGTTCAGGATCATACTCCTGCACCGGTTGAAGTGCTTCCTGAAATAAGCAGGGCTGTCGGGGGAAAAATAAAAATATTTATAGACGGCGGCATAAGAACCGGTACCGATGTACTTAAGGTGCTGGCGTTAGGTGCAGATGCCGTGCTTATAGGAAGGCCCTACGGCGTTGCCGCTTACGGCGGGGGAGCGGAAGGAGTGGAGCTATATACGAAAAAAATCGGCTCCGAGCTAATTGAAGCTATGATAATGACAGGCTGCAGCAAGCTGTCGGACATAAATGAAGATATTATATATAAGGGATGAGAAAGAAGATATAGAGCCACATAAAATTATCAATAAGCTATTGGTAAAATAATGAAAAAATAAAACAATAACCACAATAAATATGTTGTGGTTATTTAATTTATATGTGTTAGACATGAGTAGGCAGCTTACGATATACTTTGATTAAATACAGTTTCACATAAATCTGGGATTTGTGAGAGGATCGGTGAGCAATATGCCAAATGACGCTTTATCAGAGTTAAGCGGAGTGTTGCCTGGTCATGCGCCATCATACCCGCTGGAATGGAGTTGTTCTGATGCACATACTTTTACCATTACAATAGAGGGAGAAGACACGGCAATCAAAGAAATTCTAGCCTATACACCGTTTGAGTATGTGTCAAATATTTACCAAATCTCGTTTAGTAGTTTGAATGAACATACTCTAGCATTGAATGACGGTGGCTATCTCGAATGTGCAGTCACATTACCCGTCCGATATAAGGATATCTGTGGAGGTTATATTCCTTATATGTATTGCACATATATCCCTGCCATCCTTGCCGGCAGAGAAGTTTATGGCTATCCTAAACAACACGCTGATATCACATGGATTGAAACTTCTATTGCTGCTGCTTCTTCCGTCCGAAAAAATGGCGTGGAGCTTGTCAAATCCTCCTTCGTATATGATGACACAAATGATTACTACCTAAAGGAAGTAGAAGAAATTGAGAAAATCAATGCTACCCGTTTACTATATAAGACGGTTCCAAGCGGCTTTGGGGGCAAACCGGACATAAGACAGATTATCCTTCGGGACACAGGAAGAAAGACTTTAAGTGAAAGTATTGGCAGGGCTGCAGTCAAACTTGGTGTACTAAAAAGCGATCCGATCTACCGACTGGGCATAAAGCGAATTCTCGGAGCAAAGTTTTCAGTAAGCAAGTATGGAGGTGGTTCCAAAATAGAAAGATGCACCCTAATTACAACCCTTTAATGGCAGATTACATTGAAAGGAGGAGATAACCCTAAGATTGAGAAGATCTCTAGCATGGACACACAGGGACGGCATACTGTGCCAAAATGGATATCGATAGAGGCTGCCAGTATGCGAGCAAAGAATATCAAGAACTTCTTAAAAAGCATGGTTTCAAGGCCAGCATGAGCCGTAAAGGCAATTGCTACGACAATGCTTGTATGGAGTCGTTTTTCGGATCACTAAAGACAGAGTTGATTTATTTGACAAGCTTCAGGACAAGGGCTCAAGCCCGGTTGGCTATCTTTGAATACATAGAAGTCTCTATAACCGTATCAGGCTGCATTCAAAGCTTGAATACAAAGCACCTGTTGACTTTGAAAGGCCAAGCAGGGTCGCTTGAATGAATATATATGATACAAAGAAAACCGGAGATAACCCGCCATTCTTTGTGTCTATTTTATAGAGGTGACGTCACAGCCAGGAGATTTCTCGGATTAGACGAGGCAGTTTGATAACTTGTAAAGTAGTGATCAAAAACTTAAAGGAGGAGAATCATATTGGCAACTAATGTAGAACTAGGAACTATGGGCGTAGACTGGGAAGAACGTATTGATTTTGACAGGATGCGAAGAGAGAGACTGAATAGAGCAAAAAAAGCTCTTGATGAATCAGATCTAAACGCTTTAATAGTTTTCAGCCTTGAGGACATAAGGTATTTAACAGGTTTTCGTACTCATTTAGGCCCGGTACTTAATTTAAGCTTAGCAGCAGTAGTTCTTCCTAAAGGCGGAGATCCAATTCTTTGGTGTCTTGACAAAGAGCATGTAAAAGCACGCATGCCTTGGCTGAATTCAGATGATGTATTAGGAAGGCCATGTATCCGTACTGAAGGCGGCACATTAAGGTGGGCTGAAGAGGTTAAATCAAAGATAGGAAATCTTGCCGAGGGTAAAATTGGTGTTGACATTTTAACACCTTCACTTATCAAATGGATGGAAAAGGGCTTCCCCAAAGCGGAATTTGTAGACGCCAAGCCAATAATCACAAAGGCAAAGGCAGTTAAGACTGCTGATGAGCTGGAATGCCAAAGAGCAGTTACAATGATTACTGAAGCCGGTTTCCATGCACTGCTTGAAAAGATGAAACCCGGAGTAAAAGAATGTGAACTGTTGGCTGCTGCATGGGCAAAGTTCACCGAACTGGGAAGTGAATGGTCCCAGTGTTCAAATATTGTAGCTTCAGGTCCGTACACTGCGCCATATAGAAGATTCACTTCTGATCGTATTATTCGTGAGGGAGACCTTGTTATTGTAGATATAGGCGCCGGCTTTAACGGATATTGGGGAGATTTTACAAGAACATATGTATGCGGAGATATTATGCCAACAAAGGAACAGATAGAATTGCACCAGGAATGCTATGATACACTTTTTGCAGCTTGCAATGAAGTTAGGGTAGGCAACAAAAATACTGATGTTGACAAATGGTTGAATCATCCCGAATTGAACCCGCATTCATTTGGAATGTCAAGCGGACATGGCGCAGGAGTAAATCCTTGGGAGCAGCCATGGGTAGTAAATATAACCGATGAGGATGCTGTGCCGTTTGAAGTAGGAAATTATATGAGCATTGAACCGTATGCAGGTATTGTCGGCATTGGTGGTATAAGGCTGGAAAATCAGGTATTGGTTACTGAAGAAGGTCCCGACATATTCACATCACTTCCGTTTGATGAAAGACTGTTGAAAGATGTACATCCTTTGGATAAAACTACCGGAAGAAAAATGAGACGCGGTTAATAAACATTTGCATCCGGAAGTAGCCGGACCAAGAAGTTAAGTTGATTTGGGCAAAGCTTTATGCTTTGCCCAATAAGAAAACTATTCGACTATTAGAAAGTTGGAAATTGCTTATAAAAGCACTGTTAAGCCGTTGTAATTTACATTGCATTTTCTCATGAACTTTTTGCAGAAAAATGGTGAAGTCAAAAATGTTTATTATTAACGGTTGTTCACCGGCAGGGGAGTGGAGGATAATATGAATGGTTATCAAAACAGACTTGCATATATAGATCTCACATTAAACAAGTTTGAATTTGATACTATACCTGCGGAGAATCTTTACAGGTATGTAGGAGGAAGAGGTTTAGGCATAAAATTGCTTTATGACCTTCTGCCGCAGAATACAGACCCTTTATCACCTGAAAATCTACTTATTTTAACAGTGGGACCAACATGCGGAACATTTCTTCCGGGAACTTCGCGATGGAATGTGACTACAAAAGCTCCGCTGACAGGAATACTAGGTTCCGGAAATGCAGGAGGTTCATGGGGATCGGAGCTGAAATGGGCAGGTTATGACGGTATTGTGATCAAGGGAAAGGCTCAAGAGCCTTCGATATTAGTAATTACTGACGATCATATTGAGTTGATGCCTGCAGGTGAAATATGGGGCAAGAATACATGGGAAACTGAAGATGATATTCGCAGCTTACTAAGAGATCCTGATTATAAAGTAGTGTCCATTGGACCTCCGGGTGAGAATCTAGTACCAATTGCAAATCTGATATGCGATAAGGTTAGAGCAGCTGGACGCGGAGGCGTTGGAGCTGTGATGGGAAGCAAAAATCTCAAGGCTATAGCTGTCAAGGGCACCGGCGGGGTGTCCTTGCATGACCCGGAGGAAGTCAAGTCTATTGCCTTGGATTTATTGCAACGTGCGATAACAGATCCGGCATGGACTGCATACACAAGAAATACATCTATGAATGCTTTTTTGAATCGATACGCGAAAAACGGAGGATTAGGGGTTAAGAATCATCAGGCCTCCGTATATGAATACATGGATCAGATAAATCACGAAGTTTTCATTGAAAAATATAAGAACAGGGCAAAAACGTGTCAGAGTTGTCCCCTGTGCTGTTCCCATGTATATGCGATAAATGAAGGCAAGTGGAAGGGCGTTATTGGGGAAGCGCCTCAATCTGCAACACTGCAGGGATTTGGCGCCAGATGCCTGCTTTCTGATTATGGGGCAATTTTGCTGGGCCAGACATTGGTGGACCAATACGGATTGGATATGCTTTCTACCGAAGCTATTATCGCCTTTGCCTTTGAATGCTATCAGAGGAATCTGATCACTGCTGAAGATACCGGAGGCATTGAATTGACATGGGGGAATGCTGATGCAGTCCATACGTTAATTCATCTGATGGCCCAGAATAAGGGTTTCGGCAAATTCTTGGGCCGTGGAGTAAAGGCTATGGCATCAGAAATAGGTGGCGGCAGTGAAAGTTTTGCTTTACATGTAAAAGGGCAGGAGATAACTAATACTGATCCTCGCGCAGTCAAGTCATGGGGTCTGGCATATGCTGTCTCCAGTCGTGGGGCAGACCACATGAGAGCTTATGCAATGGTTGAGTTTGGCAATTTCCCTGAGGAAAAGGTCAGACAGGTTTTAGGAGACGACAAATCCTTTGCTGAGTTGGAGCAATACGGATATAAGGGCAAAGGAAAGCTTGTGGCATACTTTGAGAACCTGAGGGCGCTTAATGATTCTCTGGAAATGTGCAAGTTTTTTTATAGGAATGATTGGACTTTTGAAGAAAGTATTGCCAGAATCTATTCTGCCGTAACCGGCATGAAAATGTCCCCGGATGAAGCTTTACTGGCTGGTGAAAGGATTGTACAGTTGGAAAGGTTGTTTAATTTACGGGAAGGATTAAAGGTAGAAGATGATACTCTTCCGCCCCGGATTATTAATGAGCCTTTGATTAATGGGCCTGCAGCTGGAGAAGTGTGTGACCCGACATTTATGTTGAAAGAGTATTACGGCATAAGAGATTGGGATATGAATGACGGATATCCGTCTAATGCACGTTTGCAAAAGCTAGGTTTGGCTTAAGATAAAAAGAAAGGACTGTATAATTCATGAAAGCGTTAAATTTCTTTGTTAAGAAGGATGCTTGTGGAGGATGCCGCCTTTGTGAAGTTGCCTGTTCATTTTATAAGACAAATAGCTGTAAACCTTCAGCTTCAGCAATCAGTATCCTTAACAATCCTGTCAGAGGCATACCGACACCTGCATTTACACCGGACTGTGATTGCAAGGATGGGGAAGAGGAATGCATTAAATTCTGTCCTAAGAAAGTAATTCAATATGTTCCTGATGATAAAATTGCAGAATACATGTGTTCACCTGATTGGACCAGTTGTATCATTTTGCCATCACAAAAATAACTTTAAAGAAAGGATACATGAATCAATGAACAGTAGGTTTAAAGTAGTAATAACGGATCATAGATTTCCGAATATTGATTCTGAGCGCCAGGTACTTTCAGAGGTAGGCGCTGAAGTGATAGTAAGCGAAGCTAAGAATGATGAAGAATTGATAGAGCTTGTTAAAGATGCGGATGGGATATTGAATGCCCGTTTAAAAATAAATCCAAAAGTAATCGAATCAATGGAACGCTGCAAAGTGATGGTCCGTTATGGAATTGGCGTTGACACAATAGACATTGAAAGTGCAACGAAGAAAGGTATAATGGTATGCAATGTTCCTGATTATTGTATAGATGAAGTTGCTAATCATGCACTTGCGTTAATTCTCTGTCTGGGACGCAAGATAATGCTGTCTTCACGCCAGGTCTTGGCAGGTGAATGGAGCATTGCCAGCCTGAAACCGTTGAAGAGATTTACTGAACAAACAATAGGGATTGTTGGTTTTGGCCGAATCGGGAGAAATCTGGCGAATAAAGCAAAACATCTCGGCTTTAAGATAATTGCTTTTGATCCATATGTCGGCGAAAACATATTGGTAGATGATGTTCAAATGGTTTCATTGGAAAAATTAATAAGGGAATCAGATTATATTTCATTACATGCTCCTTTGGTTTCCGAGAATAAAGGTATGATTGGCAAAAAGCAGCTGGATATTATGAAGAAAGATGCATATTTAATAAACGTCAGCCGTGGCCCTCTTATTGATGAGTTAGCTTTAATCGAGGCTTTAGAGAATAAAAAGATAGCAGGCGCCGGACTTGATGTTCTGGTTGACGAACCTCCTCATCGGGACAATCCGCTGCTTAAGCTTGACAATGTATTAATCACACCTCATTCTGCCTGGTATTCGGATGAAGCGATAGCAGAGCTGCAGCTAAAGGCTGCGAAAACTGTTGCTGCAGTTTTATCCGGTGATATACCGAATTCTGTTTTGAACAAAGAAGTAATTAAATAAATAAAAGATTTAGCAATGGAATAGAAAAAATCAATAATGATTGGAGTGAAGAATTTGAAGGAGCCTTGGTTTAATGATAACTGGTATGTAAGCAAGGCAAATTATTGGGATGAGGTGGTAGAGAAATTCCAACTGCCTGAAAAAGTTATTTTTCATGACGCTACACTGCGTGACGGAGAGCAGATGCCCGGTGTCGTTTTTCTTCCGGAAGACAAGGTAAGAATAGCAAAAATGCTGGATAAGCTGGGAGTTCAGCGTATAGAAGCAGGTATGCCCGCTGTGAGCAGTCAGGATTTCCAGGCAGTGAAGGATATTGTTAATTTGAAGCTCAATTCAAAAATAATGGCTTTTTCACGTACCATGGAATCAGATATTGAAAAGGCAATAGACTGCGGAGTCTGGGGTACTGTAATAGAAATTACCTGTGGAGAGTTTAGACTCAAATATCAACATCCCCAATGGACAATAGATGATGTTGTGAAAAAAAGTGTAGACACCATCAACTATGCAAAAAAGCAGGGCCTTTATGTAGTATATTTTCCTTATGATACAACCAGATCTGATCCTGCTTTCTTGAAGGAACTATTAAAACAAGTTACAGAAAAATCAGATCCGGATGCAGTCGCAGTAGTTGATACAACCGGAACTATTATTCCTCCGGCAATGAAGCAATTGATTTTGAATGTAAAAGAGGCAACAGGAGGCAGACCGGTGGAGGTTCATACACATAACGACCTTAATCTGGGTGTGGCAAATGCATTGGCGGCAATGGAAGCAGGTGCAGAGGTAATACACGGATGCATAAACGGTCTTGGTGAACGCTGCGGAAATATTGCTATTGAAGAGATTGCTGTTGCAGTTTCAGCATTATACGGAATTGAAACCGGCATCAAAACTGAATATATTATGGAAGCTTGCAAGCTGGTAGAGGAGCTTTCCGGAGTCAAACTTGCCTTTAATAAATCCTTGGTTGGGCAGGCGGCTTATATGAAAGAAAGCGGTGTTGGCATCGAAGTTGCTAAAAATTATCCTTTCGTGACTTTCCCGATTTCTCCTGCTTATGTGGGTGCAAAGCAATTACTTGTTGTAGGTAAGAAGAGCGGCAAGAACTCAATCAAAGTCAAACTGGAGGATTTAGGGCTGGAATTGTCAGATGATATCATTGAAAAATTGTTGGACATTGTAAAAGCAAAATCGATAGAAATGCGTCGGTATCTGACAGATGATGAGTTTAAAGGGATAGTTGAGCGAGTTCTGGAAAAGGAGGGTAAGAAATGAGGGCCGCGGTTCTTAATAAACCATGTGAAATAAACATTGAAGATGTACCGAGACCGGATATCAGTGAGGGCGAGGCTTTAGTCAGAGTAAAAAGCGTCGGAATATGCGGTACAGATGTTTTGGTTTATAAAGGACTCTATAAAAACAAATTTCCAATTATCCCAGGTCATGAATTTTCAGGTATAGTTGAAGAAATCAGAGGCGGTACCAGAGGTCTTAAAGCAGGAGACAGGGTTTATTCAAGGGGAAGCTGGGGATGCGGCAAATGCGAGTTCTGTCTTTCGGGGAGACAAGCACTATGCAAAGACCGTATAATGCTGGGTGTATCAACGAATGGTTGTATGGCTGAATATGTTAAGGTAAAAAGCAGCGTATTGTATCCTCTTTCTGATGAAGTTAGTTTTGACGATTCTCAGTCGATAGTTTCCATAGCCTGTGCCATTAATCTAACCACCAAATTGAAATATAAACTGGGGATGAATGCGGTTGTTTTGGGTCCCGGACATAATGGCTTGATAATTATGCAGGTATTGAGACATATTGGAGCAGATCATATAGTGATGATCGGAGGCAGCCGGGAATCAAGGATACAATTAGCTTCAGATTTAGGTGCGGATTTGGCGCTATCCCGTAAGGACCCTGAACTTATGGAAAAAATAAGAAGGCTGATGCCCGAAGGCCCTGATGTGGTTATAGAATCCTCCGGTTCTGCAGAATCAATAAATCAAGCAATCAGTATGGTAAAAACCGGAGGAACAGTAATGGCCTTCAGTATCTATTCAAGACCTTTAGACAATTTCCAGATCAATGAATTATACAATAAAGATATCTCAATAGTTGGTGTAAAAGGCGCAGGAAGTTATTATGAGGATGCCGAAAGGCTGCTTCAGAAGAAAGCGATACAGATCAAGCCCATAATAAGTCACAATTTGTCACTGGATGATACTTTAAAGGGATTCGAATTGATGTTGGATAAAACCTCTAATGCACTAAGGGTCGTTATAAATCCATAAAACCTGGTTAGTCATGGTTCGAAAAAACATAAGTAAATGCTACTCTATACATCTTGAATGTATTTAATATAGATCAAGTTGTTAAGAGTAGAAAAATATTAATAGGAGGGTTAGAGATGAAATTAATGAAAAAACGCTCAGTCACTTTGCTATTGGTTACCTTAATGCTTATGACCGCTTTCTTGCAAGGCTGCAGCAGTAGTCCTGAAGACAGCGCCGGCGAACAGAAACCAGAAGCTACCGAACCTGTTATGCTTAGGGCGGTATCAGGTGCAAGCGGAGGTCTGTGGCAGATTTACGGTACTACCTGGGGCAAAATAGTTGAAGATTACACCGATAATATACAAATACAGGTAGAGGCCGTAGGCGGCGGATATGCAAACATAGCATCTGTAAATGAAGATCCCAATTGCCTTGGTATGACTCAAAATGCGGCGGCATATGAAGGGGCACGCGGATTGAATTGGGCTCAGGGTAAAAAATACGAAAATATTCGTGGCTTATTCCCTGTTTATCCAAGCAGCTTGCATTTTTGGGCTTCAGAAAAATCAGGTATAAAGACCATTGAAGATTTTGAAGGAAAAGTAGTAAGCGTAGGACCTGCAGGCGGTACAGATACTAATGTAAAGCAACTTTTTGAGCTTCTTGGAGTTAAACCGAAAGAGTTTGTAAACCAGAACTTTGCTGACATGGTACAGGCTATGAAAGACGGCTTGATTGACGGTGTTTGCGTTTCTACAGGTCATCCTCACTCTACAATTTCTGAACTGGAGCAATCCATGAATATTAACCATATCGCACCGACTCCGGAACAAATCAAATTAGTAACAGAAAGAGAACCATATTACAGTGTGATTAAGCTTCCGGCCAACACCTATAAAAATCAGCCGAATGACATTAATATGCTGGCATTTTACAGTTTTGCAATTTGCCACAAGGACCTCGACGAAGAAGTTGCATACCAGATCACTAAAGCTGTACTGGAGCATAATGACGAATTAGTGGCCGCTGTTAAAGCCGCTAAAGATTCAGTTGCAGAGAATGTTGTTGAAATCAAGCACCCCCTGCATCCAGGTGCGTACAGATACTACCAGGAAATTGGAATTGAAGTGCCGGATATGGCTAAACCAATAGATTAGGATAAATCATAAAGGCTGCTAGTATTTAGAGCAGATGGTCGGTATAAAGTTTTCTTTATATTTGTACCAGACCATCTGTTCAAATATTATGTTTTCATACTCAAAGGAGTGATTTCCAGATGGATTTACAAAATAACGAGCATCTGTCTCCGCTAATTAAACTGGCAAAAATTGTTTCAGTGATCGGTATAATATATCATTTTTATGTGTTGGTTGTAAGGCCAACAGCACCGGGTATATTGAGACCCATACACATATTATTCATAGTTTTAATGGCTGTATTGACTTCGTCAGGCTCAGAATATAAGAGAGGCGGAAAATTCTTTAAAGCAATAGAATATCTGTTGGCAGCAGGAGTTATGATTTCCACGATTTATATAATTGTTGACCAAGAGGCCTATATTATCCGCTGCGGATTAGGTCCCAACACAATGGATTTAATTTTCTCAATCATATCTATTGCAGCTATTCTATTATTGACAAAAAGAAATTTCGGATGGCCAATGGTTGTATTGACGGGTATATTCTTTGCATATGCGCTTTTTGGGAATTATGCCCCGGGATTGTTTAAGATAAGGCCAATGAGTTTTTCGAGAATAATCGGACAGCTGTACAGTGTGGAAAACGGTATATTTGGTATGATGACCGGAGTTTCTGCCGCGTATGTTTTGCCCTTCTTATTTTTAGGAGCCATGATGCAAGTCACGGGAACAGGGGAGCTTTTTATAGACCTGGCCAACTCGATTGCAGGGAAAAAGAGGGGAGGTCCTGCTAAGGTAGCAGTAATATCCAGCGCTTTATTCGGAACCATGTCCGGGGCCGGCAGCGCTAATGTTGTTGCAACAGGGGCATTTACAATACCAATGATGATAAAAACAGGATATCCCGGTGTTTTTGCCGGAGCAGTTGAGGCAGTTGCATCCACAGGCGGACAGATTATGCCTCCAATTATGGCATCGGCAGCTTTTCTGGCGGCGGAAATTACAGGTATACCTTACGGGAAACTTGCTTTAGCTGCAGTAGTACCGGCACTGGTATACTATTTGGCCATTTATCTTGCAGTAGATTTAAAAGCAGGACAATTGAAACTCAGGATCTATAAAGAAGGTGAGACAAAGCCTGTCTTAGCTTTGCTGCTGAAAAAAGGGTTTTTACTGATACCTCTTCTTATAATTATCTTCATGATGATGATACTCAACAGCAGCCCCCTTCGCGCCGCTACATTTGCCATACTTTCTTCTGTTGTCATTGCATTGCTTAACAAGGAAGACAGAATTACATTGGGTAAGCTAGTAGATGCCATGTATGAAACTGCAAGGGGGCTGGCTCCTGTTGCATTGGCCTTTGCAGCTGCAGGCATTACGGTCGGATTGTTAAATCTCTCAGGATTCGGTATAAGAATGAGTTCACTATTGATGGATTTATCAGAGGGAAATATTGTTTTTGCTCTGGTTTTGACGGCAATAATTACAATTATTCTTGGGATGGGACTACCGGTAGCCGCTTCTTACGTTATAACTGCCAGCGTTTGTGCACCTGCATTGGTAAAAATGGGCATACCGCTGCTTCCAGCTCATTTGTTTGTACTTCATTATGCCAGCCTTTCATCAATCACACCGCCTGTCGCTTTAGCGGCATATGCTGCAGCAGGGGTGGCAAAGGAAAATCCATTATCAGTAGGCGTTAAGAGTGTGAAACTTGGCCTCGCATCATTTGTTCTGCCCTTCCTGTTCGTATTAGGGCCGGAGATGCTAATCACTCCGGATATGAATATTACAGCGGTACCCGCAATAATATTTGCAATTATGGGTACTGTCACCATAACCTTAGGTGTTATAGGCTGGTGGAACGAGAATTTTGCAGCGTTGAGCAGGGTCATGCTTGTATTAGGTGGGATGCTCATGCTGGATACCGGTTCAAAATCCGATATTTTAGGCCTTGTACTGGCAGGTATAGCATTATTTATTCATTATTCAAAGCATAAAGGATCCTTTAAAAAATCAAAGGATAAAGGATCCAGTGAATAATTGACCCGTAACTTTAAATCATTTAGTTTCGCAGGATGTCGAATGCTGAAAGCTAGCAGGGGGGTAAATATGAAACTTTTTGGGACTGGCAAAATAGGAAAATTGGAAATAAAAAATCGGATAATTGTGGCTGTAAACGGTATTAGAGGAGAAGCTGATCCAGACGGCAGCCTGTCATTGAGGGCAATCGACAGGTATGTGTCTTACGCAAAGGGTGGGGCCGGGCTAATTACAATAGGGCATATCCATGTTGAAAACGATGTTGAAAATCACCTTGACGGAGCATGGAGCAATACGCCGCGGATTGATAGCGCTGTATATATCAAGAGATGGTCAATATTAGCAGACGCAGTGCATGATTATGGGGCAAAGCTTTCGGTTCAATTGTCCGCCGGATTTGGGCGGATGATGTATCCTGATGTATTAAAGAAAAACAAATCGCCAATCGCTCCCTCTTCGCAGCCTTGCTACTGGGACCCAAAAATAACAGCCAGAGAACTGACAATCGAAGAGATTAATAAATTGGTTAAAGCCATGGGTGAGGCTGCAGCACGGCTAAAAGCCGCCGGAGTGGATGCCATAGAGCTTCATGGGGGAGCAGGGCATCTAATAGACCAGTTTTTGAGCGGAATCTGGAACAAAAGAAAGGATGAATACGGCGGAGATATAAAAGGACGTATGAGGTTCGCTTTAGAGATAATTGACAGCATTAAAGCAGCCGCTGGGGATGACTTTCCCGTAATTATCAGACACAGCCTTAAGAATTATAGGGAAGGCGGCCGCGATTTTGAGGAGTCCCTGGAGATGGCGAGGTGTTTTGAAGAGGCAGGCATAGATGCCATTCATGCAACCGCCGGATGCTATGAGTACCGGCGCTATGCCAACCCGTCGACATATCAGCCGGCCGGAAGCGTAGTGCGTATGGCGGAATTGGTAAAGGGAGCGGTTTCCATTCCTGTTATCACTTTTGGAAAGCTTGGAAACCCGGAACTGGCTGAAAAGGTTTTGTGCGAGGGGAAGGCGGATTTTATCGCCCTGGCAAGGCCGTTTCTTGCTGACCCGGAATGGCCGAATAAGACGAGGGATGGTAAATGGGACGATATCCGGCCTTGCATTGGGTGCCACGACGGATGCCTTCAGCGAAGCTTAGAAAACAAATATGTAAGCTGCGCCGTTAACCCTGCTGCAGGAATGGAGAAGAAGCTTGCCCTGAAGCCTGCAGAGAAATGCAAGTCAGTACTGGTGGTGGGAGGCGGTCCTGGCGGCATGGAAGCAGCAATAGTAGCCGCATATAGAGGGCATAAGGTTACTTTATTGGAGAAGAATGCCAAACTGGGAGGCAATTTGATACCGGCCTCAGCCCCTGAATTCAAAAAAGACCTGAGGGATTTGATAAACTATCTGTCAACTCAAGTAGCAAAGCTCGGGGTGAATGTGAAATTTGGTGTTGAAGCTAATCCGGAGCTAGTCGAAAAGATGGCACCGGATGCAGTAATTGTCGCAACAGGGGCTGACCCTATTGTCCCCCGAATACCGGGAAATGATAAGAGCAAAGTGATATGCGCTGTTGACCTTCTCAATTCAGGGAAAGACATAGGACAGACTGCCGTTATAGTAGGCGGCGGTGTAGTGGGATGCGAGGCAGCCGCTTTTCTGGCTGGAAAAGGCGTTCAAGTGACCATTGTAGAAATGGCCGCTGAGCTTGCTTCAGACCTGAACGTAATGAATAGAAACGAACTTATGGAAATGCTGGCAGAAAACAATATCAGAATACTTACAAATACTACTGTGTCAGAAATATCTGAAGATGGTGTCATTGTAATTAAAAAAACCGGAGAGAAAAAAGAGCTTAAAGCTGACGGTGTGGTCACGGCAGTGGGATTGAGGCCTAGGGATGGTCTTCAGAAAGCATTGACGGGCAAAGTAGCTGAGCTTTATGCTGTGGGAGATTGTGTTCGACCGCGTAAAATTATGGCGGCTATGTGGGAAGGATACCGCCTCGCCCGGCTTATATAATCCGGTTCTGCTGAAAAGAGGCTTGTGGACCAGGCAATAAAACGGAAGTGGCACAAAATTCTGCGTAAATCTATGGAGGCGGAAATTGAAGAAGCTATACATCTATTTATACGGTTTGATAATTATTTTGTATACAACATCATTGTTTTTACAATCTAATATAATCGATTACATATTGCTATTTATGGTTTTATGCTTATTGGCGCTAAGTGTGTCCTGCCTTAAGAGTCTGGTAAAATATATAGCTATGCTGGTAATATGTGTTTCAATGTATATCATTTTTACTTCTGATACAGATATAGTTTTTTTTTCTTAGAGCTAAAGAGCATAGTAAATATACTCTGTCTTCTGGCAATAATTCAGCTTATCGGAATACCGCTATTAATGATAGATCTGGAACCGTTATTATTTGCAGTCCTTAGTAATATTAAAAAACCAATAATATTTTCATTTGTTTTATCCTTAACAGTTATGTTTCTCGGCTCATTCATACATGTTGCAGCAGTACCGATTATTTATAATGTTGCACATACCGCATTATGCAATATGAATTTTGATTATAAAAGATATATTGGAGTTACTTTGAAGCAGGGTTTTGCAATGATGCTGGTATGGGCGCCCTTTAGCATTAATATGGGAATCATTTTGAAATATATTCCGGTAAACTGGAGCGACATCGCACTGCCTGCATTTATATTTGCTTTACTAGGAATTTGCATATCGTGTCTTTGCGAATATTTTACTCATATGAGAAAAGAAAAATATTCCTTTGCAGTATCAATCAGCGTAAACAAGAATAAAGTCGCTGAGACAACCAAGAAGCTTGTTGAATATATTTCCTGCGTTCTGGCTTTCGTTGTTCTGATGGATAGGTTTACAGAACATGCAGCAATAGACATACTGATTTTGTGTTCATTGACCATACCTATGATTTGGGCAGTAATGAACAAGAAGCATAAAAGCTATATTGATACGGTAAAGGAACATTTTAATGTTAAAGTGCCTCAATTAAAGAATTTATACATTATTATTACTACAGCCGGTTTTTTGATGCTGGCATTGAGAAGTGTCGGTTTTGATGAGTTTCTTAATAACATTTTTTTAACCGCCATGGGTAATTTCGGGGTTATCAGCACAATGTTGATTATAATTTTTATAATGATGCTGTCATCATGGATCGGCCTTCATCCATTTATTGCCATAGCAATCATTTGCCAAAATCTAAATTTTGCAAACCAGATCGTTAGTACTGAGATTTACACATACAGCCTATTAGTGGCATGTTCTCTTTCTAATCTGGTCTCTCCTACTACAATATCAACTGCTGTTATTTCCAGCCTGGTTGACAGAAATGTATTTGAAGTGGGAGTTAAATGGCATATTCTATTCATTGCAGCCATTTTACTGTTATTTATAGGATTTCTTATGATTTTAATGTAAGCCGGTATCAGGAATATTGCTGATTAATCCATCAAGTATTTTAATCACTGCAGGTATCAAAATTCACATTATTAATTGTTCAAATTATGAGAAGGGAGCGAGTATATGAGAATATTAGAATATGAAGGCAAAGAATTACTAAGAAAATACGGAATAACAGTACCAAAAGGTTTCACAGCTAAAAGTGAGGAAGAGGTTAAAAGAGCAACGGAAATACTAAATAAAGAAGTTGTAGTAAAGGCAATGATTCCTGTAGGCGGAAGAGGTAAAGCCGGTTTGGTCAAAATAGCGTCAAATCCAGAGATGGCAGGTGAAATGTCTGGTCAAATATTGGGTAGAAAACATGGCGGCTATGTGGTGGATACGCTGATAGTTGAAGAAGCTGTTCGTATTGAACATGAATATTATATTTCTGTAATTCTTGATGATAATTTGCATATTCCTGTTTTGATTTTCTCTCCCGAAGGCGGGATGGATATAGAACAGGTTTCAAAAGACAATCCCGAGCTGTTGATAAAATTTCCCGTATGTCCGGATGATGGATTTATCCCATATTCAATTTCTGATTCATTAATTAATTTTGGCATAAACTTTTCTCTGGCAATAGAATTGGAAAAAATAGGACGTAAATTGGCCAGGATTTTCAGCAAGGAAGATCTTCTCCTAGCCGAAATCAATCCGTTGGTATTGGATGTTTCAGGAAATCTGATTGCTGCCGATTGCAAATTGGAAATAGATGATTCTGCTCTGCTAAATCATCCTGAATACATCAATGAATCGGATTCTTTACTGCCATTGGAAAGAGAAGTAAAAGCAAAAGGCGGCACTCTTGTGTCTCTTGAAGGCGGGGATATAGGAATCATATGCAATGGAGCCGGTATGGGAATGGCTATGACGGATATGCTGATAAATGCAGGTCTTAAACCCGCTAATTTTCTGGATACCGGTGGAGGTACCACACGTAAGAAGATAAAAGATATTTGTCAGATCATGTTTAAGCAAAACGGATTAAAAGGTATCATAATCAACTTTTGGGGAAGCATTGCCGTACTTGATGAAATAGCCAAAGGAATAATTGACGTATGTGAAGAAAACAAACCGTCCTTTCCTTTAGTAGTAAGGCTTTTCGGCAATAATCAGGACAGGGCCATGGACTTATTGGATGAAGCAAATATTCAGACAGCCAGGGTTGTCTGTACGGAAGAGGCGATTTCAATACTTGCAGATGCTATTAAAGGGAGGTCATAATATGTCAATATATTTAAGAAAAGATATGCGGATCGCAGTACTTGGAATTACGGGAACAGTAGGGATGATTCAAACCAAACTCGCTCTCGACTATGGCAGCAACATAGTTGCCGGAGTTTCACCCGGCAAAGGAGGGCAACAGGTTCATGGCATTCCTGTATTTGACAATATTGTCGAAGCGATTAATAAACAAGGCGTCAACGCAGCCGTACTATATGTGCCTGCGGCAAAAGCTCCGGATGCAGCTCATGAGGTCATTGACTCGGGTATAGAGCTTGTAGTTATTATTACTGAACATATTCCTACCAAAGAGAACATACTGATCAAACTTCATGCAAGAGAAAAAGGAACAATTGTAATCGGACCTAATTGCGCGGGAATATTGACCCCGGGAATAGGTAAGTTAGGAATAATACCAGCTAATGTAGCAACTCCCGGCAGAGTCGGTGTTGTTTCCCGCAGCGGGTCATTATCTTTCGAAATCACATATGAATTAAGCAATGTAGGCATAGGACAGTCTACAATTGTTGGAATCGGCGGAGATTCTGAACCCTGCACAAGCTTTACTGATGTCCTTTCATCCTTCGAAAATGATGCGGACACAGATGCTGTAGTATTGATCGGAGAGGTCGGAGGCTCGTCTGAAGAGAAGGCCGCACAATACATAAAAAAGTGCATGAAAAAGCCTGTTTTTGCTTATATAGCAGGCCGTTCAGCGCCTCCGGGCAAGAAAATGGGACATGCCGGAGCAATTGTCAGGGGAACTTATGGAACCGTCCGATCTAAGGTCGAGGCTTTAGAAGCAGCAGGAGCTTATGTAGCTAATAGCCCTATGGATATATCAAAAATGATTCTTGATAAATTCAGATAACAGTAATGCATAACAGATTATTATATTTGACAAAGAGGTAATTGATATGAAAAATAGTCTCATAAGACCCATGAGCAACGAGTTTTTTGAATACTTGCGAGATGAGTCTCGTACCATCGGGAATGCAGAAAGTATTTCCTTTCCCAAAAGCGAAGCGGATGTTATTGATATCCTAAGAGATATATATCCAAAAGGAATTCCAATTACCATACAGGGAGGACGCACCGGTTTGGCTGCCGGAGCTGTTCCTAATGGCGGACATATCATGAATTTGTCCAGAATGAATAGTATAACGGCAATGCGTTGTGATGAGAAGGGCGATTTCTTTATTGCTCTGCAGCCTGGAGTAGCCTTGTCGCAGCTTAGAAAGCAAATTGAAAGCAGGAAATTCGATACTTCTCAATGGAGCGAGGAATCAAAAGAAGCCTTTTTGGAATTTTGTAAAGCACCTGAACATTTTTTCAGTCCTGATCCGACAGAAACCTCTGCCACCATTGGAGGTATGGTCTCTTGCAATGCTTCCGGAGCACGGAGTTATTATTATGGACCTACCAGAAAGCATATTACGGCTTTAAGAATTGTCTTATGTGACGGACAAACCCTGGCAATTCGGCGGGGTGAATTATTTGCTGACGGGCGGATATTGAATCTTTCCACTGAGCAGGGAGCTTCCATTAAAGTAGAGTTACCTACATACAAGATGCCAAAAACAAAAAATGCATCCGGATACTATATTGAGGACAATATGGATGCTATTGACCTTTTCATAGGCTCGGACGGTACCCTTGGTATCATAACGGAAATAGAAGTGAAGCTTTTGCCATTGCCCCAGGTTATCTGGGGAGTCAGCTGCTTTTTTGAGAGGGAAAGGGATGCTATCGAGTTTGTTGTTGCTGTACGTAAGCAATTAAAGTGCGTTGCCGTAATCGAATTCTTTGATGGTGACGCCTTAACCATATTACGATGTCAAAAGGCGCAAAATAAAGCATTTTCTCAATTACCTGCAGTAGAGGAAAGAATGAATGCCGCTATATATATTGAGATCCATTGTGAAGATGAGAAAACAGCTGTTGAGACCATTATGAAAATCGGCTCTATAATGAAAGAATCTGGCGGGTGCGAGGAAAATACCTGGGTTGCGCGAAATGATTCTGATCGCAATCAGCTATTGTTCTTTAGACATGCTATACCGGAAAGCGTCAATATGCTTATTGATCAACGCAAGAAACTAGATCCTATCATTACTAAGCTCGGTACGGATATGTCAGTACCCGACAAACATCTTCGCTATATAATGAACATGTACCATAGCACGCTTCAAGAAATGGGGCTGCAATCAGCAATTTGGGGGCATATTGGAGACAATCATCTGCATGTCAATATCCTGCCACGCAGCAAAGAGGATTATAATTTAGGGAAAAAGCTTTATGAACAATGGGCAATAGAAGTGACAAAGTTGGGTGGTGCAGTTTCTGCAGAACATGGCACTGGTAAGCTCAAAGCAAACTTCTTAACTGTAATGTATGGTCAAAATCATATTGATGAAATGGCTTCACTGAAAGCAGCTTTCGATCCAAAGACACTCTTAGGCGCAGGCAATATGTTTATTCTGAGGAAGGAAGGTGAATGCAAATGAAAATTGTCGTATGCATAAAACAAGTTCCATCTTCTAATGAAGTCCGCCTTGATCCGGTTACCAATACAATATTGAGAGATGGTCGTCAATCAGTTACAAATCCCTTTGATACCTATGCGATTGAGCAGGCAGTGCAGATTAAGGAACAGCATGGGGGAGAGGTAATTGCACTTAGCATGGGAATTCCTGCCACTGAGAAATTGCTGCGGGATGCTGAAAGCCGGGGAGTTGATCGTGCAATGCTTTTATCTGATCGTAATTTTGCCGGTGCTGATACATTGGCAACAGCTTATACGCTATCTCTCGGAATAAAACAGCTAGGAGGATTTGATCTTATTCTCTGCGGGAAAATGGCAGTGGATGGTGATACTGCTCAGATTGGACCTGAACTTGCTGAAAATCTTGGTATTCCGCATATTACCGATATCTGCGAGTTTATCAGTATCACTCCGAAAGATATCGTCTGTAAAAAAATAACCGATAAGGGTTATCAGGTATTACGCGTTAAACTGCCTGCACTTCTAACAGTTGTCAAGAATATCAATATGCCGCGTTTGCCGTCTATACCCGGAGTACTTTTCGGGCTGTCAGCACCCTTGGAGATAAAAAATGCCGTAGACATAAATGCAGATTCAAAGCTAATTGGACTTTCAGGTTCACCGACACAAGTAGTGAAAACTTACATGCCGGAGCGTCAGAGTAAAGCGAATTCTATCGAGGGAGATATTGCCTCTCAAGCAGCTAGAATTTCACAATTGATTAAGGAGTTTATATAATATGCCAGGATTAAAAATAAATCAAGAAAAATGTATAGGATGTGGGCTCTGCGTTAAGTGCTGCGCGCTAAATGCACTGCGCATTGAAAACAAAACAGCTTTAGTTAATGACAATTGCATTCTCTGTGGAATTTGTGTGGATAATTGTCCATCTCAGGCACTTTCCATTGAGAAGGAGGATTCAGAGCAGACAGATCTTTCAAAGTACAGCGGTATCTGGGTATTTGCCGAACAATACAAAGGTGAGGTTTTACCGGTAGCATATGAGCTGTTAGGAAAAGGCAGAGAACTTGCCCATCAAAAGGGATGTGAGCTTACTGCTTTGTTGTTTGGAAAAGACGTATCGGCAGAAGCGCAGAAGCTGATTGCTTACGGAGCGGATAAGGTTTTACTATGTGAAGATGATGATTTGGCTGATAATCTGGATGAGAACTATATTGAATTGTTCAATTTATTAATCAACAAGTATAATCCGGAAATTCTGCTGTTTGGGGCAACAGGATTTGGGCGGTCAATTGCTCCGAGGGTTGCAGCCCGTGTGCGCACTGGCTTGACCGCAGACTGTACTCAATTGGAAATAGATCATGAAACAGGCTTATTGCATCAGACTCGTCCAGCCTTTGGCGGGAATTTAATGGCAATCATTGTATGTCCTAATCATAGGCCGCAGATGGCCACTGTTCGTCCGGGCATAATGTCGGCTCAGCAGTTTGACAATTCTCGCAGCGGCAAGGTTATCCCTGTTTCTATGCCTAAACCGGTAGCAAAAAATATAGAATTGCTGGAAGAAGTGCTAAGTTCTGAAATTGACTCTATTGCTGATGCACAAATAATTGTATCTGCAGGACGTGGTATCGGAGCACAGAAAAATTTGGCTTTAGTCCATCAATTAGCAGGACTGATTGGGGGTAAGGTTGGTGTCAGCCGGCCATTGGTGGATATTGGATGGAGCGAGTATAAGCATCAAGTCGGACAGACCGGCTCTACCGTAGCACCTAAGCTGCTTATCGCCTGCGGTATCTCTGGCGCTATACAACATCTTGCAGGTATAAGTGGAGCCAAGACTATTATTGCAATTAACACTGATCCGGATGCACCTATATTTTCAATAGCACACTACAAGGTAGTTGCAGATTGTGTCGAAGTTCTCAAGCAGCTTATTTCTATTTTTGAAAAATCTGAATATTAAAAACTATATGTAGACTTATATGAACGCATATATAGTCCTCATAAACCGAAGAAGGGCATATCCAAATTGTATGACTTTACTAACTGTGCTAAAATAAAAACATCCACATGCAATAATTAACCACCACATTGGGCAATATTGGTATAATTCATGATTAGCACTACATAAATCGGTAGGGGGATGTGCAATTATGGATACAAGCAATTACTATTTCTTAATAGTTGCTGAAGAACTAAATATTAGCAGAGCAGCGAAACGCCTTTTTATTTCTCAACAGTGCTTAAGCAATCATATTAAGAGGTTAGAGCAACAATACGGGGTTTTGTTGCTGAACCGAAAACCTAGGATTAGTCTTACGCCTGCTGGTAAGGCATTGGTTGCCAGTTTTCAACAAATGCAAAGGCTGGAGAGCAACCTTAAAGAACAACTCAAGGAGTTGGAATCGGTAGATAACGGTGTCATCAACATGGGTATTCACATGTCACGAGCACAAATCCTGGTACCTCTCATCATTCCGCCATATAGAATTCAGTATCCCAATGTTAGCGTCAGCATTATGGACGGATTAACTAGCGAGTTTGAAAAGCACATAATAAGCGGTAAGCTAGACCTCTTTATAGGCCTGAACCCCAGCAATCATCCGTTATTTACCTCTTACACTTTACTGCAGGAGGACGTATATTTGGTCATCTCTGACCAGATGCTACAAACTTACTTTCCTTCCGAATACCCATTTGTAATAGATCGGTTTCGTCAGGGGATTGATCTACATGAATTCATTGATATACCCTTTACCTTCTACCATGAGGATAGCAATCTCAACTCCTCAATTTCAACCAACTTGGCAAGCTCAGGGGTTAGTTTGCGCACAGTACTGAAGGTCAATGGCAATGGTATGCATATTGAGCTAAGCGCCATGAATTTGGCTGCTTGTTTTGCCCCACAAATGTTTTTGCCCTTCATTGCCCGCATTAATCGGTTGGATGAGGGGGGATCCCGGTTGTATACATTTCCAATCAAAAATTTTACCCAACCAAACAGGCTTTGCTTAGTGCATCATAAGGATTTGTATATTTCACGCTATCTTCAGAAATTCATTACTTCAATCATTGAATTATTCGAGCGTCTTTACTAAGAACCATAGTCCTGTCCATCAAACACCTTATTTTCCTAAAGAGCCGATTGTGTCTACCGGGCTGTAACGTGCGCGCTTTTTCTTGAGGTCCGGTTGGAAAAGGCGAGCATAATTTTTGACCATTTCCACACTTGAATGGCCAAGCATCTCCTGTAGGGAGAGGATGTCCCTTTCCGCCATAATCCACATTTTGGCAAAGGTATGGCGGAAGGTGTGAGGGCTGACACGTACGTTCTCAATGCCTGCCGTATGGCCGTAATTTTTAATCCGGTCCTGAATGTTGCGTTTTTTCAATCTTCCGCAATCCACGTTGGGGAAGAGATGTGGAAGGATATGCGCGGCGGCGGTTTTAATATTTGCGAAATTATGAAAAATCGCGTTTTTCCATACGTCCATATGCGTCCAGCTTTCTCAGTATGTTTAAGGTCAGGACTCCCTTCCATTCGTTATAGGCCGGTTTCAGGCTTCCAAGGTAATAGCCTTCGCCCCAGGGTGGATTTACTACTCCATTATTCTCAACCAGCTCTACATAGAAATCGAGGTTTTCTTCAATTTTGGACTCCCCAACCCCAAATCTGCATTTATCGGGACCCGGAACAAAATCTAACGGCATTGGCACATACCCGGTCCATTTTTCCCTGTCATATTCAATGACCTGGGATATGCCGACAGCGATTCTTTTCATTAATCTCTTTTTCAGTTCATCGGGTAATACCTCGAATAATTTTATGTAGCAGAACAGCTCATTTTCGGATTCAAACCTTTCTTTAGCCTCAATATATTTCAAAGCGTATTCCACCAGATAGTCAATATCTAATTTGCTTACATACTCCTTATATTTATATAAATGCGACAGTATTTCAGCGGAGGGGTTTCCCCAGTTTCTGTCTATTATAGTCATACCGTTTTCTTCATCATAATGCCACCAGGGTGCGTGGGGATAATCATTCACATCTTTCGTTACGGCAAACCACCCGTTCCGGGTTTCATTAAATGCCGATTCATAATAACCTATAGCTGATTTTATCATCTCTTCCGCGTCTTTATTACCATCTATTTGCGACAAGAGCCTGACACCGATAGAGGTAGCCATAGGTGACGAAAACGGCTGCCGGAAATCCGACTCCAGGCCGTTTCCGAAACCACCGTCATTATTCTGGTATTTTTTTAATGCTTCTATTATCTTTGCGCCGTTTCCTCCCTGAAAATAGTATTCGAATAAGTACTTCTCAAGATCCCTCGCCTGGTCTTTGAAAAACTGATTAATCGAGCTAAAGGGTTTACCGGTTAGCTTTAACACATCCTCACTCCTTTGATTTGGGTTAGCAGTTGGTTAACATCCCAGAAACCAAATATTTGATATGCAAATAGTCTCTAATAACCCGGCATGAAAATTATACCAAAGTTGGTCATAAGGCGTAAAGGTATTATGTAATATTACGGGAAGAAAGAGCTAAAAGAGACAAATATGTCGAGGAATCGCAGAATATGTTGGTCAGTTCAGATATAAATCTGGTTCAACCTCAAACTTTGTGCTAAGTGATAATGTTCCAGTGTCAACTGGTAAATCCAAGAAATAAGATCATCGATTTTACCAGCGACTTGGAAACTTGCAAATGTAAAACTGACTATATTTTATATAGTTTGGGTTAGGGAAACTCAATACGATAATTTTTCCAATACAACTGGTTACACCTACCCTATATACCTTGAAAAACGCACCTTGAAAACCTATAGAAAGACTATGCACATTCAAGCTTAACCCGGATTTCGAAGTTTTTGTCATTTCGATATCCATAGGCCCTGCGCTTTATATTCTTAATCTTGTGATTAAACCCTTCTGTGGGTCCGTTGCTGATTTTGCAATCATAATAATTAAGAATGTATTCCCGCCAGTGGTCAAGGGTTCGATTGAAGGCCTGAAGTTCAGGTATCTGGCTTTCCTCAACAAGTTCCTTGAAGTAGTCAATAAAGGCTGCGGCATTTTCCTTGGTATTAATCTTGAAGAACTTGCGGAATTCTTCCTTTAAGGCAAAACATTCACCAAGCTTTGGGTATTCATCACATACTTTAAAAAGCCGGTTCATATCATCCGCCTCAAGGTCTTCGAAGTTTTTAAGCAATGCCCAACGAATGCCGAATACTTTTTGTTTATCGTCTTCTTCCTTCCTGACTTTATTTTGAATGTGCTTTCGTGCATCATCTACCTGGTCATGAAGCGACTGTGATAGATGAAACCTGTCGATAACCGGTTTAGCATTGGGAAGAGTTTCAAGAACCCCGTTACAATAGCCCCTGCTCATATCCATGGCAACAGCTTCGATATTATTCCTGAACTCTTCGCTCAGGGATTGGAAAAAGGTTATCACATCTTCCTTGGTTCTTCCCCTGAACATGGCTATTACCGAATGGGTTTCCAGGTCATATACCGTGGTGTTATAATTGTGACCCTTCCGCCTTGCCAGATCGTCTATGCCTATGAACCTTACTTTTTTAGATGGCCTTGAATTAATTTCTTCCTGGGCATAGTAGTTGAAAATCCTTTGGCATTTGCCATGACTGATACCTTCAAGCAGACATACATTTTCTATCGTGTTTTGTTTGCAAAGGTTATAAATGTATATTTCATAAGGTATCGTCTGGCGCTGGTATTCCCTTATAAAGTTGTATCTTAAATCAAATGGATGGTCAGGGTCGCATTTACATTCCAATCGGAATATCGGCAACACCAAGACGGTTTTTGTGCCCCATATTGGTAGATGCATATAGTCCTGAACCCTTACATCATGTACTGTTTCCGTTGTGCTGCCACATTTCGGGCAAATCCCTGAAATGGTCGATGGTATAGCGCAAACAGTAAATATGCCATTATTTACATAGGTATGAATAACCTTTAAGCCTTGAACTCCAAGCATTTGTGCTGTAAAATCAATTACGTTATTCATATCCGATACACCCCCTTTTTAGTTTTTGTTGGCGTAAAAATTGTAAGGGGGTTATCGGATTTTTTCTACCTTTTTTCCAGCACTTTGCCAAGGTACTTTATGGAATTTTCAAGGTGCCACAAAATTTATTGTTGAACCATAAATCTTGACTTAAAAATAGATATTGGAATATAATACCAAAGTTTGCTTTTATGTATAATTGTCATAAGCTCCATCCCAACTATCGGCTATTTTCAAGAAATCGGCATAGCCATTAGCTCTAACATATTCAATAGCTTGCCTATACTTTTTATATTTATAGCCATTCTTGCCGTGAAATTCATTTATCAACATGCATGTAGAAAGGTCCGGACATTCTGAACAGGAATTGTAGTTTCTTTTTATACAGCATACTTTCATTTTACACTTGGCCTTGTCTATGTCTCTTTGACCATCTAGATAGCCCAATTTAAAACCTTAACAAATGCTTGGCATGTTCCGCAATACGTATCATAGAACAAAGAACCGTCCCCTGTTCTCCCCTGCGGTTTCACGACCCCTCTGAGCCGGACCTCCGAAGCCCTTCTCCTTTGGCGGTGCTTGCACCCGCGAAGAGATGTGACGCACAAGCTACGGCCTCGCCCAATATCCTACCCCCGCTGAACCCGCTTGCCGCGCCCGTTGCGTGAAGCCATGGCTATGCGAAGTTGGGTATTATTATATCCCTAAATAATTACATATTAATCTGGGAAGTATCTGGCAAACTGTATTAGCTGATATATGGAGTGCTCCTTTTGCAGCCTTATCAAGCATATTGGATAACCATTTTGCAGTACTACGACCAATCTCTTTTGCATTTTGCTCTTTATCTTCTAAGATGGCCTCTTCCAATAAAGAAATATCTCTTTCTTCTACTCCTAAGTTTTTAAGCTCTTGTTTTAAACCAATAAGGTCCCCCCGAATATCAAAATTAATGCTCTGATAAGAGTTTTGATTACCCGAAGAGAAACTGCCAACATTACCATAAATATGAGTATGAAAAATCTGGCTAACACTCCTCTGCGGAATTGGTTCCGAATTGGGCGGTGCCTCCCCTGCCTCCGGGTTTACCTTCTCTATCTCTATAACAAACGATAACACTCGGTTGCGCACGCTATCAATAAGCCCGACGATTGAACCACGGCTGATAACCTTCCACGCTTGCATACAGTTCATATTTTCATAAATTTGCTCTCCATAAAGCGCCACCAAGTCTGCGGGCCATGGAATTTGAAAAGTCCCTTCATTTCTTGATGATAGTAAATGTTCGTATGTACTAATACCCTGAGATAAATACTCAGTGGAAATGAATTCCCTTATCTGTTTATCTTCTATACAGGAAGGAGGAATCAACGCATTTCTTAAACCACTTCCAAAAGGTCCGCCAAAATGACCTTTAGATTCTACACGTTCTAATACTCGATAATCTGGTAATTGATCCTTTGATTGATATCCGTTAAGCTCGTTTTCAACCCATTCCTCAAACTCTTTATTCCCTAGTCTGGCTGCTAAGATTTTGCACTTTCGAAGTATATCTGCAATCTTGTTGTCAGAGGAAACAGCAGCATTTTGGATTTCTCTTAGTAGACTCAAAGTAATTCCCTCCCGCTTATGGGTTACCCAATTTCGCATAACTCCTGTAACCCCGAAATATTTGATTCGGGAACATCGCTCTATCCGCACAAACCCCAACAAAAAACAATAGCCCACCTCATAGCTGTATATTTCTACAATCAAAGCTATAGCATGGGCTTGTATGAATAATAACCATATCTATATATATAAGATTGTTTTACATGAAGATTATACCAAACTTAGATATAATGTGTAAAGAGTTTACAAAATTCCAGAATAAATTACATTTCCACGGAAATCAACTACAGGGTAGTTAAACGTTAATTTATTAACGAGCAGAGGAAAAGAGTTGTCGAATCGGGCGTATTTGAGTGTTCCAATATGGCGCAAACGATGGTATAATACAATTATCTAAGTATAATTATACAACATATCGACAGAGAAAGGGATGCGGTGACCATGGGCGGACGAAGTTTCTTGATGAAGGAGTCGGAAATATATGAAAACTGGAGGAAATTCATCCGGACGGGACAGTACAGTTCAGACGTTATACGCCCTGTGATTGCAGAGTCATGGAACATAAGCAAAGCAGCAGGTATTGACCCTTTCAAACCTATAGAATCCAACAGGTTATCCAACAGAGAACTGAAAAAAAGGCAGGAAAACTCCTCGCAGGTTGTCGCGGTCTCACTGCCCTTTATGGAAAGTATATATAAGATTGTTGCAAAATCTGAATTTGCGGTCAGGCTGACCGACAGGGACGGCTATATACTTGTTGCCCTCGGGGAAGAGGATACCCTTGGGAAAATGACCGCACTGAACATAAACCCGGGGGAATGCTGCAAAGAAGAGTATATCGGGACAAATGCAATCGGTATAGCGCTGAGGACCGGGGAACCGGTTCAGGTGTTTGCCGCGGAGCACTACAACTATAACTACCACAGCTGGACAACATCTTCATGTCCAATTAAAGATAAAAACGGGGAAATTGTTGCGGTTCTCGGCATGACCGGTTCTTTCCAAAAAGTGCACTCCCACACCCTTGGCATGGTCATAGCGGCCGCAGAAGCCATAGAAAGCCAGATCCGGCTGGAAGAAAGCAACAGAAAGCTCGCCATCGCAAATCAACATTTCATGGCTATCATGGAGTCAATCTCCGAAGGGCTGATCTGCATAGATAATAACCTTATAGTGACGGATATAAACCAGAACGCAAGAAAGATGCTGAACTTACAGAGCAAAGACCCGGTAGGGGAGTCCCTTGCGAAGCTTTTCGGCGGTTACAGCAAAAGGATCAAAGACGTTCTCAGAAAGGGCAAGGGCTATAACGAGGAAGAAGTTATAATTGACCTTCCTAAGGGTACTCTGAGGTGCGTCATACTGACGACGCCGATAAAAAGAGATAATTCCAGCGTTGACGGTGCGGTGATCACCCTGAGGGAAGGGAAATCCGTTCATAAACTCGTAAATAAAATAGTAGGCGCGGAAGCAAGGTTTGTGTTCGATGATATTATAGGTAAAAGCCCGGAGATAATTGAAGCCAAGAAACAGGCTATGTTCGCTTCGCTGAACTCAAACACGGTGCTGCTGACCGGCGAGAGCGGAACGGGCAAGGAGCTGTTTGCCCAGGCGATTCATAATGCGAGCGAACGCAAGGATGGCCCCTTCGTATTCATTAACTGCGGGGCTATTCCAAGGGAACTGATTGCCAGCGAATTGTTTGGCTATGTTGAGGGCGCTTTTACCGGCGCGAGAAGGGGAGGGCACCCGGGGAAATTCGAGTTGGCCGACGGCGGTACGATATTCCTGGACGAAATCGGGGACATGCCCCTTGATACGCAGGCGAACCTCCTCAGGGTTCTGGAGACAAAAGAGGTGGTAAGGATTGGGAGCCACAAGATAATCCCTGTGGATGTCAGAGTAGTGGCTGCGACGCACAAGCACCTGGAGGAAGAGGTTGAACGGGGAAATTTCAGGCAGGACCTGTTCTTCCGGTTGAACGTAATCCGCATCCGGATTCCTCCCCTCAGGGAAAGGGAGGAGGATATAAGGATTTTTATAGACAAACTGATAGATAGATACTCTGAACAATTGGGAAAGCCCGTCAGGAATGTGAGCAACTCCTACTATAACATATTGGAAGGCTATGCATGGCCGGGCAATGTGAGGGAGATGCAGAATATAATCAACCAGTCCATAATGATGATGGAGGGCAGCGAACTGACCGCAAAAAATATCCCGGATAATATAAAAAAGAAAGCGGTGCCGTACCGCGAAAAAGCACATGCGGGTGTGAGGACGCTTTCAGAGATTGAAGAGAGGGCGATACTGGAAACGCTTGAGTTCAATAACGGGAACATTACCAGCGCGGCAAAATCCCTGGGTATAGGCAGAAACACCCTTTACCGGAAGATGAAAAAGTACGATATCGCTTATACTCCGTAATAAGGGGCTGTACCATAATGGAACATACGAAGAAGGCCATAGCCGGAATATTGTTCTTTATTGGAACGTTATTCCGGTTTTTTTTCAAACGCATATGCAATATAATTTTATTGAAGCTGCAGTATTCAACGGAAAATGGGACAGTCACAGGAAGCTTGGAAAGTTGGCTTGAGTTTTGCAATATATAACTCTTTGTGAAATTTTTTTGAGTTGCGTCCCCGGAAAACCGGGATAGGAGAATTCTGAAAATAGCATAGATATTTTATTAACAATAAAATTGTGCGGAGTTGTTTTTGTATGGGTAAATACAGCAAAGGTCGAATTGCATTCTGGAGTATAGCCCTTCTGATATTCTGGGTTGCAGTGTCGGGCAAAATCAAGATCCATGATATTATGCTGGCGGTTCTGATTATAGGTTTCACTTTATATATGGCAAGCAGAATGAACCCGGAGACTTTCCGGCTGCGAGGAGCGGGGCCCCCGCCGGTGAAAAGGATGTTTTATGCGTTGCTATACGTGATCTGCATAACCATAGAGATCATAAAGGCAAACGTGCACGTTGCCTCGGTAATCCTATCGCCCAGACTGAAGATCAGCCCGGGTTTGGTCAGGTACAGGCACGGATTCAGCAGCAGATTTAGTTCTTTCCTATACGCCAATTCGATTACGCTGACGCCGGGTACGCTTACGGTAGGTCTGGATGAGGAAGATGTAACCGTTCACGTGCTCGAAGAAAGCAACAAAGATGCCTTGGCGGACTGGAAAGTAGAGAGGGTGCTCAAGAAAATGGAGGTAAAGGAAAAATGACAACGATACTGGTAGGTGCATGTCTTTACTTAAGTATAACTATTTTCCTCTGCCTTTACAGGGGGGTAAAGGGTCCCACCCTCGCGGACAGGATTGTTGCGATCAATGTGATAGGCACCAAGACCGTTGTTGTGATCGCCATAGTCTCGTACGCGATTAACGAGAGGTACTTTCTGGACGTTGCCCTTGTATACGCGCTGATCAGTTTCCTGGCAACGGTTTATATATCGAAGTCCAGCGGTATTATGCAGGGAGGGAGATAGGATGAGCGTTCTGGTGGCAGTATTCATGGCAGCAGGTTTATTCTTTTTTACGGCAGGGACCATCGGCCTTCTGAGGCTTCCCGATGTATACACCCGGACCCACGGGGCTACAAAATGTGATACCCTGGGGGCGCTGCTCTGCATAATCGCCCTGATGATTTATAACGGCTTGTCGCTGGGTATTGTGAAACTGCTGCTACTGATGGTGTTTTTATGGATAGCCAACCCCACCGCCGCGCACCTGATCACAAAAGCGGCAATGGCATCGGGAGTCAGGGTGTGCGGGAGCGGAACGGGTGACGAGGAGGAGCAAAATGAGCGTATTGTTTGAGGTCTCGCTTCTTACCTTTCTTATAGTGTGTGCCATAATGGTAGCCTTTATTAAGGATATGATGGCTGCTATCGTCATATTTGCTTCCTACAGCCTGGTCATGGCTATGCTGTGGCAAATGCTTGACGCTCCGGATATTGCGATCACAGAGGCCGCAGTCGGAGCGGGATTGACCACAATTTTGTTTATCGGAGCGATTAAAAAAACAGGGAGAGCAAAAAAATGAAACGCATCACAGTGGGCTTATTGCTGGGGGCGATGCTCGTCGTACTGTTATCTACAGTTTCGGAGATGCCGCAGTTCGGCAGCCCTTCAAATCCAACCCATAACTATGTAAGCAGCAGGTATGTCGGCAAATCAGCGCTGGAAACCGGTGCAGTTAACGTTGTAACGGGCATCATACTGGACTACAGGGCCTTTGATACCTTTGGGGAGGCCACGGTCATATTCGTTGCGGCGCTGGCCGTTGTTTCGGTACTGGCGAGGGGAGGGCTAAGCGGTGATTGAAGACAATGATATTATACTTAAGCAGGCTGCAAGAGTGCTGACCCCCTTCATACTGATCTACGGAATATATATAACCTTTCATGGCCATCTTACCCCTGGAGGAGGATTTTCCGGAGGTACTGTGATAGCCTCGTCCCTGATACTGAACAGGATATCCAGCGGAAACCGCGGATCCGGCCCGGAAATCGACCGGATGATGGGGATAGCCAGTATTGCGCTGGTGTGTTACGGATTGATTAAAGCCATGGGGACTTTCTTCCCCGACTTTACGCATAGGGTGCTGCCGAGGGGAATTCCCGGAGATCTGTTAAGCGGGGGCGCTATACTGCCGCTGAATATTGCCGTCGGCTTCGTAGTGGCATGCGTTATGTATATATTCTTTTGCCTGATAGGGGAGGAAGCATAGATGAGCAGTGTAGTTCACCTGGCGAACAATTATATATATATTGCTTCTTTCACGCTGTTTCTCATAGGCTTTTCCATCCTGCTGCTGAACAGCAATTTGATAAAAAAGATCATCGGCATGAATATTATGGACACTTCGGTTTTCCTGCTGTTTATATCCCAGGGCTATATCAAGGGCAGGAAAGCCCCGATACTGGAAGGAGGGGGAAGCGTCAACCCCGCGGAGTATGTCAACCCCGTGCCTTCTGCCCTGATCCTTACGGGAATAGTGGTTGCAGTCAGCGTCACTGCCTTTTTGCTGGCTTTGACCGTAAAGCTGTACAATCTGTACGGTACCGTTGATATGGACGAGATAATCGAGATAAGGAGAAGCGTTGATGGAAACAGTTAGGAATTTCCCTGTTCTTATAATATATATTTTTTTTATAGGGTCTTTCATACAGCCGCTAGTCAGAAACGTGAGGATATCTCTTTTGCTGACCGTGGCTATCTCGGCCGTTTCATCCGCCGCATCCGCTGCGGTAGTGTATTATGTACGGACTAACGGAGATTTTTTGTTCGACGTGGCGCCATGGAGCGCGCCCTGGGGGATCGAACTGAGCATAGGTACCCTTGAAGCGTTTGTTATTGCGGTCATCTGCAGCGTCGGTACCTTGATTTCCATATACGGCATAGGAATGGTCGAAAAGGAAATACCGGCCAGAAACATAAAAATATACAACGCGCTGTTCCTGGCGCTGTTGGGCTCGATGACCGGTATCGCTGCAACAGGGGACATATTCAACATGTATGTGTTTATTGAAATAACGTCGATTACGGCGTGCGGGATAATATCGGTGAAGGATGACAAAAAAAGCATCGAAGCAACGGTAAAATATCTGGTCTATAGTTCCCTGGCATCCGGATGCATACTTTTGGCAATAGCGCTGCTTTACGGGATCACAGGGAATCTGAATATCAGGTATATTCACCACCATTTAACCGAGGTTATGTACCTGTACCCCAGGAATGTGCTGCTGGCATCCTGCCTGATAATAGTGGGCTTTGGCCTGAAAGCGGCAATGTTCCCGCTGCATTTCTGGCTGCCTGATGCCCATTCGTCAGCGCCCACTACCTCCAGCGCCGTACTGTCCGCCCTGGTATTGAAGGCATATTCGGTAGGATTGATCAAAATACTGACGGGAGTGTTTGGCATCGTGGTAATGTCACTGCTTCCGCTGAAGACAATCCTTATGTATCTCGGTTCAGGGGCTGTGCTGATAGGGTCGCTGCTTGCCATGACCCAGTCCAGAATAAAGAGGATGCTTGCATACTCCAGTGTTGTGCAGATGGGTTACATCTTTCTGGCGCTTTCGCTGTTCAACAGGACGGGTTTTACGGGGGCGCTGTTCCAGATATTGAACCACGCATTGACAAAAACATTATTATTTCTTTCAGCAGGGAATATAAAGTACTATACGGGTAAAGAGAGTATTGAACAACTGAAGGGAATTGGCTATAGAATGCCCGTTACAATGGCAGTGTTTTCGGTTGGAGCCCTGTCCATGGTCGGCCTGCCGATGACCAGCGGGTTTAACAGCAAGTGGTATATCGGCTATGGGGCTATAGAGGCGGGCAAGATAGGAGTACTCATCGTGATAGTGATCAGTTCGCTGCTGAATGCGGCGTACTATCTTCCTGTGGTAGTGTCTGCGTTTTTCAGACGGCCGTCGCCGGGGGACGAAATCCAGCAGCCGGTGAATCTGCCCTGGTTCACGTCGGTTCCCATGATTGTAATGGCTGTTTTGATCATAGTATTGGGGTTGTATCCGGACCCGGTGATCAATTTCATCTCCGGTGCGGCAAAAATCTTTTAAGGCGGGGGTCCTATGGAAAAAACTATGTGGCTGATCTATCTACCTGTTCTGCTGCCTGTATTGGGGCTTGTTCTCATGATTAGGGCCAGCAAGAAGTATATTTTGATGGAGAGGGTTTTCAGCATAACTAGCGCTGTCCTTGTCTTTATAATAAACGTGGGCGTAATTTACTGGGTATCAAAGGGGTACACCGTTTCGGTACCTCCGCTAAAGGTCAACAACTTTCTTCAGATACATTTCCAGGTAGACCGTTTGGGAGCCCTGTTTGCCTTTCTTGCCTCGCTGATGTGGATATTTGTAACCGTATACTCCTTTGGGTACATGCGGGGCCATGCAAAGCAGTTAAGGTATTTCGCCTTTTTCACCGTCTGCTTGGGGATTACCATGGGCATTGCCTACTCAGCCAATTTGTTTACGCTGTACATTTTCTACGAACTGCTTACCGTGGCCACATATCCCCTTGTGGTGCATAAGGAGGATAAAAAAGCCCTTGACGCCGGTAAAAAGTATCTCATATATTCCTTCTCAGGAGCAGCCCTTATACTTATCGGGATGATTCTGGTTTATGCTTTAACCGGGACCCTGGATTTTGTACCGGGTGGAGGAACTGCTTTCAGAGGCGCCTTGCCTATGGGAGTGCCGGTGGCCGCATATTTCGTTCTGTTCTTCGTGGGGTTTGGAGTAAAATCGGCCCTGGTGCCGCTGCATTCCTGGCTCCCGGCGGCTATGGTCGCCCCAACGCCCGTCAGCGCTTTGCTTCACGCCGTGGCCGTTGTCAAGGCGGGCGTGTTCTCGATGACGAGGGCTGTCTATTATGTATTCGGACCCGAAGCAATAAAAGGATTTAATGCTTACTTTGTCTATATCGTGGCCTTTTCCATACTCTTCGGTTCGGTCCTTGCCATAGGGCAGACCAACCTGAAAAGGCGTCTGGCCTATTCGACAATAAGCCAGCTCGGTTATGTGCTGCTCGGGGTACTGCTGGTCAACAGCCGCGGCTATACGGGAGGCGTCCTTCACATAGTGAACCATGGATTGATAAAGATCGTGCTGTTCTTATGCGCAGGCGCCATAATAACCCGGACCGGTAAGACTGAGATCAACCAGCTGAAGGGGATAGGAAAGCAGATGCCTGTAACAATGGGGATTTTTGCCCTCGCTTCGGTATGCCTCGTAGGGATACCGCCGACAAACGGTTTTGTGAGCAAATGGTACCTATCGTTGGGAAGCCTGGATGCGGGACAGCCGCTCCTTGTCGCCGTACTTCTGTTAAGCGCGCTGCTGACCGCAGCATACCTTTTTCCGATTGTGGGAATTGCCTTTTTTACAAAGGGAGACAGGGAAATACAGGGGGTTGAGGAAGCACCCAGGAGCATGCTGTATCCGCTGGTGGCGCTTGCTTTCCTTATGCTTGCATCCGGCGCTTTTGCCGACAGGATAATAGATTTCCTGGCCGGCGGACTGGAAGAAGCGTTTTAAAAGGGGGGAATGGCTTTGGAGAATATGCTGCCCTTGGCAATAATAGTTGTGCCTTTCATTGCCGCACTGCTATCCTTTGCAGCCGGAAAAATAGACAAGAGGATGAGGGACGGCCTTGTTTTTGCCGCTTCAGCCGGGGCGTTCGTAGGCGTTATAAGCCTTATCCGGATGGTGCTGCAGGGAAGTATATACACATTCAAGACATACGGTCTGCTGTTCAGGGTTGATGAAATGTCGGTTATTCTGGCATTTGTTACGTCTACGCTATGGCTTATGTCTATCGTGTATTCGACAAAGTACATGGAGGGAAAGAACAACCCGGACAGGTATTATGCATCATTGCTGTTAACACTGGCCGGATGCCTTGGCGTCGCCTTTAGCGGCGGGGTTATGGAGCTGTTTATTTTCTTTGAGATGGCCTCGCTTGTACCCTATGTGCTTATACTCCACAGCCACAGTTCGCAGGCCCATAAAGCTGCTTCCAAATACCTGTACATGAGTATAGTAGGCGGTTTTCTTATGTTTTACGGTGTTGTTGTGACTTATTGGGTCAAGGAGACCGGGGATTTCTCGGTTATCGGCAGTGGAGAGGCCTTGCCTGTTACCGCACTGGTTGCCTTTCTTATAAGTTTCGGGATTAAGGGCGGGATAGTGCCTCTGCATTCCTGGCTGCCGGATGCCCATTCGGTATCCCCGTCTTCGGTCAGCTGTCTGCTTTCAGGGATAACAGTCAAAGTGGGCATGTTCGGGTTTATCAAACTGGTGTACTATATAAGTCCCGCATATTTTTCGGAGAATTCGGTTTGGGTGGATGTTCTGCTGTGGATGGCCGTCATCTCAATAATGTTGGGGTCAATAGTCGCCATAGGGCAAAAAAGAATCAAAAGAATGCTTGCCTATTCCACCATTAGCCAGATGGGCTATATACTGTTGGGAATTGCATTGATGACGCACCGGGGGCTGGTTGGAGCCCTGTACCATTTTTTCGCCCACTCCCTTATGAAGGGAAGCCTCTTCATGATAGCCGGTGCGGTTAAACACAAAAAGGATATTGTGTACCTGGAGGATTTCAGGGGATTAGGGCGGGAAATGCCGATAACTATGATGTGCTACACCGTAGCTGCCCTATCGATGGTCGGCATTCCTCTGTTCAGCGGCTTTACAAGCAAATGGTATTTAGGACTGGGGAGCCTTGATGCCGGTAAGCCGTTTTACCTTGGCGTGCTTCTGTTGAGCAGCCTTTTAAACGTAATCTATTTTTTCCCGCCGGCAATAAATGCCTTTTTCCCAAAGGATACGGTGCACAATAAAAAGGGAGCATTGAGGATGGATGAACTGCACCCGCTGATGCTGGTGCCTATCATGGCACTGATAGCCGGAGTAATATACGGGGGTATATTTGATAATTTTATGCTTGAACTGGCATCGAAGGCGACCGCTCGGATAATGATCCGGTAGCTGTTTGCAGAAAAGGGGGTTAAGACCATGTCAATGGGGATGTTTCTGGTTATATCGCTTGTGGCGCCGTGGCTAAGCGGCTTGACTATGTGGGGTCTGTTCAGGAATAATCCGAAAAAATCAGGGATTCTTTCTACGCTGGTCAGCTCCGGTATACTGTTGTCGGCTTTATCGTTATTCCAACGGGTCTACAGCGGAAATGCATCATATGAGGTCCACGGTTTTTTTACCGGGAGTATTCTTTTAAGCGTTACGCCTGTAGGCTATGCGTTCATAATTCTGACATCATTGGTCTGGCTGGCAGCTTCCGTTTTTTCAATAGTCTATATGCAGAAGAGCCATTATCAGGGACGGTTTTACCTGTTCTTCATGATAACCCTCGGTTCAACCCTTGGCGTTTTTGTTTCGGGAGATATGATAGCCTTCTTCACATTTTTCGAGATAATGTCCCTTGCGTCCTTCATGCTTGTGATACATGAACAGGACAGAGATGCTTTGGAAGCGGGGAAGCTGTATATTTTCATGTCGATATTCGGGAGCCTGATGGCGTTGATGGGGCTGTTCATGATCTACCACCATACGGGGACTCTCAGAATCGATGAATTGCATGGTGTTCTAAAGACCATGGGCGTTTCGGGATACGTGGCGTATTTCCTCATAACCCTTGGACTGGGTGTCAAAGCGGGGATTGTTCCCTTCCACGTTTGGCTTCCGAAAGCTCACCCGGTGGCGCCGTCTCCTGCAAGCGCGGTACTTTCCGGGATACTTTTGAAAACCGGCATATACGGAATATTCCTGGCATCATATGTGCTGCTGGGTGTGGATGCTTCAATAGGAAAAGTTGTTGCGGTGCTGGGTGCGGTGACCATGATTATGGGTGCGGGATGCGCGGTAAAAAGCCGCAACTTTAAAGTACTGCTCGCATACAGTAGCATGAGCCAGATGGGCTACGTAGTCCTTGCCCTAGGCACTGCGGCTGCCCTGGAGGATGCAGGATTGCTGGGCTACACCGGCGGTATCTACCAGGCCATCAACCACGGGCTTTATGAGGCGATGCTGTTTCTTATTGCGGGCTACGTGTATCTCATCCGGGGCACGATAGATTTTAACGGTCTCAGCGGAATTATAAGGAAAGACAGGATAGCAGGCGTCTTCCTGCTGACAGGCCTTGCGGCAATATCGGGACTACCGGGCCTCAACGGTTTTATCGGAAAAACCCTTATACATGATGCGCTGCTCGAGGCATACCATAATAGTCACCATCTGTTATTCTGGGGCCTTGAAAAGGCGTTCATCCTCGGGAGTTCTTTAACCTCAGCTTACTGCTTCCGTATAGCAGACGCGATGCGCGGCGGAGAGGAGAATAAGGAACAGGACCTGCCCGGTATAACCGGAGCCAGGACCTTGGTGTATGCATCCTTTGCCCTGCTGACGGGAGGTATTGTGTATACAGGACTTTTTTCCGACAGTGTGGTCAGCCTGCTAAAACCCGGACTGCAGTCCCTTCACGGACATATGCCCGATATCTACAGCGCTTCGGCTCTACTGAGTCCCATTAAGGCATATATAATAGGCTTCGTCCTGTATATGATCGCAAGGTCGGGTTTGGAAGGAAAGATCGAGCGCCGGAGCAAGGAAGTCGATATTTTTGAAAGAATATCGCAGACGGTGCTTCATATGACGGGAAAGAAACTGTTTGACGAAAAGTCGGTGAAAAAACCGTATGTTCTCTTCATGCACAGAATAAGGAGTTCCACGAGTATAATACACAGGTTATATGATTTAATAAAGGTAGCGATGATGACCGTTGTTAGAATAATTGGCGCCTTTTTTGTTGTTATGGACAGGGGCTTCAGCTTTGAAAGCAATATATACAACCCCGTTATAAAAGGTGTATACCGGTTCCTGAGCCGCCTGTTCGGCTGTGTGGATAAAGGCGTTGACTTTTTCTATACTTTCTTCACAAGTTTCCTGACCGGGATTTACCATAGAGATGAAGAGGAAAACGAGGATGAGAACAAAGAAACGTTAATCATAAGGGAAAGGGCGGTCTTGTATAAAAAGTACAGGATTATAGTCCGTGAGATTGCCCACGGCCACTTCCTGGAGGCCGGCAGAATGGTGAGAGGTTATTTCAGGGAAAAAGAGTACAGTATGAGCAACCTCAATGTAGGAGTTATTATATTTGCAGCAATGGTGGTAGTATTCATGCTTATTTTCGTAATGTATGTTCCAATGCTTTCCAATGGTGCGGCGGTTTTTTAGGCTACAGATCGCAGTCGGCAGATCGCAGATCGCAGGTACTAGGTGCTAGTTGGCAGATGTTAGATCACAGATCACAGTTCCCAAGGCTATGTCCTTGGGTCTTTTAATGCGCTTTAGCATTACCTTATACTCTGTCATCTGATAACTGGCAACTGGCTACTGATGATGGTGTGTCCCATTATTTTGCACACAATGTCCTCTTTAATAAAACTGAGAAGGATATTGGGCTTATTCGAAGAATTATATAATGAAATCGTGTGCTGGAAGGTGACATCATGAAAAATGCTAGACCGGCTAAGAAGGGAAAAGGCTATATCAGGATAGCGATAATCGCAATCATGCTCGTTCTGACAGTAAAAGCATTGTTGGGTGTCAGGAGCAATGCCATTGAGACCGTACTTCTCGAATACGGTGAAGTGAAGATAATGGAACAGGCAAAGGGTGTTGTTGTCAGGATGGAGAAAACCGTGAAAGCGCCTATCTCCGGTAGAATTGCCTATATTGTTCCCGAAAATGTTAAGGTTCCTGTAGGCACAAAGGTTCTGGAGATTAAGAGGGACAGGATTGATGATGAAACCCTCGCCAGATATAATGAGATCAATAAAAGGATACAGGCTTTGGGGGATTTGGACAGTGAGGCTGCCCCGGACAATAGCACGGGTAATGTCATGAAGTATCTTGCCAACATAAGCCGTTTAATACATGAAGGCAGCTTGCTGGCAGTGTATTACGAAAAGGAGCACCTGGTGAGAGAATTGAACCGGAGTACTGCCTTAGCTTCTTCCGCAAACGAGTTGAAATTGCTGTTACAGGAAAAAGACAAAATCGAAAAGGAGATGGATGGTGGAGTTAAGGCAGAGTATACGCAGTTTCCAGCGGTTCCCGTGTATGCCCTGGATGGATACGAAGAAGTGCTGACGGTAGAGAGCATTAAAGAAATAAATCCGGCGGAGTTAAGCCCGCCTGCTGTTTTGCGGATAGATCTGAATAAAGGAGTAGAAGCAGGGGAAACTGTTCTAAAACTGGTAGACAACCGCAAGTGGTATATTGTATCCCAGCTCAGCAGCGGTTTTGGAGAAGATATAAAGGAGAACAAGAATGTAAGTATTGAGTTCCCGGGAGATGATACTGTAACGGTAAAAGGCCGGGTAATCGGTTCCAAAACAACAGACCAGGGAACTGTTGTGTATATTGAAATAAAAGATTATGTACCGGGCATTTTTGAGCAAAGATTTGTTGATATAATATTAATTAAAGAAAGGTACAGCGGGTTTGTTGTTCCGCAGAAAGCGATAATTGAGAAGGGCAATGAGACTGAGGTCCTGGTACTGCAGGAGGGAAAGGTGCGAAGCAAGAAGGTTGCAGTTAAGGCAAGCGATGGGATCAATGCTGTGGTAGAAAGCGTACAGAATGGTCCGGCGCTGAAACTGTATGACCAGGTTATAATCAACTGGGAAAGGTTCGGAGGTAATGAAGGTGAGTATTAGGAGCAACATACAGGAGATCGAATATAGAATAGCAAAAGCCGCTTCGATGGCGGGCAGGAGCAGGGACGAAATAAAGCTGGTAGGGGTAACGAAAACCGTTGGCATCGAAACAATCAAAGAAGCAATAGAGGCAGGTATTAATGTTATAGGAGAAAACAGAGTGCAGGAAATGGAAGAAAAGTACGGAAAACTCCTTGACTATCCGCTGGAATGGCATCTGATAGGACACCTGCAGAGCAATAAGGTAAAATATATCGTTGACAAGGTTGACCTGATCCATTCAATAGACAGGATGTCGGTTGTCGAAGAGATAGAAAAACGGGCGGCCGGTATTGACAGAAGGGTGGATGTTCTGCTCCAGGTGAATGTATCAGGGGAAGAGACCAAATTCGGCATTCCACCTGAAAAATTGATGGGATTTATCGACAGGGCAAGGCAGTGTAAATTCATGAACATAAAAGGTCTAATGACCATTGCTCCGTATACCGAGGATCCGGAAACGGTAAGGCCTGTGTTCAGAAAATTGCATGAAATCTTTATGGAACTGAAGGAAAAGAAGCTGGATGGAGTAAGTATGGAATACCTTTCCATGGGTATGACGGGAGATTTCGAAGTTGCGATTGAAGAGGGGGCAAACATAGTAAGGATAGGATCGGGAATATTCGGAGAGAGAAAGCTGTAAAGGAGAGATGACTGTGAAAGGAAACCTCTGGGATAGGATTTTGGACTATTTTGGGCTTAATAACGACGGGGAACAGAAAGAGGAGGACCAAACGGTTTATGAGCAACCCTATCCCCTTTCGAAAAAAAGGGGCAAAGTCCTCGACATACATACTGCCTCCCAGGTGAAAATGGTAATCTATCAGCCTTCAAGCTTTGACCATACTTCAGAAATATGCGATAATTTAAAACAAAGGAAGCCTATCATAGTGAATCTGGAGAACGTTGAAGGGGAGGTTGCCCGGCGTATACTGGATTTTCTGAGCGGAGCGGTTTACGCACTGGATGGGAATCTGCACAAAATATCAGGAGGAATTTTCCTTGCGGCGCCCAGCAACGTTGAAATCTCCGACAATCTTAAGCAAGAATTGAAGGATAAATTTATTTTTAAATGGCAAAAATAGGTTTGAGATAAGGAGGTAAGCCATGGTAAGACTGAATTGGGTTCTGAACATGTCATTGCGTTATTTTTTTAATACTATAGAACTGCTGGTACTGGCGCGGATTATTCTTTCCTGGGTAAGCCCCGGGTATAATAACCCAATATCACGTTTTATATATAACATAACTGAGCCAATACTGGCGCCCTTTCGCAGGCTTTTGGAGCGCAGCCCGTTCGGTGGCGGAATGATTGATTTTTCTCCCATTTTGGCGATTCTATTCATAAGAATTGTGGTTCAACCGCTGATGTTCTATTTGGTAAGGATTATTACAGCCTTTTAAAATCAGAATTGGAGGTGCCGGCATGATAACTCCGCTGGAGATTCAAAACAAACAGTTTGCAAAAAAGATTAGGGGATATGACGAGGGCCAGGTTGACGATTTCCTGGACAGGCTTACCGAAGATTATGAAAATCTGTACCGCGAAAACGCGAATCTAAAGGATAGGCTGCGGGTTCTAGAGGATAAACTCCAGCACTACTCTGACATGGAGGCATCACTCCAGAATGCATTGATCATGGCGCAGAATACTGCCGAAGAAGCCACCAAAACTGCGCATGATAAGGGGAGACTCATTATTGAGCAAGCTGAGGAAGAAGCAAAGAGAATAATTGAAAGATCATATAAAAAGGTGGAAGATATAGAAAACCAGTACCAGGAAATGAAGCGCCAGGTGTACATATTCAGAACCAGGTTCAAAACGCTGCTGGAGGCCCAGCTTGAAACGGTGGTTACCCTTTGCGAGCAGTTCGATGAATAGTATTTATTGACTAAGGTGAAGCTTTATAATATAATTCTACTATGTACCTATATAGGAACAAATGCGATGAAAGGGACGAGTAATCGTTAGTCTAGCTTTAAGAGAGCCGGGGGCCGGTGCGACCCGGCAGCTGGAAACGGTGAAAATCACCCTTGAGCAGCAGGCTGAAATCAAGTAAGCCCGGCCGGGTTACCCGTTAAAGATGATATAAGTGGGTTGTATTGCCAACCAGGGTGGTACCGCGGGTTTTCTCGTCCCTTATTCAGGGACTTTTTTATTTTCCTTAAATCAAATGGAGGTGCATTTATGGACTACAGTAAAACTTTGAACCTGCCGAAAACAGATTTTTCTATGAGAGCAAACCTGCCGAGCAAAGAACCGGAAACTATAGATTTCTGGGAAAAGAACAGCATCTATAGGAGGAACCTGGAGAAATTTTCGGATAGGCCAAAATTCATACTGCACGACGGGCCGCCCTACGCAAACGGCGATATCCATCTTGGGCATACTCTCAATAAGATTCTCAAAGACATAATAGTCAAGTTCAAATCGATGGATGGATACTATTCTCCTTATATTCCCGGCTGGGATACCCATGGTCTCCCGATAGAAACACAGGCAATCAAAGCGCTGGGTATAAACAGGCACGAAAAATCCGCCGTTGAGTTCAGGCACCTGTGCAGGGATTTCGCGCTGAAGTATATGGACCTGCAAAGGAAGCAGTTTATAAGGTTAGGGGTAAGGGGCGACTGGGAGAACCCTTACCTTACGCTGAAGCCCAGGTTTGAGGCGAAACAGATTGAGGTTTTCGGCGAGATGGCGAAGAAAGGATATATTTATAAGGGCCTCAAACCGGTATACTGGTGCCCTGACTGCGAAACAGCCTTGGCGGAAGCGGAAATTGAATACGCTGACCACAGGACCCATTCCATATATGTCAGTTTTCCGGTCCGGGATGATGGCGGGGTGCTGAGCAGGGTTACGGGAACCCTGGACAACGTATATTTCATGATATGGACCACGACGCCGTGGACCCTTCCGGCAAACCTGGCTATTGCCCTGAACGCGGACTTAGCCTATATACTGGTGGAATTCGGCGGCAAAGCCTTTGTCATTGCAAAGCAGAAGCTGGAAGAGGTCATGAGTGTCGGAGGGGTTGAAGAATACAAAGTGCTTGCCGAATTCACGGGTAAGGACCTGGAAGGAATTAAATGCGGGCACCCGTTTATTGACAGGGAATCCCTTGTAATCCTCGGCGAGCATGTCACATTGGAGCAGGGCACCGGCTGCGTCCATACGGCGCCCGGCCACGGTGAGGAAGACTTCGAGGTTGGAAGGGAATATGGCCTTGAGGTGTTAAACCCGGTGGATGACAGGGGATACTTCACTGAGGCTGCGGGGAAATACAAGGGCATGTACTACGAGAAGGCAAACGAAGCGATAGTCAGGGACCTGAAGGAATCAGGGGCGCTGTTTGCCAGTTCAGCCATAATGCATTCATATCCGCACTGCTGGAGATGCAAAGGCCCGGTAATATTCAGGGCCACTGAGCAATGGTTCGCTTCGGTGGAGGGCTTCAGGGAAGAAGCCTTGAGGGCGATTAAGGAAGTGAAATGGATACCGGCCTGGGGAGAAGAGAGGATAGCCAATATGGTCAGGGACAGGGCCGATTGGTGCATCTCCCGCCAGAGGGTCTGGGGAGTGCCTATACCGATTTTTTACTGTCAGGACTGTGGGAAACACATGATAAACGATGATACGATAAAAGCGGTTAAGGAACTCTTCGCTGCGGAAGGCTCGGACGCGTGGTTTGAAAAGAGTGCGGAAGAAATTTTACCGCAAGAGATAAAATGTGATAAGTGCGGAAGCGGCAGCTTCCGTAAGGAAACGGATATTATGGATGTCTGGTTTGATTCGGGCTCAAGCCACGCGGCCGTTTTGGAGACCACTCCCGGCCTTGAATGGCCTTCAACCATGTACCTGGAGGGCAGCGACCAGCACAGGGGGTGGTTCCAGTCGTCCCTGCTTACCGCTGTTGCTACCAGAGGAAGGGCCCCCTATGAAGAGGTCCTAACCCACGGTTTTGTCGTTGACGGCGAAGGGCGCAAGATGTCAAAATCCCTGGGCAACGGGATGGACCCCATGGAGATAATTGAAGAGTATGGTGCCGATATCCTCCGGCTGTGGGTTGCATCCGCTGACTATAAGACCGATGTAAGAATATCGCCGAAGATTATAAAACAGCTGTCCGAGGTATACAGGAAAATCAGGAACACAGCAAGGTTCATGCTGGGCAACCTTTATGACTTCAATCCGGAAGAAGACAGTATCAGTTTTGAGCACATGCCGGAGCTTGACCGGTGGGCCGCGCACAGGGGACAGAAGCTGCTCGAAAGGGTTCTAAAGGCATACAGGGATTACGAATTCCATGTCCTTTTCCATGCGATCCATAATTTCTGCGTTGTGGATATGAGCAATTTCTATCTGGACGTAATAAAAGACAGGCTGTATACGTCGAGGCCCGGATCAGCGGAGAGAAGGGCAGCCCAAACGGTAATGTATCAATTGCTGTTGATACTGGTTAAACTCATTGCGCCGGTGCTGACGTTTACAGCGGAGGAAATCTGGCAGTATCTGCCGGGGGATAAGACAAAGAGGGAAATAAGCGTTCAGCTTGAGGAAATGCCCCAGGTTAACGAAAATTACATCGACGATGCCCTCGATGAAAAATACAGGAAGATTCTTGAAGTAAGATACGAGGTAGCCCGGGCTCTGGAGAAGGCCAGAAATGAAAAGGCCATAGGACATTCCCTGGATGCAAGGGTTGACATATATCCGGATGAAAAGCTCTATGACTTCCTGAAATCGGAGGAGAGGGAACTGGCAAAACTATTTATTGTTTCAGAGGTTCAAATCCATAAACCGGAAGATAATCCACCGGATGATGCCCTTGAAGGGGAAGACCTGAAGAACTTCAGCGCCGCCGTTTCCCAAGCCGCAGGAAAGAAATGCGAAAGATGCTGGAATTACAGCACCACAACCGGTACGAACGAGGATTATCCTGATATTTGTGCCAGGTGCGTGGAGAATGTTACTAGTTCGTAGTTGTCAGAATATAGATCGCAGGGAAATCTGACAGCTGGTGACTAGCAGACTAAAAAAAGTGCAGGTTTCTGCACTTTTTTTAGTTCGCCCAGCATAAAAATGTATTAGATAAACAGCGGGAGGGAAAATTACTGTAGGGAGGAGCTAGAATGGATGGAGAATCTGAGACCTTGAGAAAGCTGAACGAGAAACTGGACCGCCTTTCCTATAGTATCGAGAAGGCAAAAATTGCCGAGTATGCAAACCTGATGCAGGACCCGAAACGTTTGCTATATCTTAATTTTGTCGGAGGCCTGGCAAGGGGTTTGGGCATAGCTGTCGGATTTTCACTCCTGGGGGCTCTTGCCATATACTTTTTAAGGAGACTGGTTATGCTGAACCTTCCCCTTATAGGCGATTTTATTGCGGAGATTATTAAGCTGGTCAACAGGAGCATGTAAATTGGAGAAATAAACAGGGAGGACAGCCATGGATAAGCAAAAATTAGCTGAATTCAGGAGCAAGCTGGAAAAGGAAAGAAACTATACATTGGATACGCTGCATAAGATTGAAGACAATGAGTTTAACGATTCGCTGCAAGAGTACACCAAAGAGATTTCCCTTTACGATAACCACCCGGCAGATATAGGGACAGAGACCTCAGAGATGGAAAAGACCTATGCCCTTGAGGGCAATGAACTTCATAGGCTTGAAGAGATAGATGCGGCGCTGGAAAGGCTGGATAAGGGGACTTACGGGAAATGCACGATCTGTGGCGCGGAGATCGGACTGGACCGTCTGGAAGCGTATCCGGAAGCCGACACCTGTATGAACTGTTCCAGGAACGAGAGGCTTTCCAGCCGCCGGGTCAGAGAGGGGAGGCCAGTTGAAGAGGAGGTTGTCAGCTACCCCTATAACAGTGAATCCTCCCTTGAGGAAAACAGTACAGGGTTTGACGGAGAGGACAGCTGGCAGTCGGTAGAACGGTTCAACAGGAGGGAAGACGACCCAAGCAACCAAACTGCGGACCAACAGGGCTTGTGGGATGAGGAAACGCCGGGCACGCAACTCAGGGTTGAGGAGATCAGCAACGAGTACTACAAAAAGCAGCTGCCGGACGAAGAATAAGTTGAATTCGGAGTTTATTACGGAGTTCATATATGGTAAAATCGTTTTGTGAATAATTTCAAATCCGGGGGTATTATATGGTTTGGCTTATAACAATGTCTGTATTTGCTGCGGACCGGCTTACCAAGTATGTTGCCAAGGGTTATCTCAGACCCCGGGGTTCATTGCCGGTTATTAACGGAATATTCCACCTGACCTATGTGGAAAACAGGGGTGTCGCCTTCGGGATGCTTCAGAACAAGGGTTGGGTGTTTATCCCGGTCACACTGGGCATTATCCTGGGGATTGTATACTTGCTAAGCAAGGCGAAAAAGGGGAGCCGTATGCTCAGGCTGCCCATGGCTATGATACTTGGAGGAGCCATAGGGAATCTTTACGACCGGATATTTCTCGGTTACGTTGTGGATTTCCTTGACTTCCGGATATGGCCTGTGTTTAACCTGGCGGACAGTTCAATCGTGATCGGCGCAGTTTTGCTGGGCTATTTTATAGCGTTTAAGGGTGAAGCTCTTGGGAACTGAAAGTATTAAACTGATAGTAGAAGAAGAAAACAAAAAGGAAAGGCTGGACGCCTACCTTGCAGCCAGGATGGAAGGGCTTTCCCGGTCATATATTCAAAGGATTATTGATGAAGACAGCGCGCTTGTAAACGGAAAGCCTGCAAAGAGGAATTACAGGGTGGCGGCCGGTGACGAGATTGTTATTGCAATACCGGCGGCACAGCCCCTGAATGTGGAACCGGAGGATATTCCCCTGGATATCGTATATGAGGATGACGACCTTTTAATAGTAAACAAACCCGCAGGCATGGTTGTCCATCCTGCACCTGGCAATTATAGCGGAACACTGGTAAATGCCCTTCTTGCGCACTGTGAACGCCTTTCGGGTATAAACGGTGCATACAGGCCGGGCATTGTACACAGGATAGACAAGGATACTACAGGGCTGCTCGCAGTGGCAAAGAATGAAAGGGTCCACAGGGAATTGGCGCGGCAGCTCAAGGATCATCACATATCCAGGAAGTATATTGCCCTGGTCAGCGGTATCATAGCGGAGGATGCGGGGATAGTGGATGCGCCCATAGGCAGGCATCCCGTAAACCGCAAGAAGATGGCTGTAGTCACGAAAAATTCCAGGAAAGCGGTTACGCATTTTTCGGTAATAAAAAGATACTCCCGATTCACTCTCCTGGAACTGAGGCTGGAGACGGGCAGGACCCATCAGATAAGGGTTCATATGGCGTATATCGGACATCCGGTTGTGGGAGACCCCGTATACGGTAAAGAGGGAGAACTCGGGTCAGGGGGGCAGCTGCTCCACGCAGCGGAATTGGGGTTTATTCACCCTGTTAAGGGCGTCTATATGAAATTTGAAGCCCCTATTCCTAAAGAATTTCAACGGATTTTAAACGAACTGGAATAGATGGTTATTCATCCGTTCCAGTTCTTTTTTTATTGAAAATATCATAATTGACTTTATCATATTTGACAAACCCTATTCAACCCTTTTTATAGCATTGACCAATTCCTCATCCGGGGTGACGAAAAGGGTCCTGTTGTTTCGATAAACAACCATACCCGGTTTGGCTCCGCTCGGCTTGTTCACGTTTTTTACTTCTGTATAATCGACGGGTACATTGCTGGAGTGCCTGCCCTTACTGAAAAATGCTGCCAGCATGGCACCCTGGTGAAGAGTACTGACCGGAACTTCAGAGTTCCCGGCCTTGATAACAACATGGGAACCCGGGATATCCTTGGTGTGAAGCCAGAGGTCGTCCCTGGCGGCAAGTTTCAGTGTCAGATAATCATTCTGGTAGTTGTTTTTGCCGACAAAGATGTCTAATCCGTCACAGGATATGAAACGTAAAGGTTTGGAACGCTCAGGCGTCTTTTCTCCGGATTTGGCATCCCGGTCCTTGATCAAGCCCTCCCGTAAAAGTTCAGAGCGGATCTCTGCAAGCATTTCCATATCGGTACTTTTTTCTATATTGAAGAGCAAGCTTTCCAGGTACTGGATTTCATTCTTTGTGTTCTCAATGTGGGAAGAAAGGTTTTCTACCGTGCGTTTCTTCCTGCCGTATTCCCGGAAGAACCTTTGGGCGTTCTCACTGGGAGTAAGGTTTGGGTTTAGCGGGATTTCTATTTCTTTGGCATCCGCATCGTAAAAGTTTTGGACTATAGCGCGGTCTGCCTTCTCTTTAAGGCGGAAAAGGTTCGCCGTCAGCAGCTCGCCATAGAGCCTGTATACCCCGTAGTCCTGGGCGTTATCGTACTCCTCCTGCTGGTTTGCCATCTTTTTCATATTCTTTTCAAGGAAACCCCTGACAAGTCTTTCAAGGCCGTCCTTGGCCTGGGTTAGCTGTTCCCGCCGGAGTTTTTCGGAAAAAAAACTGTCAACCATCCTATTTACATTATCATGCTTTACACTATCAAGATTAAGGTGTGTCAGCAGTACTGCGCTAAAGTACTGCGGCCTGCCGGATTTATAATATATAACCGGTGAATAGTCCGATTGGAATATTACAGCCCGGAACGTTTCGGTGGTGTCAAGCAGGCGGCATATATTATTGGAATCCAGCCAGGCATCCGGTTCTATTCCGCTTCTGTAACAAATCTCCGTTGCCAGTAGTTTACCTATGCCTTCCAGTGAATTGAGGATGGCTTTTTCAGCACTTAACCCGTTGCACTCTAATAGTTTCTGTTTTAGAGCTTCGCTGCTATTTGTAAGCATGTTCAGTTTGTGCTGCCCCGGAGGGGATTTGTACAAAATGCCGGGGTGAAGCTGCCTGTAAGAGCTCATTTCCGGAGATACTCTTTTAGCAGCATCAATGATAATACGGTTATTATCCAGCAGGATAATGTTGCTGTGTCTTCCCATGATTTCAACTACAATATGCTTTGTGGCAGTAGTACCGAGTTCGTCGGTGGCTCTGACGGAAATTATGACAACCCGGTCCAGACCCTCCTGGCTGATTGAAGCGATTATTCCGTTTTGAAAGTGCTTTCGCATAAGCATGCAAAACATAGGCGGGTGCCCGGCACTGAACTGGTAGTCCTCGGTGAGATGCATCCTGGGGTTGGAAGGGTTTGCCGAAATAAGCAGCCGGTCCTTGCCCCGTTTTGTGCGCAGGTTTATAACCAACAGGTCATTCGCAGGCTGATAGATTTTTTCTATGCGGCTGCCTGACAGTTCGGTGTTCAATTCATCGATGAGGCATCTTAGGGTGTAGCCATCAAAAGACATAGTATCACCTTCGGTTTTTAATTTAGTATGGCATCTATTATCTATAGTAACACAAAATACAGTAATATTATTGTGACAACCAATTTTCTTGAAGCAAAAATTTAGTTAGAAAATTAACACTATGAAGCACAGGGACAGGTACATTGCTTATGAAGCAGTATACCTGTCTCTATGCTTCTAATTATGAGATACATAATAGCGGAACTATTTGAGAAAGATATATATTAAATAAGTGATGAAAAAACGTTAGATTGGGGATGCATATGTACAGGAAAATCAACCTAATATTAATGGTTATAATAATAGTTGCAGTGTCAAGCTGTGTATATCGCAGAACCGTGCCCCCTGGTGAGACACCCGCTCCAAGGCAGCAGACGGACCTGCCCAGGGAGGACAGACTGGCCAAATCTGACCGGGAAGCTGTGGAGGAGAATATAAACGGTTTCAGCATTGAAGATGATCTTAAGCTTACCCAAACCACCCGGCGGGAGGAAAAAAACAGAATATCGTGTCTTAGCCAGCAGCAGAAAACACAGGTATTGAAAAATATCGGATCCAAAAAGATGAATACTGTACTCCATGAATATAACACTACCCTACCTCAAGGAATCAATGATGCAGTACAGTATACTCAATATAACTTCTCCTTTGATTATTTCCTTGTGACAGCGGAGAATGGCGCTGATATCCGCGAAAATCCGGCGCCAGATGCAACCGTTGTCGCACGTGTAGAGAACCTAGACAAGGTGTCGCTGCTCCAGAGGGTTGAAGGTGAAGAGATGGAGGGTTCAACCCTATGGTACAGGGTAGCATTCGGAAATGGCAATAAAACAAACGAGGGGTATCTTCACTCAACAGCAGGTACTCCCAGGAATTTTCGCTTTGACAGAATGCAGGACGCAGTAAACCAGCTAAGGCAGCAGGTGGCCCAGGGAGGTCTGCACTTTATCAGCAACTATAAGAATCAAAACGGTGCGCCCCCTCAAAAGGGAGATGCCGCAGTAGACGAGTATGGATATAGGTTTTATCACAGTGCTCCTGCATATGAACAGGCAGATACAGATAGCGACTTCCGGTATATACCGGATGGGATGCTGGTACGAATACTTGATGAGACTGATGAGCTTTATCATGTCAACGTTCCTACTTTTGGTGGAGATTACTACATACCTAAAAAGTACATTGATCCGGATGTCACATTAAGCCAGTTGAACCATGTGGTTGTAGTAGACAGAAATCAGCAAAACCAGGCCTCCTTTGAACTTGGTGAAAACGGCCTCAACCTTGTCTCATATACCCTGTCCACTACTGGATTTCCAGGAGATTTCTCCTTTGAGACCACCCTTGGCAGTTACAAGGCCATTGAAAAAAAAGATCGCTTTGAGTATCTGAAAAACGACACGCAGGAGATTGCAGGTTATGCGCCGTTTGCCGTACGATTTACCGGCGGAGCCTACATCCACGGCGTTCCGGTGGCATATGAGAAACAGGATGGCGAGAGGGTGGATCCCGGACCGATAGAATACCTTCATACCATCGGTACATTTCCCCGCTCCAATATGTGTGTCCGCAATTATACAAGTCATGCAGAATTCCTCTATAACTGGATGGATAGCCAAAACGGTGCTGTTATAGTCATAGAATGAAATCAATGAGACACAGGGATAGGGGACAGGTACATTGCTTATGGTTCAGGCAATGGCATAATATGGAGGCTATGAAGCAGTGTACCTGTCCCTGTGCTTTCCTGTGCTTTTCCCTGTCCCTGTGCTTTTCTGGTTCTGAATATCGGTCACTGAAGTATTCACTATTTAACTAGGAGGTATTATGAAGTATAATATTGTAAAGCATAAAAACGGAAGGTGATTGAGTGGAATTCAAAAAACTGCACGGATTGGGCAATGACTTCATTGTGGTGGACTGCCGGGAGAAACCAATACAGGATCCGGCCGCCGTTAGCACAAAGATTTGCGACCGCCATACCGGCGTGGGGGCAGACGGCCTGATAATGGTTACTCAGTCGGAAAAAGCGGATTTGGGTATGAGGATCTTCAATTCGGATGGAAGCGAAGCGGAAATGTGCGGAAACGGTATCCGATGTTATGCAAAATACGTGTTTGAGGAAGGCATTACTAACAGAACGGAATTCACTGTGGACACCCTTGCGGGTATAATGCAGCCCAGATTAATACTTTCCGGAGATGGCTGCGTGGAAGCGGTAGTTGTGGATATGGGACAGCCTTCAATAAATCCCGGAGATATCCCTGTTAACACGGACAGAGAGAGCTTTCTGGAAGAGAGACTGAGCATAGACGGCCGGGAGATAACCGCTTCTACCATAGGAATGGGAGTGCCCCACACCGTATTGTATGTGGATGCTTTTGATGGGGAGGATTACATAAGGAGAATAGGGAAGGCGGTCGAAAACCACCCTGTTTTTCCGTGCAAGACAAATGTGAACTTTGTAAGGATAATAGACAGAAGGAACATCGAAGTGCGGACATGGGAGAGGGGAGCGGGGAGGACGCTGGCCTGCGGTACAGGATGCTGCTCGGCTGTTGTGGTATCATCTTTGCTGAATAAAACGGATAGGGTTGTTGATGTTACCCTTGCTCTGGGGAGACTTAAGGTAGAATGGAAGGATGATGGAAGGGTTTTCATGACAGGACCGGCAGAAAACGTATGCAGGGGAATATGGTTAAAAAGTTAAAAAATCCTTTGCAAACATAGAAAAATGTGTTAAATTAAAATAAAGCGAGAGAGCCAGCTCTCGCTTGATATTTGTTTATATTCTCGGTTTTTGGCTAAAATATAAAAACATCGGGTAGTATTTACGAAAGTTATATCGGCAAAATTAATATTGGAAGGATGAAATCTGGAAATGATATGCAGCATGACGGGTTTTGGGAGGGGCGAATTTAAGTCTAGCGAAGCCGAGGTGTCTGTGGAAATAAGGTCGGTGAACCACAGGTACAGCGATATATCGGTGAAAATTCCGAAATATTTATCGTTTCTGGAAGAACGGATTAGGGAATACATACAAAACAACATATCCAGGGGCAGGATCGATGTATACGTGTCCTATGATCAGCTGGAGCGTAAGGATTCTGAGATCAGGGTTAACCTTGAACTTGCCGGAAACTACTTTAATGCCCTCGAGCAATTGAAGGCGCAGACCGGTATTAAGGACAGCATCCCCCTGTCTTTGATCGCTGCTTTTCCTGACGTGATTGTAGCCAGGCAAAGCGAAATGGATGAGGAGAAAATTTGGTCACAGCTTTCAGAAGCACTTGAGCAGGCGGTAAAGGTGCTGCTGCAGATGCGGCGCAAGGAGGGTGAGAATCTTAAGCTGGATATACTGGAAAAGCTTGAAACTATAGAAACAGGTGTATTGGAGATTAAAAATAGAGCACAATACGTAGTGCAGGAATACCAGCAAAGGCTGGAAAAAAGAATTGAGGAACTAACAAAGGGTTTGGATATAGACAAGGACAGGTTATACCAGGAAGTAGTCGTCTTTGCCGACAGAAGCAACATTGATGAAGAGCTGGTAAGGCTAAAAAGCCATATTTCACAGATGGAAAATACCCTAAAAAGCGGTGGGGCGGTAGGTAGAAAACTGGATTTTCTCGTTCAGGAGATGTACAGGGAGATAAACACGATTGGGTCTAAGGGGAATGACCTTGAAATATCAAAAAGGGTGATAGATGCAAAAACCGAACTGGAAAAAATTAGAGAGCAAATACAAAACATTGAGTAAGGAGGTTAAGTATGGATATGAAATTGATTAATATCGGGTTTGGCAACATTGTTTCGGCAAACAGGCTGGTTGCAATAGTAAGTCCTGAATCGGCTCCTATTAAAAGGATAATACAGGATGCCAGGGACAGGGGAATGTTGATAGACGCAACCTACGGCAGAAGAACCAGGGCGGTTATAATTACCGACAGCGACCATATAATATTATCGGCGGTTCAACCGGAAACCGTAGCGCATAGGTTGTATTCAAAGGAAACGGTTGAAAGCTCAATGGGTAGTGAATGAAAATGGCAGGGAAAGGGCTGTTGGTTGTGGTTTCAGGGCCTTCCGGTGCGGGCAAGGGTACTATATGCAAGAACCTGCTGGATATAAACAAGGATATAGTAGCCTCCGTATCCGCTACGACTAGGATGCCCAGGGAAGGTGAACTGAACGGAAAGAATTATTTTTTTGTTTCGAGAGATAAGTTTGAACAGATGATTGCGGACGATGATTTTATCGAGTACGCTGTAGTATACGATAATTACTACGGTACTCCTAGGAGGTTTGTCGAGGAAAACCTTGAAAATGGGAAGGATGTGCTTTTGGAAATCGATATACAGGGCGCTCTCCAGGTGAAGGATAGATACCGGGAAGGGGTATTTGTGTTCATACTCCCCCCCTCAATGGAAGAGTTGAAAAACAGAATCATAAAAAGAGGAACCGAAAGCGAGAGGGAAATATTGAAACGGTTTGAGGCTGCATACAAGGAAATCAATTTTGTGTCGCGTTATAACTACTTTATTATAAACGATAAGGTGGACGAAGCAACTGAAAAGCTCAGATCAATAATAATTGCGGAGAAATGTAGGGTTGACAGGTTTAAGATGCAGTTTATCGGTGAGTAAGGAGGTAAAATAATGTTATATCCATCAATGAAATCTTTACTAAAAAAAGTAGATAGCAGGTACACGCTGGTAGTATTGGCCGCAAAAAGGGCCCGGCAGCTGACCGAGAATAGTGACCGCTTCGATGAAATGGAGAATAAGAAGCCGGTTACGAGAGCCATTGAGGAGATTTCTGAAGGCAAGGTTAAATACGTCCGTACAAGGGACGGCATAAAATAACGGGGGGAAAGGCTTTGTTATCGGATAAAAAAATCGTGTTGGGTGTGTGCGGAGGGATTGCTGCATATAAATGCGCGGATTTAGTGAGCCGATTAGTAAAAGAAGGAGCAAAGGTAAAAGTGGTCATGACAAAATCTGCACAGGAATTCATTACGCCCCTTACATTCCAGACATTGTCAAATAACAGGGTGATAACGGATTTGTTTGCGGAACCGCAAAACTGGGAGGTGGAGCATATTTCCTTAGCCCAGTGGGCGGATTGCCTGGTCATAGCTCCCGCCACGGCAAACGTGATCGGGAAGCTGGCCGCAGGGATAGCGGATGACATGCTTACAACAGTAGTTGCCGCAACAAAGGCAAAGGTAATAATTGCGCCTGCAATGAACACGAATATGTATAACAACAGAATAGTCAGAAAGAACATAGACTACCTCATAGATATGGGGTATTTGTTTATAAGCCCGGCTGAGGGAAGGCTTGCCTGTGGAGATGAAGGGCTGGGAAGGTTAGAAGAGCCAGGGAACATAGTTGAGTTTATTAAAAGAGTTTTTGATAAAGGGGAGGACCTGAAGGGAAAAACGGTTTTGGTTACGGCCGGACCGACCAGGGAGATTATTGACCCTGTCAGGTTTATCACAAACGGCTCCTCCGGGAAAATGGGGTATGCTGTTGCCGAAGCTGCTGTGGAACAGGGGGCAAAGGTGATTCTCGTCAGCGGTCCTACCACCCTTACTCCGCCGCAGGGTGTTGAATTAGTAAAGGTGACCAGCGCCCGGGAGATGTATGAAAAGGTGATGGAATACTTTCCTCTGTGCGATATAGTAATAAAGGCTGCAGCGGTTTCGGACTACCGACCCGTAAACGTTTCCAGTCAAAAAATAAAGAAAACGCACGATAACCTGGAGATAAAACTAGAAAGAAACCCTGACATTCTGTATGAGCTTGGAAAACTGAAAACAAAACAGATATTGGTCGGTTTCGCAGCTGAGAGTACGAATATTTTTGAATATGCGAAGGAAAAGCTCGAAAAGAAAAACCTTGATCTTATTGTAGCCAACGATATTACCAGGGATGAAACGGGCTTCAGCAGCGATACGAATGCAGGATTCATTATGGATAGAGATTTTAGTATGGAGAATATTCCAAAGATGAGTAAACATCAAATGGCAGATGTAATACTGGAAAAAGTCAAGCAGTTGATCAAATAAGGATGTGTTGGGGTTGTATGCGCAGGTCATAGTTAGCAATACCAGCCATAGTGTAGATAGACCATTTCACTATATCATACCTCCTTCCATGTTGGACAGCGTTAAAATCGGGGTCAGGGTAGCCGTGACCTTCGGCCAGGGTGACAGGCTGGTGGAGGGTTATGTGGTGGAAGTATCCGATGAGTGCCCGAAGGAAGTAGGAAGGCTTAAGGAAATAATCAGGGTGATAGATAGCATACCCATGTTCTCCGAAGAACTCATCCGGCTTGGAAGCTGGATGAGGAAGGAGTACCTATGCACGTGGGCTGAAGCGCTTCACTGCATCATGCCCGCCCAGGCAAGAAAAAAAGGAGTAAAATATGTAATATTGAAATGCAAACCCCCGGAAACTCATCCCGGTAAAAGTATATGCGAATGGATAGCGGAATCCGGCGGAAGGCTGGAGTACGAACAGGCAAAAGATATGGCAAGGTCAATGCATATGGGAACCGAATTGGACGACTTGATTGAAAAGGGATATCTGGAGCTCTCATATTCATTGGAGTCCAAGGTGTCTGAAAAACATGAGAAATGGGCCGGAATTATTCCGGGAAACGGAGATATTGTGCTGCCAAAGAATGCTTTTCGTATGAAGGCGGTGGTTGACTGCCTGCTGGCGGTACCGGAAAAGAAACTGCCATGCGGACATATTATGCGGATGACAGGCTGTGGCGCGGGCACGCTGGCGGCCCTGGAGAGAAAAGGGATAATCACATTGTTTGACCGCAGATCAGAAAGAACACCGGAACTGCAGGTAGGCCTGATCGAAGACAGGGTAGAGCAGCTGTCGCACCAGCAGAAAGCGGCGTTAAAGCAGATAAGAAGCCTATACGGCAGCGGAGTAAAGGAAGTTCTGCTTCATGGGGTCACGGGGAGCGGTAAAACAGAAGTTTATATGAACTTGATAGGCGATACGATGCAGAAGGGGAAAAAGGCGATCGTCCTTGTCCCGGAAATATCGCTAACACCCCAGATGGTGGAGTGGTACGCAAAAAGGTTTGGAAACAGGGCAGCCGTGTTCCACAGCAAGCTTTCGCCAGGAGAAAGATATGACCAATGGGAAGGGATACGCAGGGGAGAGTATGATGTGGCAATCGGTGCAAGGTCTGCGGTGTTTGCGCCCTTCGAGGATATTGGCCTTATAATACTGGACGAAGAGCACGAGCATACGTATAAATCCGAAAGCTCACCGAGGTATGTTGCCAGGGATGTGGCCAGGCAGAGGGTGTTCTATTACGGGGGACTGCTGGTATTAGGTTCCGCCACTCCATCAGTGGAGACCTATTACAGGGCGGCTGAGGGCAGCATAGGGCTTGTGGAACTGACCGAGAGGGTTGGTGGGAGTACCCTGCCGGTTGTTGAAACAGTAGACATGCGGACGGAACTCAAGGAAGGCAACAGGTCGATCTTCAGCAGGAAACTGAAGGAAGAGATAGAAAATGCGTTGAGCGGCAAGCACCAGATTATCCTACTGCTGAACAGGCGTGGCTATTTTACCTATGTAAGCTGCCGGGATTGCGGAAACGTGGTGAAGTGTCGGAACTGTGATATAAGCCTTACATATCACAAAAACAAAAACGTATTGTTATGTCACTACTGCGGTTTTACCGGGGCATTACCCGATATCTGCCCGAGTTGCGGCAGCAAGAGGATAAAATATATGGGATCTGGGACCGAAAAGCTGGAGGCGGAGGTAGTTGAGAATTTTCCCGATGCCAGAGTGCTCCGAATGGATGTAGACAGCACCCGCAGGAAAGGTTCCCATTATAATATACTTAAGGCGTTCAAGAACAAGGAAGGGGATATTCTGCTCGGAACGCAGATGATTGCAAAGGGGTTGGACTTTCCCGGTGTATCGCTGGTAGGGGTTATACTTGCTGATTTTACCTTGAATCTTCCGGACTTCAGGTCGGCGGAAAGGGCATTTCAAATACTGACGCAGGTGTCCGGGAGGGCGGGAAGGAGTACTGTCCCCGGCAAAGTCATTGTTCAGACGTATTCGCCGGAACACTACAGTATTATCACTTCCAGCCGGCATGATTTTAAAGAGTTTTACCGGAATGAGATAGAAATCAGAAGGCGTTTCGGGTATCCTCCCTTTTCCCGGCTTCTCAATATAGTTGTTACCGGTGCAAAGCAAAGGGATGTTGCTGAAAGCTGCAAGTATTTTTATAATGACCTGACCGGCAGGCTGGAAAACATAAAAGACAGCTCCTTTGAGGTTTTCGGCCCGGGGCCGGCGCTTCATTCAAGGATACAGGGAAAGTACCGCTGGCAGATAATCATTAAGAGCAGCGAAATGGAAATAATAAAGGAAAAGGTTAAGGAAAGCTGGTTGGATGCTGCGCATTCAATAAAAAAAGATGTTAACATTATAATTGATGTGGACCCATACAGTCTAATGTAACGGGCAAGGAGGAGACAGGTCATGGCAGTCAGAAACATAAGGAAAGAGGGAGACCCTGTTCTAAGGAAAAAATCAAGGGCCGTGGAAAGAATTGATGACAGGATCGGGATGCTATTGGACGATATGAATGAAACTATGAAACTGGCTGAAGGGGTGGGGCTGGCGGCGCCCCAGGTGGGCGTGCTGAAAAGGGTTATAATAGTTGACATCGGAGAAGGACCCATTGAACTTATAAATCCGCAAATAATGGATACTGAAGGCAGCAAGGTGGAAGAAGAAGGGTGTTTGAGCATTCCCGGAAAATCCGGTAAGGTGAGAAGGCCGTACAGGGTAAAGGTAAGGGGTTTGGACAGGACAGGTAAAGACATTGAGGTGGAGGGAGAAGGGCTGCTTGCCCGTGCCCTTTGCCACGAAATAGACCATCTTGACGGAATTCTGTTCGTGGACAGGGTCATTGAAGATGAAGGCAGGTGAAAACATGAGAGTGGTTTTTATGGGGACCCCGGAGTTTGCAGCAGTGAGTCTCAAAAAACTGATTTCTACCGGATACAATGTTGAAGCTGTGGTAACCCAACCGGACAGGCCAAAGGGCAGAGGGAAAAAAATCCAGCCTCCGCCGGTAAAGCAGGTTGCCTGCTCGGCGGGTATTGAAGTGCTTCAGCCGGAACGTGTCAGGGACAAGGACTTTGTATCGGAGTTAAAAAAGATCTCCCCGGATGTTATTGTGGTGGTTGCCTTTGGACAGATACTGCAGGAAGAGATTCTTAACATCCCTCCCCTGGGGTGTATCAACGTGCATGCGTCGCTGCTGCCCAAATATAGGGGAGCTGCGCCGATCAACTGGTGTATTATAAACGGTGAAGTGTCCACAGGCATTACAACGATGTATATGGATAAGGGAATGGATACCGGGGATATGATATACCGGGAAGAAATCGCTATAGAAAATGATGAAAGCGCAGGACACTTGCATGACCGCCTGGCCGGTCTGGGTGCCGACGTTCTGGTCAAGACCCTCGGCGATGTCAGCGCAGGGGTAGCTCCGAGAACGCCTCAGGACCACGGGCAGGCAAGCTATGCACCGCCGCTGGATAGAGAGGACGGAAAGGTAGACTGGCAGAAACCGGCGGGTGTTATTTGCAATCTGATCAGGGGGACAGACCCATGGCCCGGGAGCTATACGCACTACGAGGGTTTGCGTATCAAGCTGTGGAAGGCAACAGCAGTGGAAGGAAGCAGCGGTGAACGCCCCGGGACGGTTTTGGAAGTCAGTTCAAGAGGAATACGAGTTCAGGCCGGCGACGGACAGGTGCTGATTCAGGAAATACAACTGCCGTCTTCCCGCCGTATGACTGTGGACGAATATATCCGGGGTAACACGCTGGTCCCCGGAAAAGCCTTGGGTGATTAAATGATAGGGGAAAATGATGCGAGCAGTACATGGAAGAACAAATTGATCCTGCTTTTGCTGACAATAACGTGGGTTTTCCTGCTGGCAGGAATTCTATTGTACGTTATCCTGGTCAGGCAGTACCGCGTTTTTTATAGGATGGCTACCATTGCTGCGCTTGCCGGAGTATATGCCGCAGCGTTGTTTATGGGTATTACGGTTATCTGTGTATTCCTCGTCAATTCAGGCAAAGGGGAGGTTTTAGGAGCAGGCAGGCTGCTCCGGAAAATATTGGATTTAACGATTTTTCCGGCTATGGCAGCAGGGCGAATGTTTGGAATTGACAGGGAAACCGTTCAAAGGGCCTATGCCCAGATCAACAACAGGATTGTATACTCCAGCGGTTTGGGGTTCAGGCCCCAGGAAGTACTGCTTCTGCTCCCGCACTGCATCCAGGACAGCGAATGCAAGCATAAGATCACCGGCAATGTGTATAATTGTGCAAAATGCGGCAAATGTCCTGTGAGCGAAATAATTGATCTCTGCGGGAAGTATAATATAAATATGGTGGTGGTACCCGGGGGGACGCTGGCAAGAAAAGCGATAAAAGAGCATAAACCCAAGGCTGTTATTGCGGTGGCGTGTGAAGAGGACCTGTGCAGCGGGATACACGATGCACGTCTGATTCCCGTTGTGGGTATACTGAATGAAAGGCCGATGGGTCCGTGCTTTAATACCCAGGTGAATATAGGAAGGATCGAAAGCGCAGTAAACCAATTATGTAATAGGAGGGATGTCTGATGTTTTTTGATTCAACATTTGTAATTCTTATTCCGGCAATATTGTTTACTCTATACGCGCAGTCAAAGATAAACGGGACATTCAGCAGGTATTCAAGAGTAGCGAGCAGACAGGGATTCACTGCAATGGAGACAGCAAGGAGAATACTCGATATGAACGGGCTGCACGATGTCAGGATAGAGAGGATAAGGGGAAGCCTAACAGATCATTATGACCCCAGGACAAGGGTGTTAAGGCTTTCGGATACTGTGTACAACAGCACTTCCATTGCCGCATTGGGAGTCGCCGCCCATGAGGCAGGGCATGCGGTACAGCACTCCAACGGTTATGTCCCGCTAATATTAAGAAACACCATTGCCCCGGTTGCCAGCTTCAGCTCAAATCTCTCCTGGCTGCTGATATTCGGCGGGTTTATACTTCGATGGTATGAACTGATACAGATAGGCATAATATTTTTCCTCGCGGTTGTAGCCTTTCAATTGGTTACGCTTCCCGTCGAATTCAACGCAAGCAGCAGGGCTATCGCAATGCTGAGCGAAAGCGGTGTGATTACGGGGGATGAACTGGGACCGGCCCGCAAAGTCCTAAGCGCGGCTGCCCTCACCTATGTGGCAGCGGCAATAACAGCGATAGCTCAGCTGCTGCGGTTTATTCTGATTGCAAACAGGCGAAGGTAGGAGAGCCACTGTGAAGAGGAAAGGAGCAAGGGAGACGGCACTGGCAATAATTCATAAGACCCTGGAAGAGGAAGGCTACTCAAACATCCTGCTGGATAACCACGTTTCATCGGGTGAATTTTCCGATGAGGATAAAGCGCTTATTACCCGGCTGGTTTATGGTGTGCTGGAAAACAGACTCTACCTTGACTGGGTAATTAAGAGATTCTCACGCATACCGGAAAGCAGGATTGACCCCTGGGTGCAGAATATTATAAGATTATCCTTGTTTCAAATAAAGTTTCTGGACCGGGTTCCAGGGTTCGCAGCAGTCAACGAAGGAGTTAACCTTGCAAAGAAATACGGCGGCAAAAGGGCCGCCGGTTTTGTGAACGGTATATTGAGGAACGTAATGCGATGCCCGGAGAAAACCCAGATACCGCCTAGGATGAGTAATCCAAAGGAATATATAAGTCTGAAGTATTCCCATCCCGCATGGATGGTTGAAGACTGGATAGCCATATTCGGAGTGGATTTTACCGAGGAATTATGCAAAGCCAATAACAAAAAACCCGAACTGGTTCTGAGAGCAAATACATTGAAGACGAGCAGGGATGAACTGATCAGCCTTTTAAGAGATGAGGGGTCTGACGCCGGACCGGGATTGTACAGTAAAAATTCTGTCGTTGTAAAAAACGGTTTTTTCCCAGGGGAAAGCAAGGCTTTCAAGGATGGTCTGTTCTATGTCCAGGATGAGAGTTCAATGCTGGCGGTGGAGGTGCTTGCGCCGGAACCGGGGCAGCTGCTTATCGATGTGTGCAGCGCACCGGGAGGCAAGTGTACTTATGCAGCGCAGATGATGGGGAATAGGGGCAGGGTGATTGCAAGGGACATAAATGAAAAAAAACTTGCAATGGTACAAGAAAACTGCGCAAGGCTGGGACTATCCATTGTAAAAACGGAATTGTTCGATGCGAAGAAACCTGACACAGAACTTGCGGAAAAGGCGGACAGGGTCATCGTTGATGCCCCCTGCTCCGGTTTAGGTGTTATCAGGAGAAAGCCTGACATCAGGTGGAAAAAGGAAAGGGAACATTACAAGACCTTACAGGATATACAGGGGGGCATCCTTGAAGCGGCAGCGCAGTATTTGAAACCGGGGGGAGAACTGGTATACAGCACGTGTACGGTTATGCCGGATGAGAACATTGGGGTTGTAGAGAAATTCATTGGCAGCGCTTCAAATTTCGAATTTGTTGATATTTCCCCATGCCTGCCCGATGGGCTGCGTACAGAAACCGCGGAGAAAGGACATATTCAACTGTTTCCCCACATCCATGGGACAGATGGTTTTTTCATAAGCAAGATACGGAGGACAAAGTGATGCGGTTAAGGCATCACTTTGTGTTGCCTATAGTATTTTCAAGTTTTTTCTGTGTTATAATTACCTTAAATGAATGGAAGAATAGTTCTGATGGCACATTTTGGCAGGAAAGGTTGATTGCATTGCATGGCCAAGAAGAATATACTGGATTACAATAGTGAGGAACTCAATGAACTGCTCAAGGCCCATGGTTATCCGTCGTACCGGTCCAAGCAGGTTTTCAAATGGGTGCAAAGGGGAGTGGACAGCTTTGAAGAAATGACCAATGTTCCCAAAGACTTAAGGGCATTCATAGATATGCACTATCACAGCGGCATGCCAAAAAAGGTCAGGATTCGAGAATCGAAGCTTGATGCAACAAAGAAGTACCTTTTTGAACTCAGTGACGGCGCAGTTATTGAAACCGTGCTGCTGGTTTATAGTTATGGGAATACGGTATGCATCTCCAGCCAGGTAGGCTGCAGGATGGGCTGCCGCTTCTGCGCTTCGGCGCAGGGGGGGCTTGTGAGGGATCTCAGCCCGGGTGAAATGCTGGGGCAGGTCGTGGCCGTACAGAGGGATATCGGTGAGAGGATTTCCAATATCGTAATTATGGGGAGCGGAGAGCCCCTGGATAATTACCGGAACCTGATCACGTTTTTGCACCTGGTGAACAGCAAGGAAGGTTTAAATATAGGGCTGAGGCATGTAACCGTATCTACCTGCGGGCTTGTGCGAGAAATTGAGAAGCTGGCTGAGGAGGGGCTGCCGGTAACCCTGTCCGTTTCACTTCATGCCGGTGATGACGAAACCAGGAAAAACTTGATGCCGGTGGCAAGAAAATATAAAATAAAAGAGGTAATCGCTGCATGCAAAAAATATGCGGAAAAGACGGGTAGAAGGATTACCTTCGAGTATTCATTAATAGACGGAGTAAACGACAGCGATAGGGACGCCGGGAAGGTTGCAGAGCTTCTGGCCGGTGTTCCGTGCCATGTAAACCTTATTCCTCTTAATCCAATTGCAGAATACGGATACAGCCAGTCAAACCGGGATAGAATCATGCGGTTTAAGGGTATAGTTGAAAAACATGGTATACCGGTTACCGTAAGAAGGGAACTGGGAAGGGACTTGAATGGCGCTTGCGGTCAATTAAGAGCGAGTTATATAAGTGAAAAGAGACCAAAGCAATGAATGGGGGGATTTCCATGATAGCAGGAGCCGCTACAGACCCTGGAAAGGTCAGAAGCACGAATCAGGATTATTACCTGGTGGAGAATGGCAGCAAGTACGGTTTGTATATTGTTGCCGATGGGATGGGAGGGCATAATGGAGGAGAGGTTGCCAGCAGGGCATCGGTTTTGTTCGTCAAGGATTTTATAGAGCAGGCATGGGATAAAGACGAGTATGCGGCAGACAGGCCGGGGCTTGTAAAGGACGCATTAGCGGCTGCCAATAGGGCGGTGTTCAACCTTGCGGCCAAAGACGAGCAGCTCCGGGGAATGGGTACTACCCTTTCAATGGCGTTTATAGTTGACAGGATGCTCTATACAGGGCATATAGGCGACAGCAGGATTTACCTGTTAAGAGACAGCCAGCTTATAAAGCTCACAGAGGACCATTCGCTGGTTGCTGAGTTAATAAAAAACGGCAGTATAACCCCGGAAGAAGGAGACAACCACCCCCAAAAGAATATAATAACCAGGGCGCTGGGAACCGGTATTGATATTGAGTCGGATCTATCCGAACGGGAGATGCAAGACGGAGACACAATACTGCTTTGTACCGATGGGCTTACCAATATGCTAAGCTGTGCGGACATACTGGACCTCTGTCTGAATATCGGCGAGCCGCAGCTTTTATGCAGCAGGCTTGTTGCAGAGGCAAACAACAGGGGAGGTAAGGATAATATAACGGTAATAGCGGTTAAGGTGAGGTGGAATAAATGATAGGAAAAGTGCTGGGCAACAGGTATGAAATAGTTGAGAAAATCGGCAGCGGTGGTATGTCGCATGTATATAAGGCAAAATGCGGTTTGCTTAACCGTTATGTTGCCGTTAAGGTGCTCAGGCCGGAATTTACCAGCGATGAAGACTTTGTCCGGAAGTTCAGGAGAGAATCCCAGGCAGCGGCAAGCCTATCTCACCAGAATATTGTCAGCATATACGATGTGGGTGTGGATGGAGATATCCATTATATAGTAATGGAATATATTGAGGGCAGAACACTGAAAGAACTGATACGGGAAAGGAAAAGGCTTAGCCCCGTACAGGCGGCGGAAATTGCGCAGCAGATATGCAAGGCATTGTTGCACGCCCATAAGAACCACATCATTCACAGGGATATAAAACCCCATAACATACTTATGACTAAAGACGGCATCGCAAAGGTAACGGATTTTGGTATTGCCAGGGCCGTAACGGGTTCTACCGTAACCAACACCGGGAGCGTCATTGGCTCGGTACACTATTTCTCGCCTGAGCAGGCCAGAGGTGGATATATCGATGAGAAATCCGACCTTTATTCGCTGGGAATCGTGATGTATGAGATGGTTACGGGAAAGGTTCCCTTTGAGGGAGAGAGCCCGATATCAATTGCCTTGAAACACCTGCAGGAGCAGGTCACTCCACCGGGGAAAATCATTGACGATTTTCCTAAGGGCCTGGAGCAGATAATAATGAAGGCAATTGAAAAAGAAGCGGCAAAAAGGTATAACACAGCGGAAGAACTGCTGCTAGACCTCAAGAGTTTTTGTAAAGACAAGGATGTGGTTTTTGACTTTTTTAGCGAGGATAAGGGTGAAAGCCCTACAATAGTTATGCCGGCGGTCAGGGAGGGTACGGTGAATGACGGCAAGAAAAAAGAAAAAGGTTCTGACCCCGCCGGAAAGGGTAAAAAAAGAAAGAAAAAATCGATAATAGTATTGGCCGTAGTTCTGCTCGCGCTGCTCGGGCTGGGCTTCGGTGCAAGCTATTTTTTAAGCGATCTGCTGAGCGTCAAGGTTGTGAAAGTCCCGGATATAGTCGGAAAAACTGAAGAAGAAGCAAGGAGCGCCTTAAAAGAATGGGGTCTGAAGATGGAAATACGGGAAAGGCAGAATAACCCGAATTTTGAGGCAGGCACTGTGATTTCACAATACCCGAAGGAAGGTACTGAGAATAAAGTAACAAATCCTGTGTTGGTGGTGCTAAGCCTGGGACCGGAAAAGACCGAAGTGCCTTATTTGATCAATTTCAGCTCGGCGGAGGCGGAACTCAAGCTGCAGCTCGCAGGTCTTGAGGTAGGAGAAGTGACGCCAAAGTACAGTGAAACGGTAACGGTGGGCGTTGTGATGGACCAGAACCCGCAGCCTGGGATTATGGTTGACCAGGGGACAACCGTTGATCTGGTGGTAAGCGCCGGACCCGAGCTTGAGCAGATTAGTGTGCCTCCGGTCGTAGGGCTGGACCTCCAGACCGCAAAGACGAGGGTGCAGAACGCAGGAATGATCCTGGCCGATATTTTCTATCAGGAAAGCGACGTTCCGGAGGGATACGTGTTAAGCCAGAGCGTGGCGCCGAACACCCTCGTTGAGGAGGGCGCGTCCATTGTCCTTGGTGTGAGCAGCGGTAAAAAGAAAGTTGAGCCCGTCGTTGAGGGTACCTATATACTGACCGTAACCCTTCCCCAGGGAGAGAAGAATGTGAAGGTGACCGTGAAAAAATACCAGGATGGTGTTGAGGAAACTGAATACCAGAGAAGGCATGATGCGGACGAAGGGCCGCTGAAAATTGAGATTAAGGGCAAAGGAAAGGTTAGGGTAGTGGTGCTGTTCAATGATGTGACCTATCGCGATGAGATTATCGATTTCAGCAAGGAGGAATAGAATGCTTCAGGGCAGAGTAGTTAAAGGTATCGGCGGTTTCTATTATGTCAGGACCGAGCTGGGACTGATAGAATGCAAACCGCGGGGGATATTCAGAAAGGAAAAGATATCCCCGCTGGTCGGTGACCGCGTCAAAATCTCTCTGATTAAGAGTACCGGTGAACAGGGGGTTATTGAGGAGATTCTGCCCAGAGAGAATGTTTTAATAAGACCATCGGTGGCGAATGTAGACCACTGCGTAATAGTTATGTCGCTGGATAATCCGAAGCCGGACCTTCTATTGTTGGACAGGCTGCTGGTCATGGCCGGTGTCAGCAATCTGAACAGCATCATTTGTATCAATAAGATGGATCTGGAAAGCAGCGGCTGCAGCACAGAATTTGCTGAAACTTATGTCAGTGCGGGATACAGGGTGGTGAGAACCAGCACAAAAACCGGCCAGGGTTTGGATGATTTGAAGGATGCCCTGAAGGATAGAACCAGTGTGTTTGCAGGCTTGTCCGGGGTAGGAAAGAGCAGCCTTTTAAACAGTATCCAGCCCCAACTGCAGCTGAGAACCGGTGAAATCAGCGATAGGCTTAAGAGAGGCAGGCATACTACAAGGCACGCCGAACTATTGGAGCTTTCCTTCGGCGGTATGGTGGTCGATACACCGGGATTTAGCTCCCTGAAGCTTTCGGCTCTGAAGTATGAGGATATTGTAAATATGGATTTAGCAGCGTACTTCCCGGAATTTAAAGTATATTCCGGCAGGTGCAGGTTTGCAGGATGCAGGCACCTTAAGGAACCTGGCTGTTCAGTGAAAAGTGCGGTTGAAAAGGGAAGGATTGCTTCATGGAGATATGAGAATTACACAGAGATAATGGGTGAGATTGAAGAGAGCAGGAGGAGAAGATATGATTAAACTTGCCCCCTCCATACTGTCGGCGAATTTTGCGGACCTGGGCGGAGAGATAAAAAGAGCCGAAAGGGGTGGAGCAGACCTCATTCACATAGACGTGATGGACGGGCATTTTGTGCCTAACATAACAATAGGCCCTCCGGTGATAAAGAGCATAAGGGGAGTTACAAAGCTGCCCTTTGACGTTCATTTGATGATAGACAGAGCAGATTGCTATATTGAAGATTTTGCGAAGGCAGGGGCGGATATAATTACGGTTCACTGGGAGGCTTCAACACACCTTAACAGGACATTGCAGCGCATCAAAGAAGCGGGGCTAAGGGCCGGAGTCTCAATTAACCCGGCGACTCCGGTTTCGGTTCTGCAGCACGTGTTGGAAGATGTTGACCTTGTCCTGGTGATGAGTGTTAACCCCGGTTTCGGCGGGCAAAAGTTTATAAAAGGGGCTTTGGAAAAAATCAGGGAACTGGATGCGCTGAAAAGGGATGCCTGCTATGGATACGAAATAGAGGTTGATGGGGGAGTCAACCTTGAAAACGCAGCAGCCATAATAGAAGCTGGAGCGACCATACTGGTGGCGGGCTCCTCGGTTTACGGCGCGGAGCATGTTGAAGAAAGAGTCAAGGAGTTTAAGAGAATCTGTTATGGACTGAGGGAATGCTGATGGCAGCAGTAATAATATCCCATGGAACTATCCGCGATTATGAATTTCATAAAGGGATAATAAAGCAGGATGATTTAGTTATATGCGCTGATGGAGGCGCTGCGCATGCAAGGAAGATGGGTATTGAACCCGATGTAATTCTTGGGGATTTTGATTCTTTGAGGGAATGCGATCTTGACAGTTTCAAAGAAGCTGAGATTTTGACCTTTCCCCGGAACAAGGACAAAACAGACACCGAACTCGCAGTGGACTACGCGGTCGCAAAGGGTGAGAAGCGCATTATAATGCTCGGTTCTACAGGGACCAGGCTGGACCATACGCTGTCAAACATTTTTCTTCTGAAAACCATGCTGGATAAAGGGGTCAGAGGAGAAATCATCAACGAGAATAACAGGATTTTTTTAATATCGGATACGGCAAAGATAAGCGGAAGGGGCACCATTGTTTCCCTGGTTCCGCTTAGCACGAAGGTAACAGGAATAACGCTTCGGGGGTTCAAGTATCCCCTTGAGAATGAAACCATCGAGATAGGAAGTTCTAGGGGAGTCAGCAACGTATTGGTCGAGGAGACCGGGGAAATCAGTCTAAGCGGCGGCCTGCTGCTTGTTGTTGAGGCTAAGGATTAAAATAAATAGTGTCAATGAGTAAGCTTCCTGCATACCATAGTATCAGGGAGTTTTTTATTGGTCAAAAGGGGACATTCCGCGGCAAGGAATGTCAATTGGGGACATTCCTCCCACCTTAGATTTGGGCTTCAGAGAGGAGGTGTGTCCCCTGGCCTTAAAAGCAGCGGTGTGTCCCCTTGTCTTAAAAGGGGGTATAAGCTTGAAAAAGCTTAACATACGTAAAATTGTCGGTTTAGTTATGATTGGGGCCGGAGTATTAATAACTATGTTTTATGTGCCGTCGTGGGTTTGGTTTCTTGTGCTTGGCGTGCTATGCGTACTGTTTGTCTTTACGCTGATACGTATTTATTTGTAACAATTGGCAAATTCGCTGAATGTAATGAAAAGTGCCTTTTTGGCTGGAGGTGTTTGAGTTGTCCAGGCATTGGAATGAGACTTTAGGAATCATGCTGCTGGCAGCATTTATTCTGGGAATTGTGCTGAAGGCTTTATTACCGGTGTGGGGCTGGCTCTTAATAGTGAGTGTTGGGTTAATATATTTCGGTTACAGGATTTTTGTCGACTAATTTTCGGGAGGTGCTGTTATGAAGATATATGTAATCAAGCCGCCAAAATTTTTAAGTTCTATAATTAAAAAGCTTTTCAGATTCAAACAGGAGTGAATAAAAAAACGTGCCGAGTAACTGTGCTCTGCACGTTTTTGTTAGCTATATTGACCTCACTACCTTACCGGAACGCAAGCAACGGGTACATACGTAAATCCTCTTGGGGCTCCCGTCAACAATAGCCTTTACCTTTTTTATGTTAGGGCTCCAACGCCTCTTTGAATGCCTGTTGGAGTGACTAACTTTGCTACCAGCCAAGCGTTCTTTATCACATATGTGACAAACTGTAGCCATAAAAACACCTCCTATAATGTCAGGGGACACACCTTACAGTAAAACAATAATATTTTAACATACAACAATATTATTGGCAACAGGGTATATTAATAAACAATTTGGGCTCAGTTGTAAAAAGAAACCGTATATTATAGAATATATATATCCTAAATAGTCCCTGGCACGAGCCTCACGGCTGTGTACAGGAACTATTATACGAGGAGGTAATTATATGTCCGCAAAGATAGAAAATGAATACGGGTCAATCACGGTTAGTGATGAAGTGCTGGCAAATATCGCCGGAATTGCTACCATGGAATGCTACGGTCTGGTAGGTATGGCCTCTAAAAGCAGCGCAGACGGGATAGTTGAATTATTGAGAAGGGAACACCTTAGCAAAGGGGTTAAAGTATATTCCGAAGAGGATAACTACCTGGTTATTGACTTATATATTGTGGTAGAATTCGGTACTAGAATATCCACTGTTGCGCAAAACATTATAGACAAAGTCAAATACACGGTGGAAACAATGACGGGGATGAAGGTTAAGAAGGTAAATGTTAATGTTCAGGGCGTAAGGGTTTAGGCACAAAGGAGGTATAGACTTGAAAAACCAGTACATAGATGGTCCGCTATTAATGAAAATGTTTGTCAATGCAGCAAATACTCTGGATAATAATAGAGAAGCCATAGATTCCCTGAATGTTTTTCCGGTTCCGGACGGAGATACAGGCACAAACATGTCGTTAACCATGTTTTCAGCGGTGGAAGAGTTGAACCGACTGAAGGAGGTTACGGTGGGAAGCGTGGCTGAGGCGGTAGCAAGCGGTTCACTAATGGGGGCAAGGGGAAATTCCGGCGTTATACTGTCACAGCTCTTCAGGGGATTTGCAGCCAAGTTGAAAAATCTAAGAAATGTCGATACTGTTCAGTTTGCGCATGCACTCGCTGAGGGCGTAGACACTGCATACAAAGCAGTTATGAAGCCGACCGAGGGCACAATACTCACCGTCGCAAGGGAAACTGCGGAAAAGGCTGTTAGAATCAGCAGCGAAGTCAAGGATTTTAACAAGTTCATAGAAGAAATTCTTCTACAATCCACCTCCACCCTGGAAAAAACGTCTCAGATGCTGAAGGTGCTTGCACAGGCCGGTGTAGTGGATGCAGGAGGTAAGGGTTTTGTATATATATTATTGGGGCTTCTGAAGACCTTAAAGGGCGAGGATATCAAGCTGAACGGAAAGAACAGGCTTACGGCTGTGGCGACCGAAGAGCTTGATGAGGAACTGTACCTGGAATACCCATATTGTACAGAATTTATAATAAAAAATCCAAAGGGTACACCTGAACAGCTTAAGGAGTTATTAAGCGGTTTGGGAGACTCAACCCTGGTGGTTGGTGATGGCAGGGTAATAAAGGTTCATATACATACTGATAGGCCAAATAAAGTTATGGAAGAGGGCCTACGGCTGGGAGAGCTGTCAAGGATTAAAATTGAAAATATGAAAGAGCAGCACAGGTCAATAATTGAGGATGAGATTAAAGAGGAGCAGAAGGCTAAAGATTACGGAATTATTAGTGTATCAATGGGAGATGGCTTTTCAAACCTGTTCAAAGACCTGGGTGTTGACGTAGTAATTCATGGAGGCCAGACGATGAATCCAAGCACCCAGGACATAGTAAAGGCGGTGGACAGCCTGAATGCGGAGAACATAATTGTACTTCCTAACAACAGCAACATAATACTTGCCGCCAACCAGGCAAGGGAACTCAGTTCTAAAAATGTATACGTCGTTCCAAGCAAGACAATACCACAGGGAATTTCTGCCATGGTTGCCTTCAACAGTATGCAAAGCGCAGAGGACAATTTCAGGGAAATGACAGAAGCGCTGGAAAGAGTGAAAACCGGCCAGGTAACCTATGCGGTCAGGGATTCGGTTTTTGATGGAATAGAAATAAAAGAAGGGGATATTATTGGGATAGGAGAGGGCAAGATTAAGAACAAAGGGGATAATATTTCTGATGTTGCCTTTGAGCTTGTGAAAACGCTTATTGACGATGATAGTGAAGTTATAACGGTATTTTACGGTCAAGAAGTGGATGAGGATGATGCATACAGTCTGGAAGAAAGGATCAGTGAAGAATACAAGGATTGCGATGTGGAAGTTCACTATGGAGGACAACCCGTCTATTATTATGTATTTGCGGTGGAATAACGGCAGAACGATAAACGGGGTGGCTATATGGATGGACTAAAGGTTCCTGTGTCGGCAGTAAGGGGCATAGGTGAAAAAAAACAAAAACTCTTCGAAGCAGCGGGAATAAAATCCGTGGAAGACCTTTTGCATTATTTCCCCAGGGATTATGAGGACAGGACAAAAATCCATTGTTTGAAGCAACTGCCTTCGAATGAAAAAGTGTGGATACGGGCCATGGTGACCGGTACTGCCAGCACCCGTTATATTAAAAGGAACTTTTCTGTTACGAAGCTGCAGATAGAGGACACGAGCGGTAAAGGGTGGGCGGTTTGGTTTAATAACCCCTTTACGGCTAAGGGGCTGCGCAGGGGAGTTGTGTATGATTTTTTTGGAAAGGCAGTAGTTAAATTCGGTGAAACCCAGGTACAGAACCCCAACGTGTGTGAAACAGCGAAACAGGATGATAACTATAAGAAGAATATTGTTCCTATATATTCCAAGAGCGGGAAACTGTCCACAGGAGATTTTGAAAGAGCAATATACAACGCAATGGGGATAGCCGAGGGCAAGTTTGACGAAATTTTTCCCCACAGGGTTCGCGAGGAATATAATCTGGAAGAAAAAAACGTTGCAATCAGAAATATACATTTTCCAGCCGATTATAAGAGCATTGAGAGGTCCAGACACAGGCTTGCCTTTGAGGAGCTTTTCCTTTTACAGCTGAGCCTGTTTTTAATAAAAAGCGGTTATCAAAGGGAAGGCGCCGGCATAAAATTATGTGCGTCGGACAAGGAAACAGAATTCCTGAGCAGACTCCCGTTTACCCTTACTGGTGCACAGCTGCGGGTATGGCATGAGATTAAAGGTGATATGGAAAGTAATAAATCTATGAACAGGCTGCTGCAAGGGGATGTGGGATCGGGTAAAACCGTGTTGGCGGCCCTTGCAATGGTGAAGGCGGCTGCTAACGGGTACCAGGGGGCTCTCATGGTTCCAACTGAGATCCTTGCTGAACAGCACTACATAACCCTAAACAGCATGATGAAGGATCATGGAATAAAGGTGGAACTATTGACCGGGAGCTGCTCCGCAGGAGAAAAACGTGAAAAATATAGGAAAATTCAGCAAGGTGAAGTGGATATAATAATTGGTACTCATGCCCTTATTCAGGAGAAACTCGAATATAGAAACCTGGGGATTGTTGTGACCGACGAGCAGCATAGGTTTGGAGTGAGGCAAAGGGCAGCTTTGCTTAATAAGGGTAAGAACCCCGAAGTGCTGGTGATGACGGCGACACCCATACCAAGAACCCTTGCGTTGATACTTCATGGAGATATGGATATTTCAGTGATAGATCAGATGCCTCCGGGCAGGAAGGAAGTTAAAACCTATGTAATTGAAGACAGCCTGAGGCAGAGGGCTTATGATTTTGTTGCGAAGCAGGTCAAGGAAGGACGACAGGGGTATATTGTATGCCCGCTGATTGAGGATTCCGAATCCATAGAAGCGGCTTCAGCCGCTGAGATATATGACAGCCTTGCGGCAGGACATTTTAAAGATTTAAGGGTATCTCTGCTCCATGGAAAGATGTCCTCAAATGAAAAAGAATGCATAATGAAGGGATTCAGAGACGGTAAGATAGATTTATTGGTTTCAACTACCGTTATAGAAGTGGGAGTCAATGTGCCGAACGCAAATATCATGCTGGTGGAGAACGCAGAAAGATTTGGTCTGGCACAGCTCCATCAACTGCGGGGGAGGGTTGGAAGGGGCAATTACCAGTCCTATTGTATCTTAATAAATGGAAACAGGGGATCGACCGCAGTGGAACGGATGCGGATACTGGCATCCTCGTCCGATGGGTTTGCGATATCAGAAAAGGACCTGGAACTCAGGGGGCCGGGCGATTTTTTGGGAACAAGACAGCACGGCATTCCGGAACTGAAGATTGCCCAGCTTCCCAGGGATATAAACATACTCAAACAGGTTCAGAGGCTGGCTGAGGAGTTTATGGACGAAAAAGCCGGGTTTTCAGACCAGGAACGGGCACTGGTAATGGAAAAATCTAAGCTTTTCTTATCTGAGAATAATTTTCCTGGCAGCACAATTTAATTGAAACAACAGCATTAATTGCTAGTTTAAAATGCACCTCTCTGTACAAACTATGATTAGATTAAATTACAGGAGGTGAATTTATTTGGATAATATGACAGGAAGAATAGGGACGGCCGGAATCACCGGAACCACCGGGACCACCGGAATCACCGGAATCACCGGAACCACCGGGACCACCGGAACAAGCAGGGTGCTCTATCCGCAGGCGAAGGAAGCCCTTAATAGAATGAAATTTGAGGTTGCCAGCCAGATTGGCGTTAACCTTACCGATGGCTACAATGGAAACATTAGAGCTAGGGATGCGGGCTCCGTCGGCGGTTTTATGGTAAAGAGGATGATTGAACAGGTTGAAAGGCAGATGAGCGGAAGATAACTAGTACTTAAACAAAGGAACGGTACCCGTTCCTTTGATTAAAATGAAAACAGTAGCATTTATTGCTAGTTTAAAACGAAAACCTTGTGGTTAAATTAATAATACAAACCGTAACAGGAGGTGAGAAGACAGTGGCAAGAGGAGGAAACAGAAAAGTGGTTCCTGAAGCAAGGGGAGCTCTTGACCAGATGAAGTATGAAGTAGCAGGTCAAGTAGGTGTGAACCTGAAGAAAGGATATAATGGAGACCTTACTGCCAAAGAAGCTGGCTATGTAGGCGGATTTATGGTTAAGAGGATGATAGAGCAGGCTGAAAGGCAAATGGCTGGTAAGTAAATTAATATAAATAAAAAAGGAAGGACCCCCTGGGTTCTTCCTTTTTTAGTTCATAATAAAAGTACCGGTGGAATTCCACCGGTACAGGAGAGGAGAAATTGAAGGAAGAGCTCTTTAGGGAAATTATATTTAGTACTGTCCGTATATTTAGAATTGACTTTTGCCTATCCTTTTATTCTAAAATGTTTTGTTTAAATTTGGCTGTTGTGCTAAAATATTAAAGGATGGAGGGTTATTTTTGAGAATCATAGCAGGTTGTTTAAAAGGGAGAAAGCTGAAAGAACCAAAGGGCAGAAACATTCGCCCCACGGCAGACCGTGTCAAGGAAGCGGTTTTCAGCATTATAGCGTTTGACATACAGGGAAAACGTGTACTGGACCTTTTTGCCGGGACCGGAAATCTAGGCCTTGAAGCACTGAGCAGGGGAGCAAACTATTCGGTATTCGTTGACAGCAGTAGAGAGGCGCTTACCCTGGTCAAGGAAAATATAAAGCTGTTAGGTCTTGAAGATAGATCAGATGTATTGTTCATGGATGCTTTTAAATCAATAGAATATTTAGACAGAAACCGAGACAAATTTGACATAATTTTTATTGACCCTCCCTACAGAGAAGGTTTGTATGAAGATATAATAAAGAAAATAGCAGTTTCCGGCATAATGAACGAAGAATGCATTGTTGTAATTGAACACCCGAGCGATATGAAACTGGAGAAGCATCCGGACGATATGAAAATGTACAAGCAAAAAAAGTACGGGAACACAAAAATAACTATTATGAAAAGGACTGATTCTGATGAAAACAGCTGTTTATCCGGGCAGTTTTGACCCCGTTACATACGGGCACATTGACATTATTGACAGAGCATCGAGGTTGTTTGACAGGGTTATTGTAGCAGTACTCAACAATCCTTCTAAAACCCCGCTGTTCAATACCGATGAGCGGCTTGATATGCTGCTGACAGCTACAAGGGAAATAAAAAATGTTGAAGTTGATTGCTTTTCCGGCCTTTTGATCGATTATGTCGAGAAAAAGGAAGCGACCACCGTCGTAAAGGGATTGCGCGCTGTCTCGGATTTTGAGTCTGAGCTTCAGATGGCTCTAATGAACAGAAAGCTTAACAGAAATGTAGAAACCATATTCATGATGACCAGCAGCAGATATTCCTTTTTGAGTTCCAGCCTCGTGAAGGAAGTCGCTAAACTCGGAGGCTGTGTAAAGGATTTGGTACCAGAGTATGTTAACGACCAGCTTATGAAAAAGTTCGAAAAACAATTTTAAAGGAGGGGCTTCAGTGGTGGATATTGGAGAACTGCTTGACAAGCTTGAGGAAACAATTAACCAGGGCAGATCCGTTCCCTTTTCCGATAAAGTCCTGGTTGACGGGGAAAAAGTGTTAGGAGTGATTGATACTATAAGAGACATTTTACCTGAAGAGATAAAACAGGCAAACTGGATCAAGGAGGAAAGAAACAGGATACTGATAGATGCCCAAAAGGAAGCCGAACTAATGCTTAAAGAGACCGAGGAACATATAAAGCGCTTGGTCGAAGAGAATGAAATAACAAAAAGGGCGTATCGGCAGGCAGAGGAAATAATCGAGAACGCAAAGAAAAATGCAAGGGAGATCAGGCTGGGGACAAAGGAATACGCCGATAACATGCTGGAGGAACTGGAAAAACAGTTGAGGGAATACATAGAGCTTATAGAAAAAAACAGGGAAGAAATAAGGAATTTGAAAAGCTAGATATTAGTTCGTAGTTTGTAGAATGCAGATTACAGATTATGGATCACAGATTGCAGGTGCAATAATTCAGTTTCTAGTTCTCAGTTTTCAGCCTCCAGGGTTAGTCTTACAGGCTTTTTCCCTTAAGCTTTACCCTATGCACTGGTCACTGGCAACTGATAACTGATAACTGATAACTGATAACTGGCAACTGATATTACCTTCGTCTCAAAAAATATAATAGCTTAATCAGCAGGAGAAACGCCAAGATGCCTAAAACGGTTGTTAGCAGTATCCCTGACGAGGCCAAAAGGGTTTTCGAAAAGGTAAGGGCAGGCAGTGTGGAAGGACCAGGAAGATAAACCTGCTGAACCGGTTCGGCAATAAATAATTTATAAAAAACAGTTGAAAGAATTAGAGCGAAGAACCCATGCAGCAGTTTTGTCACCAGGTATACTAAGGGGCTCAAGTCTGTCTTGCTGATAAAGCTTATCGATTGGGCGTGTATTGAAAAACCGCTCCATCCAATAATAAAGCTGACGGACAGCACTTTGTAGATTAAAGGAACGGATGCCAGCGAAGCAATCATTCTACTGCCGGTAGTAATCTCTAAAATCCCGCTTAGGATAGGTTTTACAATGGCAGCAGGCAGGGCTGCGCGCATTAACAGCGAAGAAACAGGCTCTGACAGGAAATCTAGAAGCCCGGTTATGGTGCACACTTCGATCACAACAGAGAAAATTATTATGAAGCCTCCAACCATCAACAGAGTGTCTATGCTCTCGCGAACCGCATCTCCGAGCAGGACACCAACAGGTCTCCCGTCTTCGAGTCTCCTGCGATACATAGCGCCGATACTATCCTTCAAACTGGGAAATCTGTAGCTGGTATTTCTGCAATATCCATAATCCTTCAAGATACGGCTGAAGATTATACCAAGTATTATTGATGCCGTATAGTGTGAAACAGCTATAATAATTCCTGCTTTTGAGTTTCCCAGCATACCCACTGCTACAGCTCCAATCATGAAAAGCGGACCCGACGTGCTGCAAAAAGCGAGCATACGCTGCCCTTCGACCCGGGTGCATTTGTTTTGCTGTCTTAAGCGGCACGTAAGTTTTACGCCGACCGGATAGCCGGAAGTCATGCTCATGATGAGCGCGAAGGAAGACAGCCCCGGTGTCCTGAAAACAGGACGCATAAAAGGCTCAAGCATAGTCCCCATAAGGTCTATGATACCGAGCCCGATCATCAGTTCCGCCCCTACGAAGAAGGGTAAGAGCGCCGGCAATACCACATTAAACCAGGTGTCAACCCCCTCTACGGCGGCCCTGTAACAGGCTTCGGGATAAGCTATCAGGCTGAGAACAAAAAAAGTTACCGCTGAGGATGTAAAGAGTAGGAAGACCCTGCCCTTTGCTGTGGAAGTAAATATGCTCCTTCCGGTTTTTATATACACAAATACGAACAAAAGGAATACTATTAGAGATATAGCAAACATTATAATTGCTCCTTCACAAAAATTGACCTGATATTCTAAATATATTTGTCTGGCAGCGCTAATATGAATACCTTGGGAGGTACGGGCATGAAAAGAAAGAAACTGGGATTGGCTCTAGGGTCCGGTGCAGCTCGGGGCTTTGCCCATCTTGGTGTCATCGAGGCTTTAGAGGAGGAAGGCATACCGATAGATTTTGTATCGGGCTGCAGCATAGGTTCCATAATCGGCGCACTGTACTGCTGCGGTATGGGTACAGGAGAAATTCTGAAGCTGGCTGAAGAGGTTGATTTCTGGGAATGGATTGACATTTCCATTCCGAAGAACGGGTTTATACTTGGCAAGAAAATAGAGCAATTGATGAAGAAGTATACTGAAGGAAGGACCTTCGAGGAACTACGCAAACCCTTTGCGATAGTTGCAACAGACCTGGAGAGCGGCAGACAGGTTATTTTTAAGAACGGATATTTATATAAGGCCATCAGAGCTAGTATAGCAATCCCCGGAATATTTGTTCCTGTTGAAGAGGAAGGCAGGACACTGGCCGATGGGGGCCTGATTGATCCGGTTCCGGTTGACCTGGTAAAGAGTATGGGCGCCGATGTGGTGATCGGGGTAAACCTTGGGTCTGGAATAAGCGAGAAAGAGATAAACAGCATATACGATGTGATAATTCGAAGTATAGATATAATGCAGAATGAAATAATCCGATTGAGGGGTATAGAGGCGGATATACTAATAAACCCGGATTTGCGTGGAATTAACCCTGTTACCTTCAACCAGGCAAGGGAATGCTATCAAATCGGAAAGACGGCTGCGCGGGAAAAGATCGGTCAAATAAGAAGCATCATGTCTAAGGAAGATAGACCGGACTGGTTACATAATCTTGGCCGGCGAAAGCGGCACGATGGTTAGGATAACCGAGAACGTACAGGTCGGTTGCGAGGAGATCCTTCTCAAGCATCCTATGGGTCAGGAAACCTTCGGGGATATTGTGGCGTGCCATTTTTGTTATCACCGGAATACAGGCTGAAGACGCCATTCTCCTCAGTATCTGGCGGCCTTTCCTGTTAAAGGCCAGCACCCTGGCATATCCCGGGTATCCTTCATCAACTGTTTTGCTAAACAATTCGCTGTTGATATCCAGGAGAATATAAACAAGAATTCTTTTAAGTCTTGTGAGGGTATATCTTTTGGATTTGACCAGCCGCAGCATTTCCTGGGTGGTGGCTTTTTTCCTGGCGGCATCGATAATTGCGAACTCAAGCCCTTCCGCGACATCTGGCACACTACTCAACTCCTGTGCCGATGCCCTTCTTATCTGGGAGACGATTAAAGAACTGAAGGCTTTATCCGTAACGGGTCCCCTTCCTATTGAAAACTCCTTTTCGAGAATATCCCGGGTGGTATTGGGTATGGCGCTTTCAACGCTTTGGGCTAATTGGCCTGTCCCCAGGATATGCTTTCTAATGGCGGTAGCGCTTGCTATTGGCGATTTTATCGCTGTATCGTTATAGTGTGCGGCAATCCTCTTTATTGTGTATGGTTTTATTGAGCTGCCGAAGCTCTTCAATGCTTTTAGGTACTCAAGGGAAAGCACGTTGTTAGGATTACTCAGCAGTTTTCCGACATTGAAACCGTTGTCGGACAGGCAGCCTTCAAGAGCCTTCGCCCGTGCTGCCGGAAACGAGAGACCCTTGTCGAGATGAGCCTTTAACAGGCTGCGGAATTCCTCCGGTTCGTTTGAAAGCACTTCAGCAATATAGCTAAGCCTATCAAGATTTCCGGTTTCGCTTCCGAAGCAAATGCAATCAACGGCACCGCATTTGTCAAGTATGCTGACAGCTCCGTGAGCAAAGGCTTCGGCGCTGCGGCAGGAATATACGAAGGGCAGTTCTATGACAAGGTCAATTCCGGACCTGACAGCCATTTCCGCCCGCGCCCATTTGTTTATCAAAGCGGCTTCTCCGCGCTGGAGGAAGTTTCCGCTCATTATGGCCATCACATGGGAAGCGCCGGTAATATTTACCGACTTTCTTAGGTGATATAGATGGCCGTTATGAAAAGGGTTGTATTCTGCAATAATCCCTAGAACCTTCATTATATAACACATCCTTTCCCCTGACCTTATTATACAAAAAAAACCAAAAACCAGAAATAGGCTATGCAAAATAACAAAGATATACATATTATTTTGCTTATCTTGGCAGGATATTTATGATTAATGAAGAAATTTAAATGGGTTGAATGTATATGATTTTACAGGGAGGAATAGCTATGAAAATATTAGTTGTGAACTGCGGGAGTTCATCTTTGAAGTATCAGCTCCTGAATATGGACGACGAAAGCGTTATGGCAAAGGGCCTCGCAGAGAGAATAGGCATTGAAGGTTCAAGGCTTAAGCATGTATCCGCCGGCAGGGAAGAGATTGTAATAGACAAAGACCTGCCGGACCATAAAGCTGCGCTGAAGCTCATTACCGACATCCTTGTAGATGCAGAGCAGGGAGTTATATCCGATATGGCCGAGATTTCTGCCGTTGGCCACCGCGTTGTGCATGGTGGGGAAAGGTTTTCGGGTTCTGTAAGAATTACAGAAGAGGTGATGAAAACCCTGGAAGAGTGCGCGGAGCTGGCGCCACTGCACAACCCTCCTAATATAATGGGTATACAAGCATGTAAACAGCTTATGCCGGACGTGCCAATGGGCGGGGTATTTGATACGGCTTTTCATCATACAATTCCGGATTATGCGTTTATATATCCCATACCCTACGAGTTTTATAAAAAATACGGTATCAGAAAATATGGTTTCCATGGAACATCACACAAATTTGTTGCACAAAGGGCTGCCCAGATACTAGGGAAAGCCCTGGAAGAAATAAAAATAATAACGTGCCATCTTGGAAATGGGGCCAGTATAACCGCGGTTGACAGAGGCAGATCGGTTGAGACCAGCATGGGATTTACTCCGCTGGAAGGGCTTGCGATGGGCACAAGGTGCGGAAGCATAGATCCGGCTATAGTAGCATTTATAATGGAAAAGGAGAATATGACCGCCGAGCAGGCGAACGATATGCTGAATAAACGCTCCGGAGTGCTGGGCATTTCAGGAGTCAGCAGCGACTTCAGGGACCTGGAAACCGCGGCCGGTGAAGGAAATGAAAGGGCCAGACTTGCGATAGATGTTTTCGCATATAAAGTCAAAAAATTCATCGGATCCTATTCGGCTGTAATGAACGGCGTGGATGCTATCGTGTTTACTGCAGGATTGGGAGAGAATTCCGCTTCAATGAGGGAAAAGATATGTTCAGGGCTCGAATACCTCGGCGCAGAACTTGATATGGAAGAAAATAAGGTGAGAGGCAAAGAAAAGGTGGTAAGCAAGCCGCAGTCTAAGGTGAAAATTATAGTTATTCCAACCAACGAGGAATTGATGATAGCAAGGGAAACCAAGAATATAATCGGATAATTCTGAGAGAGGCAGGAATAATACTATGTAGGGTATTAGCCTGTCTCTTTCTAATTGCTGCTTATCTTGACAAATATCTTGAGGATTTGTATAATAAAGTTTGTTGACTCACGGGGTGATTATATGCTGCTTTACACCAGCAAGTTAAAGATGGATCAAAGAGGCAATTACCAGTTTGAACTGCATGAAGATATCAAACCGTTTGAATATAACGGCGAATCTGTGAGGTTTGCCGGCCCGGTTGTGATAAGGGGTGAAATACAAAAACACCAGGATTACAGCACGGTAACGGGGCATATCAATGGAAAAGTGATACTTAAATGTTCAAGATGTCTGGGCGAATTTGTTTTTGAAATCGACACGGCATTTCAGCGGAAGTATTCTGAAACAGCGGATCAGGAAGAAGTGCTTCCGATGAAGGGAGATAGGATAGACATAACAGAACCCGTTAATGAGAGCATATTGTTGGAGCTTCCGATAAAGGGTTTGTGCAGGCAAGACTGCAGGGGCATATGCCCGGTTTGCGGCAGCGATAGAAACGAGAACCATTGCAATTGCTCTCAGGATGATATTGATCCGAGGTTGGCGGGATTGAGAAAACTACTTAAAGAGTAAGCTGCGAGGAGGTGTTATTATGGCCCTACCAAAAAGGAAAATATCAAAATCCAGAAGAAATATGAGAAAAGCCCAGTGGAAGCTTGAAAGACCAAGCCTGGCTGAATGCCCGCAGTGTCATGAACCAAAGATGCCGCACAGGGTTTGCAAGTCATGTGGTTATTACAAGGGAAAAGAAGTGGTAAATGTTGAATAAGGTACTAGGTGCTAGGTACTAGGTGCGAGATTATAGTTCGTAGTTGGTAGTTCGTAGAATAAGGTGCGAAATTTGCGCCTTTTTTTATTGCATAACTACCACCGATGGAGACTTTTTACATCGAAATCAAAAATAAGTTGATTCAGCAAGGCAAATATTATATACTTAATATTAGTATCAGGTACTAAATCCAAGTCATAATCGAGGTGAGATGATTGGTTAGAAAGGGATTGAGTAAAAGGGAAAGGCAAAAAAGCCTTGAGGAAAAAATCAGGAAGGACCCTTTTTTAACCGATGAGGAGCTTAGCGAATACTTTGATGTGAGTATTCAGACCATACGCCTGGACAGGATGGAACTGGGGATACCGGAACTGAGGGAGAGAATGAGAAGTGTTGCAGAGGGTACATACACAAGGGTTAGGTCTTTGGCGGGAAAGGAGATAATCGGAGAACTCGTCGACCTTGACCTCGGGAAAAAGGGTATATCTATTCTGGAAGCCGATGCTTCCATGGCCTTTGAAAAGACTAATGTGGTGAGGGGCCAGTTCATATATGCACAGGCAGAGTCGCTGGCAATTGCGGTTATTGACGCTGACGTTGCACTTATCGGTGTGGCAAATATCAAGTACAAGCAGCCGGTAACGGCCGGACAGAAGCTGGTTGCCCAGGCCGAAGTGGTGAGACAGAGAGGAAATAAATATTTTGTCTGGGTAAAAATTAAACTGAGGATGCAGGAGGTCTTTAGGGGCAAGTTTATACTCGTTGCAATGGATGAATGGGAAAAGGAGGAATAGCATTGCGTATTGTTGTTGATGCTATGGGAGGGGATAACGCCCCGAGGGAGATTGTGCTGGGATGCCTGAACGCATTGAATAGAGATACCAGGCTGACCATTGCGCTGGTCGGAAAACAGGATATAATACATAGGGTATTGGAGGGCAATACAAATGGTCGTCTGGAAGTAATCGATGCAGCAGAGGTAATAACAAATGAAGAATCGCCGGTTGAGGCTATCAGGAGAAAGAAGGCATCTTCGATGGTTGCAGGTATGGATATAGTGAAAAGGGGAGAGGCGGAGGCCTTTATTTCGGCCGGCAATACCGGAGCATTGATGGCAGGAGCCCTTTTCCGGATAGGGAGGATAGAAGGCATTGACCGTCCTGCCCTGGCGCCTATTATACCCACTTTATCCGGAGGTTCCATGCTCATAGACGCCGGAGCGAATGCCGACTGTAAGCCGAAAAACCTCCTGCAGTTTGGGCTCATGGGCTCCGCCTATATGGAAAGGGTTGCAGGCATTGCAAAACCCAGGGTGGCGCTGGTTAATGTAGGGAGCGAAAAAGGAAAGGGAAATCAGCTTACGAAGGAAGCCTTTGAGTTGCTGGAAGCATCCAACCTGAATTTTATCGGAAATATTGAAGCCAGAGATATACCTGAGGGCAAGGCGGAGGTTCTTGTTTGCGACGGGTTTGTGGGCAATGTCATACTGAAGCTTACAGAAGGCCTTGCAATGTCGATTTTTTCGGAGCTTAAGAAGGAGTTCACGGCCAATACGGCTGCCAAGCTGGCGGCCGCCGTGCTGAAGCCGGGGCTGAAAAGGTTTAAGGCGAGGCTGGATTATAAGGAATACGGCGGAGCTGCCCTGCTTGGAGTATCGGGGGGCTGTATAAAAGCCCATGGCAGTTCGGATGCAAAAGCAATAGAAAGCGCTGTGTTTCAGGCAGTGAAGTTCGTTGATATGCAGGTGATAGACAAGATAAAGGAAGAGATTTAACGGGAGGTAATACCATGATGAAATGTTTGAAGCCTGTCGGTATTGTCGGAACGGGGAGCTGTCTTCCAGAGAGGATTCTGACAAATTCGGATTTGGAAAAGATTGTTGACACCAGCGATGAGTGGATAACAACCAGAACGGGGATTAAAGAACGAAGGATAAGCGATGATAAAACGGCAACATCCGATCTTGCCACATGCGCGGCTTTGAGGGCAATGGAGAGCGCCGGAGTGGTTGCTGAAGATATCGACCTGATAATCGTTGGCACGGTGACCCCTGATATGGCTTTCCCTTCTACCGCGTGTATAGTTCAGGATAATATAGGCGCTGTCAACGCCGCAGCCTTTGACCTGGAAGCTGCCTGTACAGGGTTTATTTACGGTTTAAGCGTGGGCGAAAAGTTTATTTCGACCGGCCAGGCAAAGACTGTCCTGGTTATTGGAGCCGAAACCCTGTCCAAAATCTGCAACTGGGAAGACCGGAACACCTGTGTGTTATTCGGCGATGGAGCAGGGGCAGCGGTGCTAAGGGAAGTTGAAGAAGGAAGCGGCATAATGTCTACGGTCTTAGGAGCGGAAGGCTGGAAGGGAAAAGCGTTGATGCAGCCTGCCGGGGGCTCTAGGATGCCAGCGTCCCATGAAACAATAGAAGGAAAGAAACATTATATTCATATGGATGGCAGCGAGGTGTTCAAGTTTGCGGTGAACATTATGGCGCAGGCGGCCAGAAAGGTAGCAGAGAAGGTCGGAATAGGAATGGAACAGATAAACTATATAATCCCGCATCAGGCTAACATAAGGATAGTTGAAGCGGCTGCAAAAAGGCTGAATTTCGACATGGAAAGGATTTATGTCAACCTTGACAGCTACGGTAACATGTCCGCTGCTTCAATACCGGTTGCCCTTGACGAGGCTGCTAAAGCAGGAAAGATAGTGAAAGGCGACAATGTGCTGCTGGTCGGTTTTGGTGCGGGGTTGACCTGGGGGTCCTGTATTGTCAGATGGAGTATTTAGAAAACGAGGTGAGTTGCATGATATATACCAGAGTTTGCGAAATACTGGGAATAGAACACCCAATAATCCAGGGGGGTATGGCATGGGTTGCAACGGCTGAACTGGCGGCTGCGGTTTCTAATGCCGGGGGTCTTGGAATTATCGGAGCAGGTAATGCGCCTGCAGATGTAGTAGAGAAGGAAATAATCAAAGCAAAGGGCATGACGGGCAAACCCTTCGGAGTCAATGTAATGCTGTTGTCTCCGTTTGTTGATGAAGTCATGGATGTCATAATAAAAAACAAGGTTAAGGTAGTAACCACAGGGGCCGGCAACCCGGGAAAATACATAGGAAGACTAAAGGAAATCGGTACACGGATAATTCCTGTGGTGCCCAGTGTGGCCCTTGCGAAAAGGATGGAATCCATGGGCGTGGATGCCGTTATAGTAGAAGGTACGGAGGCAGGCGGACATATAGGCGAACTGACAACCATGTGTTTGGTGCCGCAGATAGCAGATGCAGTTCGGGTGCCGGTGATTGCAGCCGGTGGGATAGCGGACGGTAGAGGATTGGCGGCTGCTATGATACTGGGAGCGGAAGGGGTACAAATAGGCACTAGATTCGTCTGTTCGGATGAGTGTACAGCACACAAGAACTATAAGGAAGCAATCGTAAAAGCAAAGGACAGGGATGCAGTTGTCACCGGAAGGAGTACCGGACACCCGGTAAGATGTTTAAAAAACAGGCTTACAAGGGAATTTGAATACCTGGAACAGCGGGGTATATCTCCTGAGGAGATAGAAAAACTGGGGGCAGGAAAGCTGAAAGAAGCCGTTGTTGATGGCAATGTGGAAAGCGGTTCTGTGATGGCAGGCCAGATTGCAGGCCTGGTCGGAGATATTAAACCTGTTAAGGAAATAATCGATCAGTTGTTAAAGGAAGCCGAAAATGTAATGAGCGATACAATGCAGATTTTCAGGAGGTAATATAAAATGGGTAAACTAGCCTTTGTATTTCCGGGCCAGGGTGCACAGTACGTAGGTATGGGGAAGGACCTATACTGCGCTTTTCCGGAAATACGCGAATTGATGGACCGCGCAGGGGTTGTCCTGGGATACGACTTAAAGGAAATTATGTTTGAAGGGCCTGCAGATAAACTCGCGGAGACCGAGAATACGCAGCCGGCGATTGTTACGATGAGTGCTGCTATATTGAGTGTATTGGAGAAGGAAGGGGTGAAGCCGGACATTGCCGCAGGGCTCAGTCTGGGTGAGTATTCAGCACTGGTTTCGGCAGGTGTCATGGAATTCGACGATGCAGTTGTGCTTGTTAGAAAAAGAGGAAGATTCATGCAGGAGGCTGTCCCCATAGGTAAGGGAACTATGGCGGCTATACTCGGTCTGGAAAAGCAGGAAGTTATTGAATGCTGCAGGGAAGCTTCCGGGTACGGGGTTGTGGAAGCTGCAAATTACAACTGTCCAGGACAGGTGGCCATTTCTGGGGAGGTTAAAGCGGTGGAAAGGGCTGTGGAAATTGCGAAGGAAAAGGGTGCGAAGAGGGCAGTTGTTCTTCCGGTCAGCGCCCCCTTCCATTGCAGCATGCTGAAACCTGCAGGGGAGAAACTTGCAGTGGAATTATCAAAGGTGAAAATAAAAGACGCAAGTATACCCGTTGTGGCAAATGTAAATGCTAGGGAAGAGAATTGCAGCGCAGAAATCATAGATAACCTGATTAAACAGGTAAGCAGCCCGGTTCTGTGGGAGGACAGCATACGGCGTATGATTGAAAATGGCGTTGACGTTTTTGTGGAAATCGGCCCCGGCAAGGCGCTTACGGGTTTCATACGAAAGATAAGCAAAGAGGTTAAGACGTTCAATATAGATGATATAAAATCCCTTGAGAGCACTCTCATGGACCTGGAGGGAATAAAATGTTTAAGCTAGAGGATAGGGTTGCCCTTGTAACCGGAGGGTCAAGGGGAATAGGGAAAGCTGTGTCAATACTGCTGGCCGGCCTTGGGGCCTGTGTGGTTGTGAACTATTCAAGCAGCGGCGAGGCTGCTGAAGGAGTTGTGGAAGAAATAAATGCGCGTGGGGGCAAAGCCATCGCCCTTGGCGGAGATGTATCAAAGGCGGCAGAAGCTGCGGTCCTGGTTGAAAATACAATGAATAATTACGGGCGGCTGGACATACTAGTAAATAACGCAGGTATAACAAGGGACAACTTAATTATGAGAATGAAAGATGAAGAATGGCAGAGGGTAATAGATATAAATCTGACCGGAGCGTTTAACTGTACAAAGGCGGCTGTCCGTCCTATGATGCGGCAAAGGAGCGGCCGGATCATCAATATATCCTCCGTTGTGGGGATCCGGGGTAACGCCGGGCAGGCAAATTATAGTGCATCGAAGGCAGGTATAATAGGTTTGACCAAAGCGGTTGCAAAGGAGGTGGGAAGCAGGAACATTACTGTTAACGCTGTTGCTCCGGGCTATATCCAGACAGACATGACCGAAGTGCTGTCTGATGGAGTAAAGGATGAGATGGTAAAACGGATTGTCCTGGGCAGGCCGGGAAAACCGGAGGATGTGGCATGGTTGGTCGCCTTTCTGGCCAGTGACTTAAGTTCCTACATAACAGGTCAAATAATTGGCGTTGACGGTGGAATTGTTATGTAATATATTAAATATATATTTTATTAGAAAAGGCCTGGAAGGAGGTGACATGATGATACTCGAAAAAGTTAAGGAGATTGTTGCCGAACAATTGGGCGTGGATGAAGACGAAGTAGTACTGGAAGCTTCATTTATTGACGACCTTGGGGCAGATTCTCTTGATATAGTGGAGTTGATTATGGCTCTGGAAGAAGAGTTCGATATGGAAATCCCTGATGAGGATGCAGAAAAGATTGTTACCGTTGGGGATGCGGTTGAATACATAAAGAATAACAGCTAATTCGAAAGTCCCGATGAACATCGGGGCTTTCCTAAGAAATGAGGCAAATCGAAAGATTTGTTTATATATACGGGTATATATTAACTATAGAAGAGGAGGTTACCCGGTTGAAGCGAAGAGTAGTTGTTACTGGACTGGGGGCGGTAACTCCGGTAGGGATCGGGAAGGACGAGTTTTGGACAGCACTCAAAGAGGGAAAGTCCGGTGTGGACAGTATAACAAAATTTGATACGGAAGGTTTTGACACAAAGATTGCAGCAGAGGTAAAAGGGTTCAACCCGGGAGATTTCATGGACAAAAAGGAAGCCAGGAGGATGGATACCTTTACCCAGTACGCAATTGCAGCGGCCAGGCTGGCAGTGGAAGACGGGAATATTGACCTCAAGAGTGTAGAAGGTGATAGATTAGGTGTGATTTTAGGGTCGGGAATCGGTGGGATAGAAACACTGGAAAACCAGTTCCGGACAATGTATGATAAAGGGCCCTCAAGGATCAGCCCGTTTTTTATTCCGATGATGATTTCCAATATGGCTGCAGGGCAGGTATCGATAGCCTTTGGAGCAAGGGGTCCGAATGAAACAATAGTAACCGCCTGTGCATCCGGTACAAATGCCATAGGGGACGCATTTAAGGTAATCCAGCGTGGAGACGCGGACATGGTTATAACGGGTGGAACCGAGGCAGCGGTAACGCCCATGGCGGTTGGAGGGTTCTGCTCAATGAAGGCGCTGTCAACCAGAAACGATGACCCTAAGGCTGCAAGCCGGCCCTTTGACAAGGGAAGGGACGGATTCGTCCTGGGTGAGGGCGCAGGGATCATTATATTGGAAGAACTGGGGCATGCGCTGAAAAGAGGGGCAAAGGTTTACGCAGAGATTATAGGATATGGGATGAGTGCCGATGCCTATCATATAACCGCACCGGCTCCGGGCGGCGCGGGAGCGGCTGCCGCTATGAAAATGGCGATCGACGACGGGGGCATTGAGCTTGAACAGGTGGATTATATAAACGCCCATGGCACTTCTACCGAATACAATGATAAGTTCGAGACCGAGGCAATAAAACAGGTGTTCGGCAGCCATGCGTATAAAATGATTGTAAGCTCAACCAAATCCGTTACAGGCCACCTGCTTGGCGCCGCGGGTGCTATAGAAGCCATAGCATCGGTAATGGCAATACATGATGGGTTCATACCACCTACGATAAACTATGAAACACCGGACCCGGAGTGCGACCTTAATTATATGCCGAACAGAGGTATGCGCAAAGGGATTAAGGTTGCTATGTCGAATTCCCTTGGGTTTGGCGGCCACAACGCAAGCTTGTGCTTCAGGGAGATTGTTTAAGATGAGAGGACATGCCTTCGATCAGTGACCAGTGGCCAGTGATCAGTGGCTAGAGAATAGTTATCAGTTGGCAGTTCCCAGTTCCCACTAGCACCTGCGATCTGCGATCTGCCGACTGCGATCTATATTCTAGCACCTAGCACCTGGCACCTGTGAAGGAATGTCCCCTTTTGATTCACCCTGTTCTCTATTTTCTTCTTGAATTGGATGCAGCATTCAGGTAATAATATACTGGGAAACAATTAGGTGTTTTTTACTGGGAGATGGGGTTCCATACCCCAGTAAAGGGCATCTGGGAAGGATGTTGGTTGTGAATACAAAGCGTAACGGACACACCGATTTTTCAGAGCTTGAAGAGCTGATAGGGTACAGCTTTAGAGATAAAAAGCTTCTACGCATCGCATTGACCCACAGCTCCTTTGCCAATGAGCACGGCGGCTCTATCGAGGAATACAATGAAAGGCTCGAATTCCTTGGAGATGCGGTTTTAGAGCTTGTTACCAGCGAATACCTGTACACACACCTTCCGGAGCAGCCGGAGGGGTGTCTCACGCGGACCAGGGCGATAATAGTAAGAGGACAAGCCCTTGCCGCATACGCGAATAGAATAAACCTGAACAGGTTTCTGCTGCTGGGAAAGGGAGAGGAAAGCTCAGGCGGGAGGAAGAGGGCTTCCATTCTAGCTAATACCTTTGAGGCGGTCATAGGTGCGATATACCTGGATGGTGGTCTGGAAAAGGCTAAACGGTTTATTGAGAGATTTGTGATCAAGACGGCCGGCAATCTGGAAAAGCAGAATTTCCTATACGACTGCAAGACGGCGCTGCAGGAAGAAATCCAGTCGACCACAGGGGAAACGATCGAATACAGGATACTGGAAGAGTTAGGTCCCGACCATGACAAAACATTTCATGTGCAGGTGGTAATAGGGAACAGGCCCATGGGGGAGGGTACAGGAAAGAGCAAGAAGGAAGCGGAACAAAAAGCTGCCAGGCAAGCCCTGGGAAAACTGGTGGAATGATGGCGAAGAAACATTATATAATCCCCTTTTTTATTCCCCATGAGGGCTGTCCCTATGACTGTGTCTTCTGCAACCAGAAAAAGATAACAGGGAACGAGCAGATAGTAAACCCTGATGCTATAATGACAACCATTGACAGGTACCGTCAGACGTTTCCCGAGGGCGATCGCACCGTTGAAATTGCTTTTTTCGGAGGCAGCTTTACGGGAATCCCTGTGAGGCTGCAGGAGACGTATTTGGAAAAGGCAAGGGAGGCGCTACACGCAGGTAAAGCGGATAAGATCAGACTTTCAACCAGGCCTGACTACATAGATGACGATGTGCTGAAAAGGCTGAGGAAATATGGCGTAAACACTGTTGAACTGGGAGTCCAATCGATGGATGATGCAGTGCTTCGAATGAGCTGCAGGGGCCATAGCGCCTATGATGTGGTAAGGTCCTCAGAACTAATAAAAAGCTACGGGTTTTCCCTTGGGCTACAGATGATGATTGGCCTTCCCGGAGATAACCGGGAAAAGGACGAAAGGACAGCCCGCATAATTTCCGGATTGAAACCTGATTTTGTAAGAATATATCCCACATTGGTTGTCAGGGGGACAGCCCTGGAAATAATGTATAACAACGGGAAATATAAACCCCTTGACCTGGAGAAAGCAGTTACGATAAGTGAAGGGCTTGTCAAGATTTTTATTAAGGGTGATATAGAGATTATAAGGATCGGGTTACAGCCCACCGACCTGATTAATCTTGAAAATGAGGTGGTTGCCGGCCCCTTCCACCCATCCTTCAGGCAGATTGTCGACAGCCGTGTTCTGACGGGAGTTGTTAACCATATCATAGGTGAAACGGTCGATAGGATTGGGAGGGAGCTGGTGATAGAGGTAAACCCTTTACTTCTTTCCAGCCTCATAGGAATAAAAAAAGAGGGTATAAACCGCATTCGTTCCGGCTTTCCGGATATTCGCATACGGGTTGCACAAAACCGGGAGTTGGGCAAAGAATGTTTAAGATTCACTGCAGGGCATAAAAGGTTTGAGGTGGACTATAAAGAAGTGGTAAAAGGGAATTAAGTGGTCTGTCCTCTGATGGAATATCCCCTTTTGATTAATATGGTACAATAGATGGCAGGGGGTTTTGTTATGTATCTAAAAAAGATAGAGATGAAAGGTTTCAAATCCTTTGCAGACAAAATAGAAATGGAATTCGGTCCCGGGATAACAGCTATCGTGGGTCCAAACGGAAGCGGCAAGAGCAATATTGCTGATGCCGTAAGATGGGTTCTCGGCGAACAGAGCGCAAAATCCCTGAGGGGAAGCAAGATGGAAGATGTGATATTTACCGGAACGGACAACAGGAAGGCCTTAGGTTTTGCTGAGGTTTCGATAACCCTTGACAATAAGGACGGCCACCTTCCGCTGGATTATACCGAAGTCATGATAACCAGAAGGGTGTTCAGGTCCGGCGAGAGCGAATACTACATAAACAAGACGGGGTCCAGGCTTAAAGACATAAATGAATTATTTATGGATACCGGTGTCGGTAAAGAAGGGTACTCAATTATCGGACAGGGGAGAATAGACGAAATCCTCAGCACCAAGTCGGAGGACCGGAGGAAGGTTTTTGAGGAAGCTGCCGGTATAGTGAAGTACAAAAGCCGTAAAGACGAAGCTGAGCGGAAGCTGGAAAAGACTAAGGACAACCTGACACGGTTGCAGGATATCATAGAGGAATTGAACAGACAGATTGAGCCGTTGCAGGAGCAGAGCGAAAAGGCTAAAGCGTACCTGCAAATGAAGGAAAGGCTCATGGAACTGGAACTGAATGTATTTGTTAGAAATATAGAAAGGCTGAACCGGCAAAGGAGCCAGATTACAGAGAAGATAAAGGAATACCAGAGGCTTATTTACGAAAAGAACAACATTGGCGCAAGTCTGGAGGCTGCCTTTAACAATCTGTCGAACAGAATCCGGCAGATAGAGGACGAAATACAGAAACAGCAGGAAAAGCTGTACTCGGATATAAATCTGATAGAAAAAAAAGAGGGCGAAACAAAGGTATTGCTGCAGAAGGTTTTGGGGGAAAATGAAAGCATCAAACTGCATGAGAAGGAAATAAACAGGCTGAACCAGGAAATAGAAAGAATGAAGACCGAAAAGGAAAACAGGCTTAGTGAATACAGGGAATTGAGCGCGGTATTGGACGAAAAGAAAAAGCTCCTTGACGCTTTCCAGGAAAACCTGGATTCTATCAGCATGCAGGTAGGGGAAGAAGAGGGCAGAGTAGAGGAGCTTAAATCACAGATAATTGAAAACATGAATACAATTTCCCAACTGAACAGCAAAGCCGACAGCATGAAGGCCATGAACGACAGCATATACAGACGAAACCTTCAGATAGTAGAAGAGACCCAATCCCTGGAAGGATTGAGTTCAGCACTGCAAAGGGAACTCAAGGAACTGTACGACAAAACCGCTGCGCTGAAACGTGATCACAGTAAACAAAATGAGAAGCACAGGCGTCTCGAGAATGACCTCAAAAGGGTGAGAAGCGAAATATTGGCATTGACGCAAAAAAAGGACAGGTTAAGCAGCGAACTGAAATCGGATTTTTCGAGATTGGAACTGCTTAAGGAGATGGAAAGGGAATTTGAAGGGTACAGCAGGAGTGTAAGGGGGCTGATGGAAGGATGCAGGTCCAGCAAGGAATTGAGCAGGGGTATTATCGGTCCGGTAGCTGAACTTATAAGCGTCAGGAGCGGTATGGAGACCGCCATAGAGGTTGCACTGGGGCCCAATTTGCAGAATATTATTACATATGATGAAGAGGATGCAAAAAGGGCAATTGGATATTTGAAGAGCAACAGGCTTGGAAGGGCGACATTTCTCCCTATAGCATCGATAAAACGAAGACACCTGGACAAAAACGAAGAAAAGGCACTGCGCATGAAAGGCTGCATCGGGATTGCCAGTGAACTGGTGGACTGCCCGGAGAATATCAGAGGCGTAATCGACAATCTGCTTGGGAGGGTTGTCGTAGTAGATAACCTGGACAGCGGTATTGCTATGGCAAAAAGTTTTGAGTATAGTTTCCGTATTGTCACCATAGAAGGCGATGTATTGAACCCGGGAGGCTCAATATCCGGGGGCAGCAGTCCCAGCAGAGAAACAGGGTTGCTGCACAGAAAAAGAGAGATTGAAAGCATTGAGAGGCGGATTGGTGAGAAGGAAAAGGGCCTTTCATCATTAAAAGAGGAAGAAAAAAGGCTGGCTGAAGAGGAGAAAGAAATCTTGCCCCAGATAGAGTATGCCAGGGATAAAATACACAGGCTGGATATAGAACGGACCAGGCTTGAAGAAACAATAGATGCTAGGAAGAGAGAGCTGGAGGATAAAGCGGGAAAGATAGAAGAAATCCGGAAGGAGAAACTCGACCTGGAGATTGAGTACCAGGAGACATTGAATGCTGTTAATGAAATTCAGAACAAAGTTAAGAATTATGAAAGGGAAAACAGGATAAAACAGGAGCAGGTAAGGTCACTTCAGAAGGGGAGCGCGGAGAAGAAACAGGATAGGGAAAACATAATGCAGCAGATTACCGTTATCAAGATAGAGGTTGCGAAAATGAGCCAGAGGCTGGAAGACATGCACAGCAGCATGGAGCAATCTTCCCTGGCGCTTCAAAACCTCAGCCTTAATAAATTGGAAAGGGAAAAAGATATTGAAATAAACAGAAACAATATCAAAAAAATTGAAAACCAAATAGGTGAAATCAAGGAGGAAATAAACGGTCTTATAGGAGAAAAAAATAAGGGAAACGACGAACTTGTCAGGCTCCAACAGGCTAAAGCGGGCTCTCAGCAAAGATTGAAGGAAAAGGAAGAAAGCATTAAAGCAAACAATAAAGAAATCTCAGAGGTTGAGGAGCAGCTTCATAAGGACGAAGTCCTGTTGGCAAAGGTTGAGATGGAGCTGAAGGGTATACACGATAAAATGTGGGAAGAGTATGAGGTCAGCTATATAAAAGCGCTGGATTACAAGAAGGACATTGACAACTATAGAACAGTAGAAAACGAAATTTCTGATATCAAGAAAAGGATCAAGGTGCTGGGCAGCGTTAATGTAGATGCTATCAATGAGTATAAGAGGGTGAAGGACAGATATGATTTCTTGACCCAACAGAGAAAAGACCTCATAGAGGCGAAGGATTCCCTGAATAAAATCATACGGGAAATGGTTGAGACAATGAAAAGGCAGTTCAGCGCACAGTTTGCGGTGATCGACCATGAGTTCAACAAAGTATTCCGGGAACTGTTCGGAGGGGGGAAGGCGCAGCTGGTATTAGCCGAGGAAGATAATATTCTTGAGTCAGGTATAGATATCATAGCGCAGCCTCCCGGGAAAAAGCTTCAGCAGCTGTCGCTTTTGTCAGGAGGGGAAAAGTCCCTTGCGGCCATAGCGTTGCTTTTTGCGATTCTAAGGGTAAAGCCTACCCCTTTCTGCCTGCTGGATGAGATAGAGGCAGCGCTGGACGATGCGAATGTAGAGAGGTTCGGCAAATTTCTCAGAAAGCTTGCCGGTAATACACAGTTCATAATAATCACGCATCGGAAGGGAACGATGGAGGAAGCGGATAACCTTTACGGGATCACTATGGAGGAAAAGGGGATATCAAAGCTGGTATCCATAAAACTTGAGGATAAGGTTAGCTGAGAAAGGAGCAAGGTCATGACTGAAAACCAGACAGGGATATTTTCCAGATTAAAGGAAGGCCTCGCAAAGAGCAGAAATCACCTGAAGGAAAAGATTGACGGGGTACTGGGGCTGAAAGGCAGAATAGACGAGGAAAGTCTGGAGGAATTGGAGGAGATATTGATCACAGCTGATGTGGGCGTTAGGACAAGTATGGAGGTAATCAGCAGGCTAAGGCAAAAAGTAAGGGCTGAAAAGGAATACCAAAGCCAGGATATTAAGACCGCACTGAAAAGCGTACTGAAAGAGATGTTGAAGGAAGAGGCGGAGGGGAAACAGGGAGAGACTGATAAAAAGGTTATCCTGGTGGTTGGGGTAAATGGAGTTGGCAAAACAACCACCATCGGAAAACTGGCCAACCTGTATAAGGCACAGGGCAAAAGGGTTCTGCTGGCTGCGGGGGATACATTCAGAGCAGCGGCAATAGACCAGCTTGAGGTTTGGAGCAAGAGGGCCGGTGTAGAAATGACAAAGCACAGCGAGGGGTCGGACCCCGCCGCTGTTGTGTTTGATGCGATAAATGCCGCTAAAGCACGGAATGTGGACGTGCTTATTTGCGACACTGCAGGAAGACTTCATAATAAAAAGAACCTGATGGAAGAGCTTAGAAAGGTCCAAAGGGTGATAAACCGGGAAATGGAGAACTTCGATAGGGAAACCTATATTGTGCTTGACGCGACGACAGGCCAGAACGCCTTGAATCAGGCGGATATTTTTAAAGAAGTGGTTGACATAACCGGCATCATTCTGACAAAGCTTGATGGTACTGCAAAGGGTGGTATGGTATTTGCCATAAAAGACCAATTGGGTATTCCGGTAAAATTTATAGGAGTGGGGGAGAAGATAGACGACCTGCAGCCCTTTGACAGTGACCAGTTTGTGGATGCTATAATTGATTAGTAGTTGACAAAACGTACAGGTTAATGTAGAATAAAACCTGTAAAGGAGAACACCTTTACAGGTTTTGCTTTCTACGGGGTGATGGTCATGATTGAAAAGTTTGTAGAAATCAGTTTGCTATATGATTTTTATGGAAAAATATTGACAGATAAGCAAAGGGATATAATTGACCTCTACTATATGAAGGATTTGTCGCTGGGGGAGATTTCGGAATTGCAGGGTATCAGCAGACAGGCTGTACACGACAATCTCAGAAGAGCGGAAAAGCAGCTTAGGACTCTGGAAGAAAGTCTCGGGCTGGTCGAAAGGTTTTTGGCGGAGAAGGAGAAATGGAATATTGTACTGGAAAAGATAGAGGCAATAGTGAACGGCGCGGGCAGCGGCTGTAACGGGCAAAGCCGGATTGAAGAGCTAAAATGGATAAGGAACTATATTTCAGAGATGCTGGGAGGCTGAACTCATGGCGTTTGAAGGTTTAAGCGAAAAGCTTCAGCAGACCTTTAAGAAGCTTAGGGGTAAGGGCAAATTAACCGAGAAGGACGTTAAGGAGGGTATGCGGGAGGTAAAGCTTGCCCTGCTGGAAGCGGATGTTAACTTCCTCGTTGTAAAGGATTTTGTAAATAGAGTAACAGAGAGGGCCATAGGCAGTGAGGTCATGGAAAGCTTAACCCCCGGCCAGCAGGTTGTTAAAATAGTCAATGAACAGTTGACCGAGCTTATGGGAGGCTCCCCTTCCAGAATAAGCTTTTCATCCAAGGGAATAACGAAGGTTATGCTGGTGGGCTTGCAGGGAGCGGGTAAGACCACTGCCGCTGCAAAGCTGGCAAGCTATTTCAAAAGGCATAACAATAAAAGCCCTCTGATGATTGCCTGTGACGTATACCGCCCGGCCGCCATAAAACAGCTGCAGATTGTAGGCGAAAAAGCAGGGATACCGGTATTTACGATGGGCGATAGGATAAGGCCTGCGGATATTGCAAAAGCGGGCGTCTCAGAAGCCGAAAAAAACGGAAACAACGTTGTGATAATCGATACCGCAGGACGCCTCCATGTCGATGAAGAACTGATGAGCGAACTGGAAGAAATCAAGAATTCTGTTCATCCTGACCTGACTTTACTTGTTGTGGATGCAATGACCGGACAGGATGCAGTTAATGTGGCGGACACCTTCAATAAAAGAGTAGGAATAGATGGGGTTGTGCTTACAAAACTGGACGGGGATACCAGGGGCGGGGCGGCTTTGTCGGTTAAGGCTGTTACAGGAAAGCCGGTAATGTATGCCGGTATTGGGGAAAAAATAGAGGACCTGGAAGTATTTTATCCCGACAGGATGGCATCCAGGATTTTGGGAATGGGAGATGTAATAACCCTTATAGAGAAGGCCCAGCAAAGCATAGACCAAAAAAAGGCCCTGGAGATGGAAAAGAAACTGCGGAGCCAGCAGTTCACCCTTGAAGATTTCATGGAACAGTTAAAGCAGGTTAAGAATATGGGGCCAATAGACCAACTGATGGGCATGATCCCGGGATTGAATACTGCAAAGATGGGTGCCCTTAAAGTGGACGAAAAGGAACTGGCCCATGTGGAGGCGATAATAAACTCAATGACTCCGGAGGAGAGAAGAGACCCATCCATAATCAACGGGAGCAGGCGAAGGCGAATAGCTGCGGGAAGCGGTACAAGGATACAGGATGTGAACCGTCTCTTGAAGCAATTCGAGCAGACAAGGAAGCTTATGAAGCAGTTTGCGGACATGGGTAAGAGACCTAATAAAGGAAAGTTAGGCTTTCCGTTTATGAAATAGGTTCTTATGATAATTAATTATGCAGTTGCTAAGGAGGTGAGACTATGGCAGTGAGAATAAGGCTTAGAAGGATGGGAGCCAAGAAGAGACCTTTCTATAGAATCGTAGTAGCGGACTCAAGGTCCCCAAGGGATGGAAGGTTCATCGAAGAAATTGGATACTACAATCCGATATCTGAACCCAAGGAAATAAAGATTAATGCTGAAAAGGCCATAGAATGGCTGGGTAAGGGAGCAAAGCCCTCTGATACAGTTAAAGCCCTGTTTGAGAAAAACGGTATATACGAGCAGATTAAGAACAACAATAATGAGTAGTATGTGGAGGTGTATCCATGAAGGAACTGGTCGAACTGATAGCTCGAGCTCTTGTGGATAATCCCGAATCAGTGGAAGTGAATCAGGTTGAAGGTGAACAGTCGATTATTATTGAACTAAAGGTTGCACCTGATGATATGGGCAAAGTGATAGGCAAGCAGGGCAGAATAGCGAAGGCAATAAGGACCATCGTGAAAGCTGCGGCTACCCGTGACAGCAAGAGGGTAGTAGTGGAGATAATTGAATAAGGGTTAGGTTGTGCCTAACTCTTTTTAAGCACCCGGTCGCCGGGTTTTTAAAAAAAGTTAGGCGGTGAGATTATGGAGTACTACAGAATCGGTTATATAGCAAACACCTTGGGAATCGCCGGGGAGCTTAAGGTGCAGGTCTTAACAAATGATATTGCGAGGTTCTCCTCGCTGGAATTTTGTTTTATAGATATGGGAAAAGAAAAGGAAAGGGTTGAAATCCAGTACTACAGGGAATACAAAAAGGGCTATATAATAATCAAATTTAGAGGCTTGGATACAATAAGCGAAACGGAAAAATTCAAGGGAAGATATATGGTTGTGGACGAGGATAACCTAGCTCAATTGGAGGAAGGGCACTATTATATATTCCAGATACTGGGCTGCCGTGTAAAAACAGAAGAGGGAGAAGAACTGGGCGAAGTAACGGATGTTTTGCAGCCGGGAGGAAACGATGTCTACGTAGTGAGGGGAAGGGAGAAAGAAATCCTGGTGCCGGCCGTGAAACAGTTTGTAAAGGATATAGATATAAAAAGAAAGGTCATTACCGTTGACCTTCCGGAAGGGCTGATAGAGTGAGAATAGATGTGCTGACCCTTTTCCCTGAAATGTTTTATGGAGTTTTGTGCAGCAGTATTTTGGGGAAAGCCGTGGAAAAGGGATTGCTAACGGTTAATCTTGTAAATATCAGGGATTTTTCCAAAGACAAGCATAGGAGGGTCGATGACTACCCCTATGGCGGCGGAGCAGGAATGGTAATGATGGTACAACCCCTGTACGATGCAATACTCAGCATAAAGGGCACTGATCCCGGAGCAAAGACCATAATGACATCACCCAGAGGGAAAAGGTTTAACCAGGCCATTGCAAAGGAACTCAGCACCGAGAAACACCTGGTTCTGGTATGCGGGCATTATGAAGGGGTTGACCAAAGGGTAATAGACAGCATGGTGGACGAAGAAATATCCATCGGTGACTATGTGCTCACAGGGGGAGAAATTCCTTCGATGGCAATAATTGATGCGGTGACCAGATTGCTCCCGGAAGCCCTTGGAAGCTCGGATTCGCTGGAGGAAGAGTCGTTCAAACAGGGCCTGCTGGAGTATCCCCAGTATACCAGACCTGCCGAATTTAATGGTATGAAGGTGCCGGAGGTGCTCCTTTCGGGGAACCACAAAGAGATTGAAAAGTGGAGAAGGGAAAAGTCCCTGGAGGTAACACGCAGGTTCAGGCCCGATCTTTTGGAAGGTACCCGACTTTCGGTGGAAGAGGAAAGACGTATGCAAAGCAAAAACTCATTGTAAAGAAAGGAATTATATGCTATAATAACATTCGGTCACTACGGACGGTCCGCTGTCAGGGGTGCTGACATGAACGTCTAGGAGGGAAGGAGGTACACAAATGGATCTTGTAAAGATGGTTGAAAGCCAGCAGTTAAAGAAGGAAGTACCAGCTTTTAATATTGGAGATACGGTTAGAGTACATGTAAAGGTTAAAGAAGGAAACAGGGAAAGGATACAGGTCTTTGAAGGTATCGTAATGAAGAGGCAAAACGGTGGTATCAACGAGACCTTTACCGTAAGGAGAATATCTTATGGAGTTGGAGTGGAAAGAACCTTCCTGCTACATTCTCCAAAAGTAGAGAATATTGAAGTGATCAGAAGAGGTAAAGTCAGAAGGGCTAGACTCTATTATTTGAGGGATAGGGTTGGAAAAGCTGCCAAAGTTAAAGAGAGACAAAGATAATTCTTATGGGACTGGTAGGCAGTCCCATAATTTTTTAGGACCCACGGCCCTAACATAAAAAATTAAACACAGTAGAGTGAGCAAGGGATACGAGAGCTTTGACAGAAACTGGAGGTAGAAGCGTTGGAAGGTAAAAAAAAGGGAGAAATACGGGAATGGGTTGAATCAATATTCATCGCCATTATTATTGCTATAGCAATAAAGGCTTTCATTTTTGAGACAATACTTGTTGAAGGCTATTCAATGCTGCCCACTTTACATGACAGGGACAGGTTAGCGGTGAATAAAATTGGATATCATATAGGTGAGCCTGCCAGGGGTGATATCGTTGTGTTTAAATACCCTGGCGACCCTAAGCTTATTTTTATTAAAAGAGTAATCGGTATAGAGGGGGACAGGGTTGAGATTAAGAATCACCGGGTAATCGTGAATGGAGAGGAACTTAAGGAGGATTATATATTGGAGATGACCCTTGGTGAGTACCCGGAAACTGTCGTGCCGAAGGATAGGGTGTTTGTTTTAGGTGATAACAGAAATGACAGCAGGGACAGCAGGTATCCCGATGTTGGCTTCATTTCTGTTAAAAATATTAGGGGTAAGGCCTTTGCACGGATATGGCCTCTTCCAATGGAGATAATTGATTAAGCAAGGGATGGTTAGAATGGAAATTCAATGGTATCCAGGCCACATGGCGAAAACACTAAGGATTATCAAAGAGCACCTTAAGCTGGTGGAAATTGTCTTGGAGATGCTTGATGCAAGAATTCCGCTCAGCAGCAGCAATCCGGAGCTAGGGAAGATGATTCCCCCGGGCAAAAGGCTAATAGCCATGAATAAAGCTGACCTGGCTGATCCGGAAAAAACAAAGGTCTGGATAGAGCATTACAGGAGGCTAGGCCTTTCCAGTGTAAGCCTGAATTCTATTGATGAGCGAGGAATTGATGGCCTGCTCAAAGAGATTAGAGTTATGGGCGATGCACAAAGGCAAAAATGGGAAGCCAGGGGAAGAATTCAAAAAACCATCCGTGTGATGATCGTTGGGATTCCAAACGTGGGTAAGTCATCACTTATTAACCGGCTGTCAAGAAAAAGCTCTGCAAAGACCGGTAATAAACCCGGGGTGACAAAGAGCAAACAGTGGATCAAGGTGGATAAGGACATAATGCTTCTGGATACGCCCGGAATCCTATGGCCGAAATTTGAGGACAGAGAAACCGGCATTAACCTGGCGATTACCGGGGCAATAAAGGAAGAGATCATTGATATGGAGGAAATCGCGGTAAAGATGATTGAAAAAATTCTCCGGATAGACGAACAAAGACTGACCGGCTTATACGGTATAGAAAAAACATGGGAGGATGCGACGGATTTATTCAAGCAAATTGGGATTAAACGCGGATGTTTGTTGGCCGGAGGAAGAGTAGACACCCTAAGGGCCGCCAGAATAGTACTGGAAGATTACAGGTTGGGAAGGATGGGACGTATAACCCTCGAGACGCCGGAGAGCATCGGCAGTTCTTAGTTGGTAGTTGGTAGTTCGTAGATCACAGATCACAGATTGCAGGTACTAGGTGTTAGTCACTGGCCACTGGTAACTGATAACTGATAGCTATACTCTGGCCAACTGAACAAGGGGGGGGAAGAGTGAGGGACAAGAGCGTCATAGAAATAGAAAAGGAGCTTACTACCTATACGATGGAAAAGCTGGACGAGATTATTCCTGCGCTATTGTGCGATGAGAGAAAATCCGTGAGGGATCTCGGCAAAAGGATGCTAAGAAGGGTCAAGAGTCAAAGGGAAGAATACGAAAGAATAAATAGGATGAAAGAGATTGAAGCCGGACTGCGGAAAAAGGGCTTTACGGTAATAGCGGGAATAGATGAAGCCGGGAGAGGACCCCTGTGCGGACCGGTGGTCGCTGCGGCTGTTATCCTGCCTGAAGGTTTTTTTGTGCCGGGAGTGAATGATTCAAAGAAGTTGAGTCCCCAAAGAAGGGAAGAACTATTTCTGGAGATAACCGAGAAGTGTCTGGACTATGCTGTGGGTATGGTTGACAGCAGAGAGATAGACAGGATCAATATACTGAACGCCACGTACAAGGCGGTGGATATTGCGATAGGGCGTCTTAATTTGACCCCGCAGTGCTTGGTTCTGGACGCAATCAAGCTTCCGGGCTGCAGTATGTATCAGGAAAGCGTGATAAAGGGCGACCAGAAATGTTTATCGGTGGCTGCAGCCAGTATCATCGCGAAGGTTGAAAGGGATAGGTATATGGCAAAGGTCCACGGGCTGTATCCTGAGTATAACTTTGAATCTAACAAAGGATATGGAACGAAGGAGCATATCGACGCTATTTTAAAGCACGGCCCCTGCTCAGAACACCGCATTACCTTTTTAAGGAATATTCCCTTCTGATTAAAATTTCGGAGGATAGAATAATGAGAATTAACACATCCATTCCCCGGATTCCTATAGGAACGGTTATTAGCGAACTGTTTTCAGAGAACGAGGGAAAAACCCTGAGCGCCATCGTTGCATCCATTAAGGATGAAATGATACTTTTAGTGTTCAACCAAAGGGTTGCTCTGCAGGCAAGGGCAAAGGGACCCTTATTGCTGCACGAAGGGCAGAGAGTTGAGTTGGTGGTATCAGCGGTAACGGACGAAGAGATTCAACTGCAAATAACAAAGGATTGGAAGAATGAGGGCGATAAGACAACGCTGACACTGCAAAAACCGCTGCAGGCAAGACAAATGTCCGAAAGACCCGATAGGAGGAGTGAGGGTGCAGCGGATAGAACGGCGGGGAACGAGCCCAATGACCGCATTATTGACAGCATCGGCATAAAGACTGCTATGAAGGAGATTAAGGAGGTAATCAAGTACAAAGAAAAACTATTGTCTTCGGATGGAGTTGAGCCGGAAGAACTGCTTAATATGCCGCTAAAAAAACTGTTTGAGATAGCTGTTGGGAGCAAGGTGAACGGCAGCAGTCCAAATAAAGAACTAAATCCAAATAAAGGGTTAGAGAAACAGGACCTCCGGTTCCTGGATGAACTGGAAGGGGTAAAGCCGGACGACATAAAAAGGCTGATCAGGCTGGACAGGGAACTGAATGTTTTCAACCTTATAATTGCCAAAACCGTAAGGGAGGGTAAGGATTTCATAAAACCCCTGTTAAAGGAACTGCTAAGGTACAATAATGCACAAACCTATATAGACGGCAAAAGCATGGTGTTCAAGGATTCTGGCGACGGGTCCAAGGTAGAAAGGTTCGAGTATAAAAACATTGTGAACGGTGTGGTCAGAGAGAATGCCAAGGCAAAGGCAGAGGGAAGCACAGCCTTAAATGCCCTGATTGAAAAGGCAAGCAGGATTAGTAGAGCACTGGGTTTCAAAGACTGTATAATTCTCCCGCTGCTGTATAATGGCGAGTGCGAAGAAGCGCTTGCGCTGATAAAGAACAGAAACAGAAAGAAAACCGGTGGTAAAGAAGCCGGTCTGCATGCTGAGGTGGAATTGATTATCAGGCTCGCAAATCTCGGGGAAGTAAGAGCAGTTGTAAGTATAATGGATAAGGATCTGGCGCTGAGGTTCTTTGCCGAAAAGGACTATACTGTTAGACTTATCGATGAGAATAAGGGTATCCTCATCGAAAAGGCCGGAGAAAAGGGATATAATATAATTGCCGTCAGCAGCAATGAATTAAGGAGAGAACTTTTCCATTGCGGGGATGCAACAATTGATTTGAGGGTGTGATCAAATGCGTAAAAAAAGAATCGCGGCAGCTATAAAATACGAAAAAACCAATAAAGCTCCTGTATTAACGGCATTGGGAGAAGGAAGGATTGCAGATAAAATTGTGGAGATTGCAACCCGGGCCGGAGTGCCTTTGTACAATGACGAAGAGCTGGCTTACAAGCTTAAGGAAGTTGATACAGGAAGCGAAATACCGCCGGAATTATATGAAATAATAGCTGAGATACTATCATTTGTATATTTTTTAGACCGGAAAGAGGGAGAGGATAAGTATGGCCTCTAAAAAGGAAATAGGCGATATTGGAGAAAGGGCCGCAAGGTCCTATATTGAAGGCATCGGATATAATATACTTGATGTAAACTACAGGAGCAAGTATGGAGAAATCGATATTGTCGCCTATGATGGAACTACCCTGGCCTTTATTGAAGTAAAGAGCAGAAGAAGTACAAGATACGGGACCCCCGGCGAAGCGGTTGACTGGAACAAACAAAAAAGAATGATAAAAACAGCGATGGCGTATTTGTCTCAAAATAGGACGTTTTACAGCCAACTGAGGTTCGATGTTGTTGAAGTAATTATTAAAGAAAAAGAAATCAAACAGGTCAGATTGATAAAGGATGCATTCCAGTCGGTTGGCAGGTTTTAGCGGCGCAGGTCGTTTTTTTTGTAGCAAAATAGAAAGATTTAAAAATAATTGTCATCTGAAGGAGGAATCCGGAAAGATTTATTGAAAAAGATTTATTGAAATAGATGGATAAAATTTCCTACGGGTGGTCAATTATGCTGTCTAAAATCTATAGCTGCTGTTTCATAGGTCTTGAAGGTCATTTGGTTGAGATTGAAACATATATATCAAGCGGGCTGCCGAGTTTCAATATCGTTGGGCTGCCCGATATCTCGGTAAACGAATCCAAGGAAAGAGTACGATCAGCGATCAAGAACAGCGGATTTTCTTTTCCCACCAACAGGATTACCGTGAATATGGCGCCCGCCGACATCAGAAAAGAGGGCACTTACTATGACCTTCCCATTGCCCTTGGTGTTTTACTGTCATCGGAACAGATCAAGCCGGTGGAGCCTATAGAGGACGTAGTTTTTATTGGTGAACTGTCGCTGGGTGGAAAACTGAAGAAGGTTAACGGCATTCTTACAATGGCAATAACCATGAAAGAATTAGGGTACAGAAAACTGATACTTCCTTCGGATAACGCAGACGAGGCTTGCATGATTGATGGCATTGAGGTTTATGCCGCAAGTTCCCTTGAACAGGTTGTCGGCTTTCTTTGTGACGAGGAGAGACCGGCTGCCCACAGTCCAAAGGCTGTTCAGAACATAGAATGCTTGAGTGACCTTGACTATCTGGAAGTCAAAGGTCAGGAAAATGCAAAGAGAGCCCTTGAAATTGCGGCGGCCGGAATGCATAATATAATATTGATCGGTCCTCCGGGGTCGGGAAAGACAATGCTTGCGAAAAGGCTGCCGTCAATCATGCCGGATTTAACACAGCAGCAGGCGCTGGAAGTTACGAAAATATACAGCATAGCCGGTAAACTAAAAGGAAAAGCGATGGTCCACAGGCCTCCGTTCCGTGCTCCGCATCACACAATTTCCGCCGCATCACTGGTTGGTGGAGGAAAAATACCGAAACCCGGTGAAATAAGCCTGTCGCATCATGGAGTGTTATTCCTGGATGAGATGCCGGAGTTCCCGAAAAAAACCCTTGAAGCCCTTAGGCAGCCTATGGAAAATGAGACAGTAACTATATCACGGGTTAATGCTACCCTTACTTATCCGGCTAAATTCTTGCTTGCAGCAAGTGCGAATCCCTGTCCATGCGGCTATCACGGGGACACAGGCAGGGAGTGCAGGTGTTCCCCGGGGGAGATTAGCAGATATTTCGGCAAGATTTCCGGGCCCCTGCTGGACAGGATAGACCTGCAGCTTGAGGTTGGAAGGGTTGAATTGGGTGATCTGGAAAGCAACGCTGCCGGAACCGGATCGGCTGAAATGAAAGAAAGAGTAATGAAAGCAAGGGAAATGCAATATAATAGGTTCATGAGAAAGGATACCCAATACAATTCCCAGCTTTCGGTGAAGGATATTGAAGAGATGGGCATGATGGATCCCAAAGCACTGGATTTTCTCAGGAGAGCTTACTCAAGGCTCGCGTTAAGTGCAAGGGGTTATGTTAAAATAATGAAGGTGGCAAGAACCATAGCCGATCTTTCAGGGAAAACAATGGTGGAAACAGGAGACGTGGCCGAGGCTCTGCAGTACAGGATTTCATGCGCAAAGGATGGGATATAATTGGAAATGGATAGGTATTTGATATGGTTGACAAGCATTAAAAACATAGGGAGTGTCAGGGTAAAAAAACTGCTTGAACATTTTGGCTCAGCGGAGGGTGTATGGGAGGCGAGAGCCGAAGAGTTAATAAAGGTTAAAGGAATAAGCAAAGAAATATCTCAAAGTATAATAAATAGTAAAAATGAAGAGAAGATTGATTATCATATAAGGAATCTAGAAAAACTAGGGATATATACTGTAGACATTAATTCCGTACTGTACCCGGCACTCCTGAAAGAGATATACAATCCTCCCTATTTGCTTTATGCGAAGGGGAATATCAATATATTAAAAACAAGATGTATAGCTGTAGTGGGCTCGAGGAACGCCAGCCACTACGGTAGAAAGGTGGCTTTCAGGCTTGCAGGGCAGCTGGCAAAAAGAGGAATTACCGTAGTCAGCGGGTTCGCAAGGGGAATTGACAGCTATGCGCATAAAGGCGCGCTTGCGGTAGGCGGAGATACGATAGCTGTCCTGGGCAACGGTCTGGATGTGATCTATCCTAGGGAAAATTATTCTCTGATGAAAGAGATGAATGAAAATGGACTTCTGCTAAGCGAGTATCCACCGGGAACAAGTCCATTACGAGGAAATTTTCCGGCAAGAAACCGCCTGATAAGTGGACTGACCTACGGGGTTATAGTAGTGGAAGCTTCTGAAAGAAGCGGAGCATTGATTACTGCAGATTTTGCGCTCGAACAGGACCGGGAGGTATTTGCAGTTCCCGGAAACATAAACAGTCCAACCAGCGTAGGTACCAACAGGCTGATAAAACAGGGTGCAAAGATTGTAAACTGTATTGAGGATATTCTTGAAGAATTACCGATGCTGAACGAATGCAGAAAAACGGCTGCGGCAAAGGTCAACAAAAATCAAAAGGAAAGAACGGATGGAAAGGTCCTCAGCCTTATAGGGGCACAGCCCGTTCATATAGAGATGCTGATTCAGGAAAGCGGTATGAAAATAAGCGAGCTGAACGCCTGCCTTTCCCAACTGGAAATAGAAGGATGTATTGAAAAGCTTCCCGGAAATTATTACGTTTTGAAGGATTAGTGGAGGTGATATTGTTGGCAAAACATCTAGTAATAGTTGAATCTCCTGCAAAGGCAAAAACAATCCGGAAATTCTTGGGATCAAATTATAGAATAGAAGCCTCGATGGGGCATGTAAGGGATCTACCAAAAAGTCAGATGGGAGTTGACATAGATGCTGACTTTGATCCGAAATACATAACAATAAGGGGAAAGGGACCTGTACTGGAAAAAATTAAAAAAACAGCCAGAGACGCCGGCACCATATTGCTGGCGACCGACCCGGACAGGGAAGGAGAAGCAATATCATGGCACCTGGCGTATATACTCGATATCGATGAAAACTCACACTGCAGGATAGAATTCAACGAGATTACTAAAGATGCTGTGAGAAATGCAGTCAAGAACCCAAGACCAATAAACAGAAACCTCGTTGATGCCCAGCAGGCCAGAAGAGTCGTTGACAGGCTTGTTGGTTATGAGATCAGTCCTCTTCTTTGGAAGAAGGTTAAGAAGGGTTTGAGCGCCGGCAGGGTTCAATCGGTGGCCGTAAAGCTCATATGCGATAGGGAAGAGGAGATTGAAAGGTTTGTCCCTGAGGAATACTGGAAATTGACTGCTGTATTATACAAGAAAAACAGGAAAGACAGCTTTGAAGCCGAGCTTAACTCTTTGAAAGGAAACAAGATATCAATTAAGAATAAAGAAGAAATGGATGCGGTATTGAAGGAGATAAAAACCCACCGGTTTATCGTAGACAAGATTAAGAAGGGAACAAAAACCAGGAATCCATATCCGCCCTACAACACCAGCAGCCTGCAGCAGGATGCATATAACAAGCTTGGTTTTTCCGCTAAGAGAACAATGATGGCTGCTCAGCAGTTGTATGAAGGAGTAGAAGTTAAAGGTGAGGGCTCTGTCGGTCTGATAACATATATGAGGACGGATTCAGTAAGAATATCAGAAACTGCTATGACACAGGCAAGAAACTATATAAAAAAGGAACTGGGAGCGGCACTGCTTCCGGAAAAACCAAGGTATTATAAAGGAAGAAAAGGAAGCCAGGATGCCCATGAAGCTATCAGGCCTACATCGGTTTTGACAGTACCGGAAGCGATAAAAGCGTCTCTTACACCGGACCAGTATAAGCTGTATGGCTTGATTTGGAGAAGGTTTGTCGCATGCCAGATGAAAAACGCAGAGTACAATACAATAAGCTACGATATATCATGCGGTGACTATGGGTTCAAAGCTTCAGGCTCAAAGCTGGTTTTTGAAGGATTCCTTAAAATATATAATGAAGATGAAGGAAAGAAGGAAAAAGAACTGCCGGAACTCGATGAAGGGGACATTCTTAACGTTAAAAGATTAGATGACAAGCAGCTTTTTACGCAGCCTCCGTCAAGATACACCGAAGCATCCCTAATAAAAGTTCTTGAGGAAGAGGGTATTGGAAGGCCCAGCACATATGCTCCGATCATATCGACAATCCTGCAGCGGGGATACGTGGAGAGAGAAAGCAAAGCCCTTAAGCCCACTTACCTGGGTAATGTCGTCAACGATGTTATGAAAGAGTACTTTCAGGAAATTGTGGATGTTGACTTTACCGCAGAGATGGAGAAGAAACTTGACGAGATCGAAGAAGAGGGCATTGAATGGAAAAAGGTTGTTAAGGATTTCTACGGGCCGTTTACAAAGATGCTGGATAGGGCAGAAGAAGAAATGAAGAAGATTACGATAAAGGATAAAGAGACCGAAGAGATTTGTGAACTGTGCGGTAGAAATATGGTAATAAAACATGGTAAGTACGGGAAGTTTCTGGCTTGTCCCGGATTCCCGGAATGCAGAAACACGAAGCCTATATTGGAAAAGACCGGAATAGAATGCCCGAAATGCGGAGGGGAAATCGTAGTCAAAAAAACCAAGAGGAAAAGGAATTTTTATGGCTGCAGCAAATATCCGGAATGTGATTTTATGACGTGGAACAAACCATCTAAGGAAAAGTGCCCGGAATGCGGAAAAAACCTGTGGGAAAACAAAAGCAAGAAGGGATCGGAAAACGTTTGTCTTAACGAAGGGTGCAGTTATACACAAAAGAAGATGAAGTAGGTGATTGCAGTGGATGAAGTAACTGTGATAGGCGGAGGGCTGGCGGGCAGCGAGGCAGCCTGGCAGCTTGCAGCAAGGGGCATCAAAGTAAAGCTATATGAAATGAGGCCGCAGAGGCAGACACCGGCTCACCATACCGGTTATCTTGCAGAGCTGGTATGCAGTAATTCGCTGCGCTCGGATGATCTGGAAAACGCTGCGGGGCTCCTCAAGGAAGAACTGAGAAAGCTTGGGTCTTTGGTCATAGGCTGTGCCGATAGGAACAGAGTCCCGGCAGGCTCTGCTTTAGCAGTAGACCGACAGGGTTTCGCCGAACAGGTAACGAGAATGATCGAAGAAAATTCAAACATATCCGTTGTTAGAGAAGAGGTTACAGCTATTAAAGAAGGAAGGGTAATAATTGCAACCGGGCCACTGACATCGGACGCTTTATCCGATGCCATTAAAGAAAAAGTCGGTACGGATTACCTGTATTTCTATGATGCCGCAGCTCCTATAGTGACCTCGGAATCTATAGATTATGACAAGGTCTTTAGGGCATCAAGATACGGAAAGGGAGGGGACCATTACATTAATTGTCCCTTCACAGAAGAGGAATATGACAATTTTGTATACGAGCTTGTAAACGCAGAAACCCATCCGGTTAAGGAATTTGAAACACTAAAGGTTTTTGAAGGCTGTATGCCCATTGAGGTGATGGCAAGGCGGGGAAGGGATACCCTTTTATACGGCCCTTTGAAACCCGTTGGGCTGTCGGATCCGCGTACAGGCAAACCGCCCTACGCGGTTGTACAGCTTAGGCAGGATAATCTAGAGGGAACTCTATATAATTTAGTAGGTTTTCAGACCAACCTCAAGTGGGGTGAACAAAAGAGAGTTTTCGGAAAGATTCCAGGCCTGGAGCAAGCGGAATTTGTAAGATTTGGCGTTATGCACAGGAATACTTTTATCAACTCACCAAGGGTATTGTTGCCTACCCAGCAGATGAAACAAGACCCGAATATCATGTTTGCAGGTCAGATTACAGGGGTGGAAGGGTATATAGAATCGACGGCCAGCGGGCTAGCGGCGGGAATCAATATGGCAAGGATTGTCAAGGACGAGAAACCGGTGATATTTCCTCTGGAAACAGCCATTGGAAGCCTGCTTGGATACATATCGCGGAACGATTCCGGCAGCTTTCAGCCTATGAATATTAATTTCGGCTTGCTGCCTCCGCTGAAAGAACGGATAAGAAACAAGCGGGAAAGAAACAGGATGCTTTCCGAACGTTCGTTGAAGGAAATAAATCAATTGACAAATATCTAAATATACTAGTATTATTTTGAATTTTATGATAATATCAATAAATCGGATGCACGAGGTGGTGTGTAAATGTTGAAGGGAACGACAATAGTAGCGGTCATAAGGGACGGAAAGCCGGCCATAGCAGGCGATGGGCAAGTAACTTTCGGCGAAAACACTATTATGAAACATACGGCCAGGAAAGTGAGGAAAATATACGATGATAGGATTCTTGTGGGATTTGCAGGCTCGGTTGCAGACGCCCTGACACTAACAGATAAGTTTGAAGGAAAGCTTGAACAATATGGTGGAAATCTGAAACGCGCAGCAGTTGAGCTTGCCCAGGAATGGAGAACCGATAAGGTTCTTAGAAAACTGGAAGCAATGCTGATTGCTGTTGACAAAGAGGCATTGCTGGTAATATCCGGTAATGGCGAAGTTATCGAACCCGACGATAATATTGCAGCGGTAGGTTCAGGAGGGGCGTATGCCCTTGCCGCTGCCAAAGCCCTGATGAACAATACCGGATTGGATGCGAAGGAAATAGCAGAGAAATCCCTGAGAATCGCTGCGGATATCTGTGTATATACGAACGACAACATAACAGTGCTTGAATTATAAAGGAGTGATACATTAATGACGGAATTGACTCCTGCGGAAATCGTCAAAGAACTGGATAAATATATAATCGGTCAGGATAAGGCGAAAAAATCGGTCGCAGTCGCCTTAAGGAACAGATATAGAAGGAGACAGCTTCCAGAAGACCTCCAGGAGGAAATAAAGCCTAAAAACATATTGATGATAGGCCCTACCGGAGTTGGGAAAACGGAAATAGCGAGAAGACTGGCAAAGCTGGTGGATGCACCCTTTATAAAGGTAGAGGCAACGAAGTTTACAGAGGTCGGGTATGTTGGTCGTGATGTGGATTCAATGGTAAGGGATCTTGTGGAAACATCCATAAGGATGGTAAAGAACAACAAGCTCATTGAGGTCCAGAATAAGGCAGAGGTCATGGCTGAAGACAGGCTGGTTGAAATATTGGTGCCGCTGCCAAAAAAGGAGAGCCCGTACAGGAATCCGCTTGAAGCACTGTTTGGCGGGGGTAAATTCAATGAAGAAGAGGAAAAAAACAGGGAAGCTTTTAAAGATATTGAAGAAGAGAGAAGAATAATCCGGTCCAAGCTCAAGATAGGAGATCTGGAGGACAAGGTCATAGAAATAGAGGTGGAAGACAAGGGAGGCACCGCCGTAGAATTATTCACGGGCATGGGCACGGAAGAAATGAATATAAACTTTCAAGATTTGCTTGGAGGAATATTCCCGGGCAAGAAAAAAAAGAGAAAGGTTACGGTCCGGGAGGCCAGAAAGATGCTTATTCAAGAAGAGGCAAACAAGCTAATCGATATGGATAGCGTAACAACGGAGGCTATTAACAAAGCCGAACAAAGCGGCATCATATTCCTGGATGAAATTGACAAAATTGCAGGAAGCAGTTACAAGGTAGGGCCGGATGTGTCAAGGGAAGGAGTTCAAAGGGATATATTACCTCTCGTAGAAGGAAGTACGGTTATGACAAAGTACGGTCCGGTAAAAACTGACCACATTCTGTTTATAGCGGCCGGTGCTTTTCATATAGCAAAACCTTCGGACCTTATACCCGAACTGCAGGGACGTTTCCCAATACGGGTAGAATTAAGCAGCCTGACCAAAGATGACTTCCGGAGGATTCTAACTCAGCCCAAAAATGCAATAATAAAACAATACACCGCATTATTGGAGACTGAAGGAATTAAGATAGTGGTTGAGGATGATGCTGTAGAAAAGCTTGCAGAGATAGCATACTCGGTAAACCAGACCGACGAGAATATTGGCGCCAGAAGACTTCATACCATTGTGGAAAAGCTTTTTGAGGAAATCTCCTATACAGCTTCGGATGTATCAAAGGAAGGATTTGTGATTGACGGGAACTATATAGAGCAGCAGCTTAAGGACTTGATAAAGGAAAAGGATATAGACAAATTTATTATCTAGTTGCCAGTTAACAGATGACAGTGATCAGTGACCAGTGGCTAGTGAACAGTGACTAGTACCTAGTACCTGTAATCTGTGATCTGCGAACTACGAACTACGAACTAGTATAGGGAGGAAAACAATGGCCAGTTCACTATTAGTCAAGATGAGAAAAATAAATAAAATACTGCATTGGCCCTCCAACCAACAGATCGATTTTTCTGAATTGTGCAAGGTGCTGGGCAAGATCTTGGATGCCAATGTATACGTACTTGGGCTTAAGGGTAATCTTATAGGTTTCAGTCTAGCCGAGGGTTACAATTGCACAATTATGGAGGAGGAAGTGCTTGAACAGAAGAATTTTCCCAAGCACTTCAACCAGGACTTGATGGATATCGAAGAGACCGAAGTGACTTCCACCAACCATGTCGTCGGCTGCGTTTTTGACGACAGTATAAATTGTCCTTACGAGACAAGGTTTACTGTTATAATACCGATAAACGGCGGAGGCGATAGGTTGGGCTCCCTGATATTAACGCGGTTTGACAGGGAGTTTGCAGAGGACGATGTGGTGCTGGGTGAACACAGTGCTACCGTTGTAGCGTTGGAAATACTGCATTCAAAGAGCCAGGAGATGGAAGAAGAGGCAAGAAAAAAGGCTGTGGTGCAGATGGCCATTGGCACTCTGTCGTATTCCGAGCTGGAGGCTATGGAGCATATATTTAGAGAACTGAATGGCAAGGAGGGGCTTCTGATTGCCAGCAAGATTGCCGATAAGGCTGGGATCACCCGTTCGGTCATAGTAAATGCTTTAAGAAAATTTGAAAGCGCCGGAGTTATCGAATCCCGTTCTCTCGGCATGAAGGGTACTTTTATAAAAATACTCAACGACAAACTGATCGATGAGCTGGAAAAATACAGAAGTTAAAAAAATGACAAATTAACGCAAAATTTACACAAAGTAGAAGGAATTAGCACTTTTGCATCGAATGAGTATATCGAAAGGGGACATTCCGCGGCAAGGAATGCCCGCGAACAGCGGTGTGTCCCCATACTTTATTAACCGATAAAGGCAAACCCATTGAAAGGTGGGGACGCAAAGCCACGGGCCTAAAGTAAACTTTGCTATGGTAGCCGGGTTGCCGGAACGAGAGAAGATGCTAACGCATGCCTGTTTTCCGGATTCCGGTGAACAGGTATTTTTTATTGAATTTATTAAAGGAGACTATTTTGTCGAAGTATTCCCGTTTATCTCGGAAGCATCTGGATACCTATATATAATAATAGAATAATGGGTTAATTTAGATGTTCATGAAGGAATATGATGAAGATTATCGAATATTTATTGAAATAGTGTTGTACATTTGGGAGGTGTTTTTATGGCCAGCGAATTGACGGGAATAAAGGCGTTGGAAAAGGCCCTTGATGCCGCTTGGGTCAGAAACCAGGTAATCTCCAATAATATTGCCAATGCTGATACACCTAACTACAAAGCGTACAAGGTGGAATTCGAGGATATGCTGAAAGAAGCCATTGAAAATCAAGCAGTGACGGGAAAAAGGACAAGCTCAAAACATCTTCCGGTGGGAATGGATCCGATTGATAATGTAAGCATCAGGATTTCCCGACAGAGAAACACAAGTACCCGTTTGGACGGGAACAACGTGGATATCGATACCGAAATGGCTAACCTTGCAAAGAATACGATTAAGTACCAGACACTGGTTCAGCAATTGTCGCAACGGTTGGCAAGGCTCAAAACCGTGATAAACGAAGGTAGGAGGTAAGCACTATGGGAACTTTCGATGCGCTAAATATCAGTGCGAGCGGACTAACTGCACAAAGGCTGAGAATGGATGTAATCGCAAAAAACATTGCGAACGCAAACACAACAAGAACTGAAAACGGGCTGCCCTACAGGCGTCAGGTGGTGGTTTTTGAAGAAAACAGCAGGGATTTACCCTTCTCAGAGTACCTGTCCGGTGAAAGCAGAAAACTCTTTCCGAGGCTTGATGGGGGTGTTAAGGTGACAGCCATTAAAGAAGACAAATCCCCTTACAAAGTTGTGTATGATCCGGGTCATCCTGACGCAGACCAGGATGGCTATGTAAGGATGCCTAACGTTGATGTTGTAACGGAGATGGTTAACATGATTTCCGCAACAAGAGCCTATGAGGCTAACGTAACAGCCTTGAACGCCACAAAGAGTATGGCAATGAAAGCCCTTGAAATAGGAAGGGCATAGGAGGGTATATATCATGAAAATTTTATTTCCGGGGCAAGTGGATCCGCTGGCTATCAGCACCGTAGACAAGACGAGTAAAGTTACAAATGACGCTGGTTTTTCCGATTATTTGAAGAAGGCAATAGCAGAAGTTGACGCAATGCAAAAAGAATCGGATGCCTCCTCTATGGCACTGGCCACGGGGGATCTGGACTATCTGCATAGGGTTATGATAGATGCGGAAAAGGCAGAGATTGCCCTTCAGTTTACGCTGCAGGTAAGAAACAAGATAATTGATGCATACCAAGAAATCATGAGGATGCAGATATAATAACGACTATGTCGGAATGGGGTGACCTGGATGGGAGATGCCCTGGATAAGGCCAGAATACAGCTTAACGAGTTTTGGCAGGGTAGATCAAAGGCCCAAAAGATTAAGATCGGGTTGAGCGCAATCATACTGTTATTGAGTTTATCAATACTGGTGGTATTTACATCCAGGCCGGAAATGGTACCACTGTATAAAGAACTCGATATTAAGGATGCAGGGGCTATTACAAAAAAACTTGACGAGATGAAAATTAAGTGGAAAACCGGTTCAACCGAGACCGAAATATTGGTGCCTAAAGAAGACGTGAACCGCCTGCGCATGCAGTTGGCGACGGAAGGTCTGCCCCGGAATGGGTTTAGCCTTGTGGAAGCCCTTGATAATACCAAGCTCGGCACAACGGATATGGAACGGAGAGAAAGAATCCGGTTAGGTCAGGAATATGCTATTGCTGATGCTATTGAAACAATAGAAGGAGTAGAGTATTGCCAGGTAAACCTTTATATCCCTGAAGACAGCCTGTTCGTTTTAAGTTCAAAGAGCTATGAATCCAGTGCTGGGATAATCGTTAAGCTTGAGCCGGGTGTTGAACTTACCCAGAATCAAATCGACGGCATAATACAATTTGTTTCCAAAAGTGTCAAGGGACTGAGGAGCGAAAATATCTCAATTATTGACCAAACCGGGAAAGAACTTACTTCGCTGTTTGCCACCGAGCAGGGAATTCTGCTCAAGCAGATGGAGATAGAACAAAATGCGCAGGAGAAGCTCCAGAGGAGCATAAGGGAATTTTTAGAAACCGCGTATGGTAAGAATAACGTTGATGTCAGGGTAAATTTGAAGCTGGATTTCGATAGCAAAATTACGAATATCATTAAGTTTGAACCTCCCGTACCGGGAGAAACCAGTGGGCTTATTGCAAGCATGCAGGAGCTTGAGGAGCATGCAGTAAACGGAGGAAACGGTGGTATACCCGGAACCGATACAAATAGCGGTGAGAACATAAACTATGCCGAGGTGGAGAGCCAGCAGTCGAAATATGACAAAGTAAGCAGAGTTGTAAACTATGAACTCAACCAGATAAAGGAAGAGATCGTAAAAGCACAGGGGCAGGTCAGGAGTTTATCTGTGGCTGTACTGATTAATAGTACCGCTCTGGCCAAGGAACTGACTCAGCAGGACAAGCAAAGCATTTCATATATCGTGTCGGCAGCAGCGGGAATAGACAGTGGACTTGTGGAGATACAATCGCTGCCCTTTGACACGAAGCTTGCCGATGCGATTAGCAAAGGGTTCGAGGATAGACAAAGACTTGAGAGGATAAAGCTGCTTACATCTGTCGGAGCTGCCGTATTGTTGATTGCCGGGCTGATCACATCGGTTGTAATACTGCGCAGGAGGAAGGACAGAAGGGATGACCTCATCATGGCAGGACAGAAACAGGCTGTGGTCACTGAAGACCTGGGAGAGATAACACTGGAACAGGAACAGAATGCGGCAAGGAAACAGGTGGAAAAATTCATCCAGAGAAAGCCGGAAACTGCAGCTCAATTGCTGAAAACATGGCTTAGTGAAGAGTAGGAGTTGGGAAAATGGCGAAAGGTAAGAGCGGGTTGTCGGGAAGGGAGAAGGCTGCTGTGCTGCTAATAACCCTTGGCCCGGAGAATTCAGCCAAGGTATTCAAGCATTTGACGGAGGAAGAGATAGAGGAGATTACCCTTGAAATTGCAAATATGCGCAAAGTGACTCCGGAATTGAAAAACAAGGTAATGGAAGACTTCTACCAGATCTGTGTTGCGCAGGAGTACATATCAGAAGGCGGTATAGACTACGCAAAGGATATTCTGGAAAAAGCGCTGGGAAGTCAAAAGGCCTTGGATATAATAAACAGGCTTACTTCATATTTGCAGGTCAGGCCCTTTGATTTTGTACGAAAGGCGGATCCCAACCAAATACTGAATTTTATACAGAATGAGCACCCGCAGACGATCTCGCTTATACTTGCTTATTTGAATCCGCAGCAGTCAGCGGTCATACTCTCAGCCCTCCCACAGGAAAAACAGGCGGAAGTGGCTAAGAGGATTGCTATTATGGATAGGACCTCGCCGGAGATAATCAAAGAGGTAGAACGGGTATTGGAGAAAAAGATCTCCTCTATGGTGACCCATGACTATACTTCGGCCGGTGGAATTCAAGCAATTGTCGATATACTGAACTCGGTAGACAGGGGAACGGAGAAAAACATAATGGAAACCCTTGAAATCGAAGATACGGAACTGGCTGAAGAAATCAAGAAAAGGATGTTCGTATTTGAAGATATTATTACACTGGACAACAGGTCAATACAAAGGTTCCTGCGTGAAGTCGAGAATGATGTGCTCGCGATTGCCCTCAAAGGTGCAAATGATGAGGTTGCCAGTGTAATAATGAGCAATATGTCGAAGCGGCTCAGCGAAATGATCAAGGAAGATATGGAATTTATGGGTCCGGTAAGGTTGAGGGATGTTGAAGAAGCGCAGCAGAAAATTGTTAATATCATAAGAAAGCTGGAGGATGCAGGGGAGATCGTCATATCCAGAGGCGGAGGAGATGAAATAATTGTCTAGACTGTATAAATCGGACTATGTCTATATCGGCGAACCCCTGGAAATTGCGGAAAGTTTGCCTGATGAGCAGGATGAGCCAGTTGCACGAAACGACAATCTAGCTTTGGACATGGAAAGCATCAAGAAGGAAGCAGAGAGAACTATACAGGAAGCCAGGAAAACCGCAGCTGAGATAATCAAAGGGGCCGAGGATGAGGCGAAGGTGATTTTGAAAAGGGCTGCCGAGGAAGGCTACGAGAAAGGTTATAGGGATGGCTTGCAGAAAGGGAGGCAGCAGGGCCTTGATACTTCCTCACAGATCATTGAAGAAGCTGTAAGGATAAGACAGAGAGCTGTTAATGAAAAGGAAAAAACGGTAAGGGAAGCAGAACACAGAATAGTAGAAATAATTCTTGAAATAGCAAAAAAGGTATTAGGAGAGCAGGTACGTGTGGATAAAGAAGCAATTCTTGGCCCTGTACAGAAGGCCCTGGAGAAGTGTTCGTTTTCCAGGAAAGTTACAATGAGGGTTGCTCCTGAGGATTATGAAACAGTTTCTCTTTCGAAAAACAAGCTTATGCTGGAGATGGAAGGGGTTTCGGAGTTCGAGATAATGATGGAGAACACACTTTCTCCGGGAAGTTGTGTACTTGAGACAGAGGCCGGCTACATAAATTCAGGAGTTGAGGTTCAGCTTGAAAGGATAGAAAAATGTTTTAAGGAGCTTTTGACTTATGAACAGACCGGACCTTGATAAGTATTCAGCTCTACTCAAGCAAATCGATACAATAAAATATAGCGGTAGGGTCAGCAAGGTTATCGGCCTCACAATAGAAGCAATAGGACCATCGGTAAACATCGGTGAAATCACGGAAATCGTTTCGGCAAAGGATAAAAGGACAATAAAAGCCGAGGTGGTGGGCTTTCGAGATAACAGGGTGCTTATGATGCCGCTTGGGGACATGGAAGGTATCGGCCCGGGAAGTACTGTAATTGCTACCGGAGACACTCTGCGGGTTGCAGTGGGAGATGGGCTGCTCGGACGGGTAATAGATGGTTTGGGCAATCCTATAGACGGAAAAGGCAGCATAAGCTTTAACGCCCTGTATCCGCTGTCAAATTCTCCACCTAACCCTTTAGATAGAAAGAGGATAACTGAAGCGCTTCCGCTGGGGATAAAATCCATTGACGGTTTGCTTACATGCGGCAAAGGACAAAGGATTGGGATATTTTCGGGGAGCGGTGTTGGAAAGAGTACCCTCCTGGGTATGATCGCAAGGAACACATCTGCCGATGTAAATGTTATAGGGTTGATAGGTGAGAGAGGGAGAGAAGTAAGGGAGTTCCTGGAAAATGACCTTGGTGAGGAAGGCCTGGAACGCTCTGTTGTGGTTGTAGCTACATCTGACCAGCCTGCTTTGGTCAGACTGAAAAGCGCCCTCTTGGTCACTACGATAGCCGAGTTCTTCAGGGATAAAGGCAAGGATGTAATGCTCATGATGGATTCTTTGACAAGGTTTGCGCTGGCTCAAAGGGAAGTGGGTCTTGCCATAGGCGAACCACCGGTGACCAGGGGATTTACCCCTTCGGTATTCGCGATACTGCCAAAGCTGCTGGAAAGGACAGGAACGTCTTCAAAGGGTTCGATAACAAGCTTATACGCGGTACTGGTTGATGGTGATGACATGAATGAACCTATAGCAGATGCTGTACGGGGAATACTGGACGGGCATATCGTACTGTCAAGGGCCCTTGCAAATAAAAACCATTTCCCTGCCGTAGATGTTCTGATGAGCATCAGCCGTTTGATGCCTAATGTTGTCAGCCAGGAGCATCTGGATTGTGCGCGGAGGTTGAAGGACATTATTGCCGTTTACCGTAATGCGGAGGATTTGATCAGTATAGGAGCTTATAGCAAGGGCAGCAAACCGGAGGTAGACTATTCAATAAGCAAGATGGATGAAATCAATGCTTTTTTAAAACAGGGTATCTATGAAAAAAGCAGCTTCGATGTAACAACTGATGAATTGCTGAAACTTCTTGATTAGGAGGCGAAAGTATGAATGAAAGGTTTCAATTCCGGTTTCAGAAGGTGCTGGATTACAGGGAGACAATAAAAAAGAAAAAAACAGAAGAACTGGCCGGGTATATGAAGGCATTTGAAGAAGAAAAGAAGCAGTTGAACGAACTAATCAACATCAGGCAGTCAATATTTAATGAAATGGATGACAGAAGCGGTTCAGGGATACCCGCATACTATCTTGTCCAGTACAGCAAATACCTTGAAAGTCTAAAAGCTTTTATTGACAAGCAGAGAGTAGCTGCCAGCCTTATGGAGAAAAAAATGGAAAACTGCAGGGAAGAGTTGATAGAAGCTTCTATAGACAAGAAGGTTATGGACAACCTCAGAACGAAAGAACTGATGAAATATACCTTAGAGAAAGAAAAGGAACGGGAGAAAGAGGTAGAAGACCTTGTGAACTTTAAGACGACAAGGGCGTAGGAGGTCAAGATGAACAAGTCCCCTAAAGAAAAAGCTGCAGGAAAAAAGGGAAAGAAAGCCGGCCTTATCCTGATAATCATACTATTGTCCTTTGTCATTGCCCTTGGCGCCGGTATTGCATTCAATATTGCAGGTTTGGGTGTGAAAGTAAATAATTGCATGGCTTCTCTTCCCATTACAAGGAACTTTTTTAAACCGGTTGCCCCTGCCAAATCCCCACAGGAATTGGAAATTGAAAGGATAGAGAACGAAAAAACGCTGATCGAGGAAGAGAGAAAGCGCCTGGAAGAATTCTCAAACAGCCTGGGGACATGGGAACTGCAGCTCAAGGCAAAGGAAAGTGAACTGAATGATAAAGAGATTATGCTCATGGAATTGGAGGAAAGGCTGGAGCCAAGAATAAAAAACATTGAGGAACTGGTTTTGTATTACGAGAAGATGGACTCTGCAGATGCCGTAGAGATAATCAACAGGATGTCCAGCAACGAACTGATTATTGTATTACTGAAGAACATGAAACAGCAGAAATCTTCAGAAATTCTGGCGCAGATGGACCCGCAAAAGGCAGCGCGGATTATCGAAATGATGTCCAGCCAGTGACATTTAGCATCGAAAGGAGGTGATAAATTGGACGTAAGGGAACTTTTGGTTCCAACAACCAAGGAAGCCGTTCTGAACAGTAAAACCAGCCCAAAGAACGATGCAAAAAAAGCCACGGACGGGTCGCCCTTCAGCAGCTTATTTGCTGATATCATGCAGAAAAACAATTCCGCATGTCCGAAGGATGAAACCATGGGCGAACAAGCCGCAAAAGCTTCAAGGCTGGCGTTTGCACCGGCACTGCTGGCAGGTTTAAACCTGATGGACTTGGCAAGCTCTGAAATGCCCGGAGACCACCCGGTTTCTGAAGAGGACAAAGCTCTTGACGGAGCATCTGTCATGATGGCAAATAGGAGTATCCAGATAAGCAAGGAGCAAACCACCCGGCAAGAATTGTTTAAGGCAACTCCTCGCAGTGACAGGGATGAAGCGATAGCACTGGAGGAAGGCGCGGGAACAATTCCGGTAGTAGAAACGGATGCAGTGCCAGCAATAGTGGCAAGGCAAAAGGGCGAGCCTCTTGAGATGCAGGACGGTTTTACTGTAGAAGGCCGCAGGAGCATTGTACAAAGCAAACGGGTTTTCAACGACAGCAATAACACTGAAGAGGAGGTTATAAAGAATACCCCTGAAGAGGAGGTTATAAAGAATACCCCTGAAGGAAAAGTCAGCAAGGATGCCGTAGAAACGGATTTAGCCGATAGAATGAAAGCTGTATATCAAGAGAACGAAAATAAACCTCCGGGGAAGGAAGAGCGGATAACCGATGCTACAAAGACAAGGGGTGAAATCAAAAATAGTATTGAATTTAACCCGGCAAGTAAACCTGAAGTAATAATAGAAACAGGAGATAACAAAACAAAAGCCTTGCAAAAGAATGTCATAGACACGGAGAAAACTGAATTCACAGTCGAGGTTGTTGAAAAGGTTAAGGTGATGGTAAATTCAAAAAGGTCGGAAGTAAGCGTTCAGCTTAAACCCGAAAGCCTTGGCAAGATGTCCTTCAAACTTGAGGTTGTGAACGGAGTTTTAAACGGGAGGATAACCGTTCACAACAACCAGGCGCGGGAAGTGCTCCAGGCCAATCTCAACCAGTTGAGGGACAACCTCGAACAAAGCGGTATTCCGGTGAGCAAACTGACGGTAAACATCGGAAGCCACGGTGAATTCAGGCAGCATCAGTACAGCCAGGAAAACAGGCATGACCAGGATGGCTATACCGGCAGATGGGTTGTACCGGGTTATAGGGGAGAAGAAGCCGAAGAGACCTTCAGATGGAACGACGTAGGAACAGTCGAATATCTGGCATAGGAGGTGATTGAATGCAGGTAAACAGCACTACAAGCACAAGCTCAACAACAACCACAACCACAAGCAATACAGCAACCACTGAAATGGGGAAGGATACTTTTCTGCAGCTGCTGGTAGTACAGATGAGGAACCAGGACCCATTGAACCCTGTTGATGATAAGGAATTCCTGGCCCAAATGGCACAGTTCAGCACCCTTGAGCAGATACAGAATTTGAGCGCTACAATGGAGACAGGCTTGACAAACCTTTCGGCGGTGGTGAATACAGGAGTTGACGACCTCTACACGGCTCTGATGCTGATGAACAGCAACCTGATTATGCAGCAGAATTTTCAGGCTATGAATATGCTCGGGCAAGACGTAAAGGCGGTTCTGAACGGCGAGGAAGACGAGGAAATAGTGATTGAAGGAAGGGTGGAAAAGGTATCGTTTAAGGATGGCAGGGTAATAGTACAGATCGGTGAAGAGGAAGTTTACATGGATGAAGTTATACAGCTGGAAATGAAGAAAGCCGAATAGTAAAACCGGTGAAAAGGGTGGTAAGAGATGAACCAGATAAACAAGGTAAACAGCAGGATATACCCGGTTGGCAAGGATACAGGCCAGAAACAAAACATAAACCAATCAAACGATATTTCTTTTAAAGAGGCCCTTGACGCCGCAAAGGCCCAGATGAATGTGACATTGTCCAAACATGCGCAAAACCGGATCGGCTCTAGAAATATAAACCTGGACAGCAGCCATATTGAGAGGCTGAACCGCGCGATAGAAAAGGCTAGGGAAAAGGGTATCCGGGATACGCTGGTGCTCATGGATGACAAGGCCTTTGTGGTGAATGTGAGAAACACAACGGTTATAACCGCCGCAGACAAGGAATCTTTAAAGGAAAAAGTATTCACAAATATAGACGGAGCTGTAATAATATAGCCGGACCTTCAATGGAGGCTATGCCTTCCCGAACGACTGACGGAAGGCGTTACAGCAATCAAAAGGAGGTCAAACAAAAAATGATGCGTTCGTTGTTCTCTGGTGTTTCCGGTCTTAGGGCACACCAGACTAGAATGGATGTAATAGGTAATAACATAGCGAACGTTAATACGGTGGGATACAAGTCCTCCCGGGTAACGTTCCAGGAGATTTTCAGCGAAACTTTGAAGGGCGCCGGAGCGCCGGAAGGTGGAAGGGGAGGTACAAACCCACAGCAGGTAGGGCTGGGCATCAGCCTGGCATCCATCGATACTCTCCACACAAGGGGCAGCATTGAGTCGACCGGCTATCCGCTGGACCTAGCGATTGAAGGAAACGGCTTCTTTATCGTATCCGACGGTGCAGCGCCTAAGTTCACCAGGGCCGGCAACTTCTCCAGGGATACCGAAGGTACTATTGTAAACGGCAATGGCCTGAAAGTGCTCGGATGGATGGCGGATGCCGTCGGGAATATAGATACAAGCGTATCCCCGGGAGCTATCCAGATACCGGAGAACCTGCAGATGGCGCCCATGGCTACCGACAGCATCACAATAACAGGGAACCTCGATGCTAACGCTGAAATAGATGATATTGTTCCCTTTGAAACTCTATATTACGATGAACTGGGCAGGGAAAACAAGCTGTGCTTTAACCTGGTGAAAACTGCAGATAACGAATGGGAGCTTCAGGATTTAGACGGTAACGCCAACCAGGTGACCATTATAACGCCTGATGGGACTACGAAAAGGAATGTAGCTACCAACTTAACTGCTGAGCTTGTATTCGATTCTGGGAAGCTTAGCTCAACAACGCCCAAGACCGTGACTGTGTCGGCCAATACCACGGCACTGCCGCACGTAAGCGAAGACATAGTAATAGATATATCCAGTATTACCCAGTTTGCCGGTGACTCCGGGATTGACCCCCTTAGTGTAAGCGGGTACGCGGCCGGGTCCCTGGAGAGCTTCAGCTTTGACGCCAACGGTATTGCCACCGGGGTGTTTACAAACGGCAAGTCAAAGGTTCTGTGCAGGATAGCCATAGCTAACTTCAACAATCCGGCAGGACTTCAAAAGGTGGGCAGCAACCTGTATATCCAGACGCCTAACTCAGGACAGCCCTCGATAGGCATAGCAGGGGAAAGCGGAAGGGGAACCATCAACCCCAGTTCCCTGGAGATGTCAAACGTGGATATTTCCAAGGAGTTCACCGATATGATAATTACCCAGAGGGGCTTCCAGGCCAACTCAAGGATAATAACAACATCGGATGAAATGCTGCAGGAACTGGTAAACATGAAGAGGTAACAATAAGCGGGGCTGCCCGTAGTTTGCGGCAGCCCCGACTAAAAAACTGGGTGTGAGAATTTTGATAAAGGTTACAAGGCTTAACGGCAAGGAATTTGTAGTTAATGCTGAGCAAATAGAGTTTATTGAATCGACACCTGATACTGTGATATCTCTAATATCCGGCAAGAAAATCGTGGTAAATGAAAGCGTTGAGGAAATTATAGATAGTGTTGTAAAGTACAAGGGGAGAATTCACAGTCTGGAAGTATGAGGAAATGAGGTGTGGGTATGGATATTGCAACGCTAGCTGGGTTTTTGCTTGGGATTACGTTTCTGATTATAGGAATACTGATCAACGGCAGATTGGGAACTTATTATGACGTAGCATCCGTTATGATTGTATTGGGAGGAACTTTAGCGGCAACCCTGGTCAGCTTTCCGTTTCCCAAGTTTATAGAAACTATAAAAAGTGTAAAGCACGTTTTTGCAGGAAAAGAATACAGGCCGGGCGATGTTATAGATAAGATAATTGAGTTGGCAAACATCGCCCGTAAAGAAGGCCTGCTGGCCCTTGAGGAGGCTGCATTCCAGCTGGATGACGACTTCCTGAAAAAGGGGATTCTGCTGATTGTTGATGGAACAGATCCTGAACTTGTGCGCAGCATACTTGAAACCGAGCTGTCCTTTATTGAAGACCGTCACAACGTCGGGCAGAGCCTTTTTGAGACAATGGGAAGCTTATCCCCTGCCTTTGGCATGATCGGTACTCTTATAGGCCTCATAAACATGCTGAAAAAGCTTGATGATCCGTCGAGTATTGGTCCCAATATGGCCGTTGCATTGATAACGACTTTTTACGGAGCGGTAATGGCATACCTGTTCTTCATTCCTATAGCCAAAAAGCTTAAGTTAAGAAGCAGGGAAGAGATACATATTAAAGAGGTGCTGGTTGAGGGTATGCTCTCCATACAGGCCGGTGAAAACCCCAGGATTATCGAAGAAAAGCTCGTGGCTTTCCTATCGCCGAAGGTAAGACGGGATATCAGCAAGGAGAAAGAACAGGAAAGTGGGGAGGAAGCATATGCGGGCGCGACGAGGTAGAAACAATGGAGAAGGCGACTCAGGCAGCACGTGGATGACAACGTACAGCGACCTGGTAACCCTTTTGATGTGTTTCTTTGTGCTGCTGTTTTCATTCTCTGAAATCGATGCGAGGAAATTCCAGGCGATTATCAGGTCGTTCCAGGGGTCTATGGGTATCCTTGACGGCGGTAAGACCATAGACCAGGACCAGTTTATCAACCAGGCAATGGAAAGCAACAAACTTTTCAGGGAACAGGATGAAGCCCAGAGTATGGAAAGGCTCTATCAGCAGCTGGACGAGTATATTAAGAACAATAACCTGGAGGCAACCGTTGTTCTTGCAATGGAGGAAAGGGGCCTTCTTATACGGTTTAACGATCAGGTGCTGTTTGATTCAGGCAAGGCGCAAATAAAACTGGAAGCCGAAAGAATCCTTGATGATATCGGAGCAATACTCAATCAAAATCAGAAATTCATACGGGTAGAGGGTCATACGGATAATGTACCTATTCATACCGTATTCTACCCGTCCAACTGGGAACTTTCAACCGCAAGGGCTGTGAACGTAGTCAAGTTCTTTATTGAAAAGGCGGGAATCACTCCCGGCAGACTGTCGGCTGCGGGGTACAGCGAATACCATCCGATAGCCGATAACTATACGAGCGAAAACAGGCAAAAAAACAGAAGGGTAGATGTGGTCATACTGAAAGCCAGTTATGCAATGGCAGAGCCTTACTATTGAGCAAAGCTAAAGAGGTGGAAACATGAAAGGGAAGAAAATAATTCTTTTAATTTTAACACTGGTAGCAGTCATATTTATAACTGCTGCGGGGGTATACGTTTATACCAGCCGGACACCGGCGGAAAAGAAAACGGAAACTATAATACTGTCTATTGGCGACAAGTTTCAGACAAATCTTAAAGACAGCCGCAGTATTATATCAATAAGCATACAGCTAGAAATCCAAAAGGATAAAAAACTGATGCAGACGCTCGAAGAAAGAAACGCGGAAATCAGGTCTAAGATACTGGATATTCTAAGGGAAAAAACCGTTGAGGATGTTAACGGCAAAACCGGCAAACAAAACCTTGAAATGCAAACGCTTCAGTATCTGCAGCAGAGTTTTGGAAAGGAAAAGGTGGTCAGTGTTTTCATAGACGACTTTGTAGTCCAGTAGGGGGGATAAATATGCCCGATGTTTTGACGCAGTCTGAAATTGATGAACTATTGAAGGCGATAAGCACAGGAGATCTTGATGTGCGCGAAGTAGTACAGGACACAACCGAAAAAAAGATCAGGGTTTATGACTTTAAAAGGCCTAACAAGTTTGCTAAGGATCAGCTGAGAACACTGGAGATGATACATGAAAACTATGCCAGGCTCGTATCCACTTTCCTTTCAGGGTATCTTAGGACCTTTGTAACCGTTGACCTTATTTCGGTGGAGCAGCTTACATATTACGAATTCACCAATTCACTGTCAAACCCCACCATAATGGCGATCAGTGAATTCAGGCCCCTATCGGGAAACATTGTGGTTGAAGTAAATTATTCGATTACATACCCCATTATTGACAGGATACTGGGTGGAATAGGAAAAGGCGAAGCAAAACCAAGAAACTTTACCGAAATAGAGCTAACAATAATGCGGAATATGCTGGAAAAAATGCTCAATCTTTTGATAGAGCCATGGAAGAATGTTATAGATATAACACCGGTATTAAGCAAGTTGGAAACAAATGCGCAGTTTGTGCAGATTATGTCTCCCAACGAAACCATAGCTCTAATAACCATGAGAGTGAAGATTGGCGATTATGAAGGTATGATGAACCTATGTATACCTCACCTTTCCATAGAACCGATTATAAATAAGATTACTACGAAATACTGGTTTACATCCAGTAATAACCGGGTGTCCGAACTGGATACAACGGTTTTGGAAAGGAGAATAGAAAACGCATCGGTAATGCTAAGGGTAGTTCTGGGAGAATGCGAAATAACGGTAGAGGAATTCTCGGAACTGCGTGTGGGCGATGTTTTACTGCTTGATAAAAAATGCGACGAACCGCTGGATATGTATGTGGACAATAGGGCCACCTATCGTGTGAAGCCGGGTGTAAAGAGAAACAAACTGGCGGTGAAGGTTGCTGAAGTAATACGGAGAGGAGATGAAACCGGTGAATGAAATTTTATCCCAGGATGAAATCGATGCTTTGTTAAAAATGAATTCAAAACAGGATGAGGATCAATTATCTCCGGAAGAAATAGATGCCCTTGGTGAGATAGGCAATATAAGCATGGGCACATCCGCAACCACTCTTTATACATTATTGGGGAATAAGGTTACAATAACTACCCCAAGGGTGGAAATTATAGACCTCAGCAAGATTTCTCAGGAATACCCCCTGCCGTTCATAGCCATCAAAGTACAGTTTACAGAGGGCTTGGAAGGGTTAAACCTACTGCTGCTGAAGGAAAGGGATGCGTTGATAATTGCAGATTTGATGATGGGGGGTGATGGAAGTAATTACAGGCAGGAGATTGATGATCTTACTATGAGCGCAATAAGCGAAGCGATGAACCAGATGATAGGCTCAGCTTCAACCTCGCTATCTACAATGCTGGATAAGCCGATAAATATATCGCCTCCAATAGCATTCCGAGTAGATCTGGGAAGCGACTATGAAGAAATTGAGTTTTTCCAGACCAACACACGGTTTGCAAAGATAGCGTTTAAGATGGTAGTTGGAAATCTGATCGACAGCGAAATAATGCAGCTACTTCCGCTAAAGTTTGCGAAGGAAATGGTAACAGACTTGATGGAAGTAGAAGAAAAGAAAGATGCTTATGGAACAGAGGAACCCGTTGCGAACAAGAAGAATAAAGAGGATGGTTTATCAGTAGAAGAACAGCAGCAAAAGAATTCAGCAAACAATGTTCTCAGGAAAGAAGGGGTAAGAATCCAACCCGTATCGCTGAAGGAACTTCAGGATGAAGCTCCAGGGGGGGAAAAGGAGAATATCAAACTGATACTGGATGTTCCGCTGCAGGTTACCGTGGAACTTGGGAGGACAAAAAAACAGATCAGGGAGATTCTTCAGTTTGGAGTAGGTACGATCGTAGAATTGGATAAACTGGCCGGGGAACCGGTGGATATCCAGGTTAACGGCAAGTTCATCGCAAAGGGCGAGGTTGTTGTAATAGACGAGAGCTTCGGAGTTCGGATAACTGATATAGTGCATCCGGCGAAAAGAATAAGCAGTATCCCAAAGTAATCGCATAAAGGAGGAAGTATGATGTCAAAGGGAATTCTCATTGTAGATGATGCTGCATTCATGCGAATGATGATCAAGGATATCCTTTCAAAGAACGGTTTTAACGTAATAGGGGAAGCAGAGAATGGGATAAAGGCTGTAGAGAAATTTTCTGAACTGAAACCGGATTTGGTTATTATGGATATAACAATGCCTGAATTGGACGGAATAGAAGCGGTAAAAAAGATTAGAACCATTGATGGTAACGCAAAGATAATCATGTGCTCGGCCATGGGGCAGCAGGCGATGGTTATTGAGGCGATACAGGCAGGGGCAAAGGATTTTATAGTGAAACCCTTCCAGCCGGAGAGAGTGTTGGAAGCAGTTAATAAAGTAATCTGACGAGAAGGGATATAGTATGGAAGGATTTATCTCGCTGCTTCTAAAGGTAATATATTTCATCGTGGTATTCGGAATAATCATATTTTTTGCCTATTATATAACAAGATTGCTGGGCAGGAAAGTTTCTTCGAATTCCGGTAAATATATGAAGGTTGTTGATTTTTTGCATGTAGGAACCGACAGAACGCTGGTTATTGTCAAGGTTGGGAATGAGTACATACTTTTAGCTTCAACTGCAAAGGGATTGGAACTGATAAAGACTATAGACGGTTTTGGCGAAGATGTGGAGGATGGAGAACGTTTCACCGGTTATCTGGACAGGTACAGCAAGTCCTATAAAGGGGGAATGGGAGCTTTTAAAGCGCTGAAGAGAAAATTCACAAGCGGGGATGGTCGTAATGAAGAGCTGTAGGACAAACATGATTTTTTACATAATAATTGCTGTGGTGGTTTTAAGCAGCACTTCAGCACTGGCCGCGCAAAATGTTCCGATACCAAAGGTGGGTATTAATATGGAACCGGCCGAAACCCCCCAGGATGTTGCTTTAAGCCTCCAAATACTGTTTTTGCTTACTATTCTCAGCCTTGCACCGTCCATACTTATTATGATGACCAGTTTCACCAGGATTGTTATTGTGCTATCCTTCGTGAGAAACGCAATAGGGACGCAGCAGATGCCTCCAAATCAAGTAATGGTGGGACTTGCGCTGTTTCTTACACTGTTTGTAATGTCTCCTGTCGTTTCACAGATAAATGAGCAGGCTTTCAAGCCATATATGGCAGAAGAAATCACCTTCGAGCAGGCAGTAGAAAGATCAATGGGCCCTTTGAAGAACTTCATGCTCAGACAGACACGGCAAAAGGATCTGGCGTTATTCGTCAATCTCTCGGAGAGCACTCCGGTAAGCGATGTAAACCAGATAAGCAGCAGAGTCCTTATACCCGCATTTATAATCAGCGAACTTAAAACGGCGTTTCAGATCGGGTTTTTGCTGTTTATACCTTTTCTGATAATAGACATGGTCGTGGCCAGCACACTAATGTCTATGGGTATGATGATGCTTCCTCCGGTTATGGTGTCGCTTCCGTTTAAGATACTGCTGTTCATAATGGTTGATGGTTGGAACCTGATCGTCCAGTCCCTGATTATGGGATTTAGATAGGGGGTAGGTTATGGGGCAGAGTTTAATTTTAGATATAGCGAAGGATGCACTGTTTACTATAATTATTGTTTCTATGCCAATGCTTGGCCTTGCGCTTCTTGTTGGCCTTGTTGTCAGTATTTTTCAGGCGACTACTCAGATTCAGGAACCTACACTTACATTCATTCCAAAAATACTGGCGGTACTTTTTGCAGTTCTTGTGTTTGGTCCATGGATGCTCAACATAATAATTGATTTTACAGTCAGATTGTTTGGCAGCATAAATTCCTTTGTTTTCTGAAAAGGGTGTAATAAATGGATAACATAGTGGACTTGATCTCAACCAAACTTGAACTTTTCTTTCTGCTGATGGTAAGAAACTCTGCCATATTCCTGATTGCCCCTGTTTTTGGCAGAAAGAATGTTCCGGCTATTTTTAAAATCGGGTTGGCGTTCTTCATGAGCATAATCCTGCTGGAGATTGTAGATGCAGACATACAGCCTTACGGCAATGTATTTGGGTATGCTGTACTCCTTTTCAGGGAGACCTCCGTCGGGTTTCTGATCGGCTTCGTCAGCTACGTAATATTTGCATCTATTTACATAGCCGGGCAGATTATAGATATGGAAACAGGGTTTGGTGTCGTAAACGTTCTGGACCCGCAAAACAATATTCAAGTTCCGATAATGGGAAATTATCTGTACATTATTTCATTGATAATCTTTATTACCATTGACGGGCATCATATGTTACTCTCTGCATTGTTCAAGAGCTATGAATTGGTACCCCCGGGCGGGGTATTTGCATATACTTCCTCAATAAATGACCTGATCGGAATTACCGGAGAAACCTTTGTTATAGGGTTCAAGATCAGTGCCCCTGTCATTACGGCTGTCTTTTTGACTGATATGGCACTGGGTATTCTGTCAAGGACAATGCCGCAAATGAACGTTTTTATTATTGGTATTCCTATTAAAATAATAGTGGGTATGGTCACGCTTATGATAATGATCCCCGTGTTCTCAACAATACTTGACAGCATTTTTTCTAATATGGGAAACAGCATATTCCGGGTGCTGACTCATCTTAAATGAAAGGGGACACGCCGCATGGAGTTTTACATCAACCTCCAGCTCTTCGCCGAGGAAAAGACTGATAAAGCCACCCCGAAAAAGAAGAAAGACGTGAGGGAAAAGGGTCATGTGGCGCAAAGCAAGGAAATCAACTCGGCCCTTGTTCTGATAGGGTGTTTCTCCGTGCTTTATCTTTTCTCCGCATTCATATTTGGGGAGATGAGGGATAGTGCCAGATATGTTTTCACATTGAAGGTAAGCGACGAGATGTTTTCTGTAGAGGGGGTAAAACTGATTTTCCTCAGGGGGGCTACTACCTTTCTAAAAACAGTTGCTCCGATTGCAGGAACTGCCCTGGGAATTGGGCTGCTGGCCAGTTATGCCCAGGTAGGGTTTTTGTTTACTACAAAAACTCTGCAGCCAAAACTGGATAAGTTAAACCCTGTGGAAGGTTTTAAAAGGATTTTCTCCCGAAAATCCCTGTTCCAACTGGTTAAATCTCTAATAAAGGTTGCAGTTGTCAGTTTGCTGACATACCGGTATCTTGTATCAAAATACAATGAGATACCGAGACTGCTCGATATGGAAACGGAAGAGATAACAAGATTTATCGGAGGAACGACGGTCAATGTTGGGTTGAGAGCAGGCTTTATATTGCTGGCGCTGGCAATCCTTGACTATTTTTACCAGCGTTATGAATTCAGCAGAAGCATAATGATGACGAAGCAGGAGTTGAAGGAAGAATACAAGCAGGTTGAGGGAAACCCGCAGATTAAGTCCAAAATCAAGGAAAGGCAGCGGCAGATGTCCATGCGGAGGATGATGTCCGAAGTGCCCAAGGCAGATGTTGTTATAACAAACCCAACCCATTTGGCTGTGGCTTTAAAATACGATCCTGATGTTGCGCAGGCGCCCTACGTACTGGCTAAGGGTAAAGACCTGATAGCTCAGAGAATTAAAGAAATTGCCGTTGATAACAATATTCAGGTTGTTGAAAACGTTATTCTTGCCAGGAGCCTGTATCAGAACACAGACATTGGGGAAGTCATTCCTTCAGATTTGTACCAGGCGGTGGCGGAGGTCCTTGCTTTTGTTTACAGCCTTAACAAAAACTGACCCCGATAAGAGGTGTGGATAGATGAGATTTGGAGATATAATTGTAGCGATAGCAATAATATCCATCGTAATTATGATAATTATTCCAATGCCGACGGGCCTTCTGGATTTTTTGCTTACGTTCAACATAACGCTTTCATTGATAATTCTGCTTATGTCAATGTATATAAGCGAGCCTTTGCAGTTCTCCATCTTTCCTTCATTATTGCTGCTGACTACACTGCTGAGGCTGTCCTTGAACATATCTACGACAAGGCTTATACTCAGGGATGCGGATGCCGGCCAGGTTATAAGAGCCTTTGGCGACTTTGTTGTTGGGGGAGATGCGGTAGTTGGCTTTATAATATTTCTTATCATCATAATAATCCAATTTATTGTAATCACAAAGGGCGCCGAAAGGGTTGCAGAGGTTTCGGCCAGGTTTACTCTGGACGCTATGCCGGGTAAGCAGATGGCAATTGATGCGGATCTTAACGCAGGGCTTATAACAGAATTGGAAGCAAAGGAAAGAAGGAAAAATATAGAGAGGGAAGCCGATTTTTACGGTGCGATGGATGGTGCCAGCAAATTTGTTAAGGGTGATGCTATCGCAGGTATAGTAATTACTCTGATAAATATAAGCGCAGGACTGATAATCGGTATGGTTCAGAAGAACATGGCGTTTCAGACAGCATTATCAACATACACCCTCCTGACTGTAGGAGACGGGCTGGTCAGCCAAATACCCGCGCTTCTCATTTCAACTTCTGCTGGTATAGTTGTAACAAGAACAGCATCGGAGTCTAACTTGGGGAGCGATGTAATAAAGCAATTATTTGCGCAGCCAAAGGTTTTGTACCTTGCAGCGGGGGTGTTGGCTGTTCTGGGGCTGGTCCCCGCCCTACCGCAAATACCTTTGTTCGCCCTCGTAGTATTATTATCTGTTCTAGCCACCTCAATGCGGCGGGCGGCAAAGGGCATGGAAGACCAGGAACAGGTTGAGGTGGAAAGTGCGCGTATTGAAGAGATGAGGAAGCCGGAGAACGTAATGGGACTGCTGCAGATAGATCCCATTGAGGTCGAATTCGGTTACGGGATTATACCCCTGGCCGATGTGAACCAGGGAGGGGATCTTCTTGACAGAGTAGTGATGATCAGAAGGCAGATAGCCATTGACCTTGGGATGGTAGTACCTATTATCAGATTACGGGACAACATCCAGCTGGGCCCCAACCAGTATAAGATTCGCATCCGTGGAGTGGAAGTGGCGGAAGGAGAACTGATGATGGATGGTTTTCTCGCGATGGATCCAGGCACCTCCAGCGGTGAAATTGAGGGAACGGACACCACAGAACCCGCCTTCGGCCTGCCGGCAAAATGGATAACGGAAGATGAGCGGGAAAGGGCGGAACTCATGGGTTACACTGTTGTTGACCCTCCTACTGTGATCTCTACTCACCTTACCGAGACGATTAAAAAACACCTGCATGAATTGCTGGGAAGGCAGGAGGTCAAAAAATTGATTGATAATTTGAAAGAAAATTACCCTGCCCTGGTGGAAGATCTCATTCCAAAGCAGCTAACCATAGGGGAGGTACAGAAGGTGCTTGCGAACCTGCTTAAGGAAGGAGTTTCGATCAGAGACCTTGTTACTATAATGGAAACCCTTGCTGATTACTCACCGGCGACAAGGGATACCGACCTGTTGACAGAGTATGTCAGACAAGCCCTGGCCCGGTCAATAACCAGGAGATTCATAGCGGGCAAAAAAGCACGGGTCTTAACCCTTGATCAAGGTCTGGAAGAAAAAATAATGGATGCTGTTCAACAAACTGAGCACGGCTCATTTTTATCAATGGATCCGGGGATAACCCAAAGAATATTGAAAAACCTTTCCCAGCAGCTGGAGAAGTTTGCGCAGACAGGTGAACAACCGGTAGTGCTGGCTTCCCCTGTGGTGAGGCTTTACTTCAAGAGGTTAACGGAGCATTTTATACCCGGTTTGGTTGTTTTATCGTACAACGAACTGGACACAACCGTTGAAATTCAGTCGATGGGGATGGTGAGCGTACAATGAAGGTAAAACGGTATGTAGGACCTTCTGTGGAAGAAGCCCTCAATAGGGTCAGGGAAGAGATGGGAACAGATGCAGTAATTCTGAATAAAAGAAGAATAAAACCGGGCAGCGGCCTGGCCAAGATGTTCAGCAGATCCGTTTATGAGATAATCGCTGCGGTTGATGAATATGAAAAGGGCAGCAGGGCTATCAGTAATAAACCTGAAAAATCATACCAGGTTCTTGAGGAAAAGGTAGACAGTTTGAAGCTAAGCTTAGAGAATATTATTAATAAAATGCACCCTCAGGACAGCCAAAAGGGGATTCCAGATTTGCTTGCCCCTTACTACAGGATAATGGTAGAAAATGATGTGGCTGAAGAAATTGCAAGAGCAATAATTGAAGAGGTTGCAAGCAAGATAAATCTTAATACCACCTATGACCAGGAATACATATATTATAAGTTTAAACAGGAGATTTCATCCAAGGTGGACAGCATTAGAACAATTGAACTAAGCGAAGGCAGGCCGAGTATAGCAGTATTTGTGGGACCAACAGGTGTCGGGAAAACTACTACTCTGGCTAAGCTGACCGCCCAATATGCATTGGCGATGAAGAAGAATGTAGGGGTAATTACGTGCGATACATACAGAATAGCTGCTGTGGAGCAGTTGAAAACCTACTGCGAAATAATGGGTGTGCCGGTAAAAGTTGTTTACCAGCAAAAGGACATTGTTGAAGCCATGGATGAATACAGAAATATGGATTTGGTTCTTGTTGATACGGCCGGCAGGAGCCATAGGGATAAGATGAGAATCCTTGAGCTTCAGAATCTGCTGAAAAATCTTGGACCCCAGCAGGTTTTCCTGGTTATCAGCGCAACAACCAATTTTAAAAACTGCCTTGACATTTTAGAAAATTATAGTTTCCTGGAGGATTATAGAATAATAATAACCAAAATCGATGAAAACGTTACGAACGGTATTCTGCTTAACCTGGCTGTAAAGGCAAGAAAACCCCTTTCATATTTGACAACGGGGCAAAATGTACCGGACGATATAGAAAAGGTCAGCGGAGAGAGAGTTGCTTCTTTGGTATTGAGCAGGTAGGATTTGGGGATGGGGGTGAATACATTGGCTGAATTGAATTCTAGGGTGGACCAAGCCGAGAGGTTACGAAGGATAGTTAGCGACCTGAAGCAGAGATCAGATGAAATCATAAGGGAAAACTCACAGAAGATGAACCATAGCGCAAGGCTGATAGCGGTGACCAGCGGAAAGGGCGGGGTAGGCAAGACAAGTGTGACTGCAAATCTGGCGATTGAACTCAGCAGGCTCGGCAATAAAGTCATAATCATTGATGGCGACCTGGGACTTGCCAATATAGAGGTTATGATGGGAATAGTGCCCAAGTATAGCCTTTACGAGATGATTAGACTGGACATATCCCTTTCGGAAGTAATAACAGAAGGTCCCAATGGTGTTAAATTTATTTCCGGAGGAAGCGGGATAATGGAAATGGCATCTCTGGACCGTCAGAAGTTCCAGAGAATAATAAACAGCCTCTCAGCCCTTGACAGATATGCAGATTTCATACTAATAGATACGGGCGCAGGGATTTCGCAGAACGTGACAAATTTTTTGGTTGCGGCCGACGAAGTCATTCTTGTAACTAACCCGGAGCCAACCTCTATTACAGATTCTTATGCAATTCTTAAGTTTTTAGACAGTCAAAACCCGCAGTGTGATGTGAAAGTCGTAGTAAATATGGTTGAAGGCCTTTCGGAAGCTAATGAGATAATTAGGAGATTAAACGCGGCGGCAGAGAGATTCCTCAATATAAAAGTGAAAAACCTGGGCTATATTGTTGAAGATAATAATGTGTCAAAGGGCATAAAAATACAAAGCCCCTTTGTTCTGAGCAGCCCCAGATGTGATGCAGCTAAGAATATAAAAGATATTGCAGACAGACTGGTCGCAAATAAAGAAAACGCTTATGGTACGACGGAGGGTGTAAAAAGTTTCTTGGCCAGGCTGTACAGGGCTTTTAGCACCACTACGTAAAGTTGGGAGGGATGGGTTTGAAGATTCCCGCGAGGATTGGCGAGAAACTTGGAATTTTAGTACTGGATGACAATGGCGAAGAAAAGAGTTATCTTATTAGCCAGCTTTTGGATACTATAGATGATGAGATAATGGAAATAGCCATGCCTATCAGCGAAGGAAGGTTAATCCCCCTGCACATCAACAGCCGCATAAAGGTTATTTATTACAAAGATAACGGACAGTACTGCTTTTTAGCAAAGATACTCAGCCGCAGAAAGGGTGATATTCACATACTGCGAATTCAGGCTTTGTCTGATGTGGAAAAGATACAGAGAAGGGATTACTTCAGGTTGAACACAGTTGTTCCGATAAAGGTGTGCTATGATGATTCAAAAGAAGAAAACGGGTATAGGTGCATTGATACCTTTACCCTTGATATTAGCGGCGGCGGCTTGAGATTTGCTTCAAAACACAACTTTTCAGGAGTAGACAGTTTAGTATGCCAGCTTAACATCCGAGACAAAATATTGAGCGTTAATGCAAGGATAATCAGAAATTCCGCAGTGTATAACGAGGACTACTCCTTCGAGGTAGGAGTTGAATTTATAAACATCGAACAAAAAATCAGGGAGGAGATAATCAATTATATTTTTGATGAACAGAGGCGATTAATGAGAAAAGGAATGATATAAGTGCCAAGGGTTAATGTAATGATTGTTGACGATTCGGCGTTTATGAGGAATGTATTGGAACAAATACTGGCCAGCAGTGATAGGATCAATGTAGTTGCCAAGGCTAAAAATGGGTTAGATGCTTTGGAAAAACTGAGAATCCACGATGTTGATGTGGTGACCATGGATATAGAAATGCCTGAAATGAATGGTTTGGAAGCCCTTCAGGCAATAATGCGTGAAAGGCCAACCCCGGTAATAATGCTTAGCAGCTATACAAACAGAGGGGCTGCTGAAACCATGAGGTCCCTTGAGCTTGGAGCAGTGGACTTTATTCCGAAGCCAACAAACCTTCTTAATATGGGTATGGCTGCGTTTAAAGAGGAAATAGTAAAGAAAGTTTTGGTAGCTTCAACGGTTAAAGCAAACCGGTGCAAAGAAAGCGAAAAGCTGTTTCCCTGTTCAAAGAATAAAGCATTGAACAGCGGAACAGACATTAAGAGCATAATTGCCATTGCCACATCAACCGGCGGGCCGAGAGCGCTGCAGGAAGTACTACCGGTAATCCCCAGCTCGATAGACGGATACGTTATGGTTGTGCAGCATATGCCTCCCGGCTTTACAAAGTCCTTGGCGGAAAGGCTGGATGCCATGTGTCAACTGAAGGTTAAGGAGGCCGAAAACGGTGAAATAGCAAAGCCGGGGTTTTGCTATATAGCTCCCGGAGATTTTCATTTAAGGTTGGTTCAGGAGGGTATAAAACATAAAATTGCACTGGGAAAAGACCCTGCAGTATCAGGACATAGACCCTCAGCGGATGCGCTGTTTGAATCGCTTTGCGCCTCTGATGTTGAAAAGATAACCGCGGTTATTATGACAGGTATGGGCAGCGATGGAGCGAAAGGAATCGGGAAATTGAAGAATGCAAGGAATTGTTACAGTATTGCGCAGGACGAGGAATCCTCTGTGGTATTCGGCATGCCGAAATCAGCTATAAAACTCGGCGTAGTTGACAGGGTAGTACCGCTAAAGGACATAGGATCAGAAATTCTTAAGAGTTTGGAGGTGGAATAAATGGACTTGAACCAGTTTATGGAGATCTTTCTCGAGGAATCCAGTGAGCATCTGGAAAGCCTCAATAATTCACTGCTGGAGTTGGAGAAAACGCCTGGGGATAGAAAACTGGTTGACGAGATTTTCAGAGTTTCGCACACATTAAAAGGAATGGCGGGGACAATGGGGTTTAATAAAATGGCTGAACTGACCCATGAGATGGAGAACATGCTTGATGGGATAAGGAGGTCAAATCTTACTGTAGATACTGCAGTAATTGACTTGCTTTTTGAATGCCTGGATGGATTGCAGGTATACGTAAACTCCATTGCCAACGAAGGAATCGAAGGAGGTTTGGATACCACTGCGCTGGTAAACAGAATAAAAAAGATGCTCAATAGAAAGGAAGATAGCGAACCTACTGAGAAAAATTGTGAAACAGAGAAGCTGAAGCTGAATTCCCATGAACTTACTGTGTTGGAAAAGGCTTTAGAGCAGGGAATAAGCGGATATCAAATTGAAGTTAAGATAGATCCGGGTTGTATGTTGAAAGCTGCAAGGGCTTTTATACTCTTCAATACTTTAGAAAAATACGGAGAAGTGATCAAGTCCGAACCAAGCGTTGAAGATATTGAGGATGAAAAATTCAAGGATACCATCAGAGTTGTAATTATCAGCAAGTACGATAGTGAAAGGATTGCGAAAGATGTAATGGGAATATCCGAAATTCTTGATGTTGCCATACAAAGAATTGACTATGAAACAGAGAACAGAGAAAACGCTGGGGAAGATATCAAAAACAACGATGAGAATGATTATAAGGCTTCCGCTGTCAAGAAGAATATTACCGGTAAAACGGTTAGGGTTGATATTGACAGGTTGGATAACCTTATGAATCTTGTCAGCGAACTGATTATTATTAAAACCCGGCTTGAGGAAAATGGAAGTATTAAAGAAAATGCAAATACAAATGAAGCCCTTGAGTATCTAGAGAGAATTACAACTAATCTTCACGATGCGGTTATGAAAGTAAGGATGGTCCCCATAGAAAGGGTGTTTAACAGGTTCCCGCGGATGGTAAGGGACCTGTCAAAGGAACTGGGAAAAGAGATTAACCTGTTTATGTACGGGGAGGAAACCGAGGTTGACAGGACAGTAATCGATGAGATTGGAGATCCGCTGATTCATTTGATGCGGAATGCGATTGACCATGGCATTGAACAGGCAGGAGAGCGGGTCAAATTACAAAAGGCAAAGGAAGGGAAAGTGGTCCTTAGAGCATATCACGACGGTAATACCGTGGTGATTGAAGTTGAAGACGACGGAAAGGGAATTGATGTGGAGGGCGTTCTGAGAAAGGCGGTGGACAACGGGTTATACACAGAACAGCAGTTGGAGAAGTTCAGCAGCGAAGATATAATACAACTGATTTTCGAGCCTGGGTTCAGTACTGCAAAGACTATTTCCGATCTTTCGGGCAGGGGTGTTGGGTTGGACGTAGTCAAGACTAAAATAGAATCGCTGGGCGGATTGGTGGAGGTTGACAGCAAGAAGGGAATAGGAAGCAAGTTTGTAATAAGACTACCGCTAACCCTTGCTATTATACAGGCGCTGCTCATTGGATTGGGTAATGAGAACTATGCGATACCCCTGAACTCCATCAAGGAGATTGTGACAATTAAGGAATCATCGGTAAAAAGTGTGCAGAATAAAGAGGTAGTCCTGCTCAGAGGTGAGCTTTTGCCCCTAGTGCGGCTGGATAAGGAACTCGGTGCTGAAAGAGAAACGGAAAATCAGCAGGAGATGACCGTTGTAGTAGTAAGAAAGGGTGAGAAGCTGGCAGGAATAGTAGTGGACAGGCTTATCGGACAGCAGGAAATTGTGATAAAATCCCTGGGCAAGTATCTGTCCGGAATTAGATGCATAGCAGGAGCAACCATACTCGGGGATGGACGGGTATCGCTTATACTGGATACAAATTCGCTGTTTTAATTGCGAACTGTAAACGGAAAGGGGTGAAAATATTTGGTATACAACCAGTACGTTGTCTTTAAAATAGAGCAGCAGGAATTTGCTGTTGATATTAATAGGGTAAAAACCATTGAAAGGGTAACGGCTATCACTAGAGTGCCCGGAGCAAAGGGTTTTGTTAAGGGAGTAATAAACCTAAGGGGAGATGTTATACCGGTAATAGACATAAAAGAGAGGCTGGGAATGGGGAAATGCGAGTATGATGATGAGACAAGGATAATAATCGTAAGGGTTGAGGAAATGGAAGTCGGGATGATTGTGGATGCCGCGTCCGAAGTAATAAAAATACAGGTTGAGGACATAGACAAAAACTTAGACTATTCACGCAGTATCGAAGACAGCCTTGTAGAAGGGGTAGGCAAGGTTGGGGAGAGAATCATTGTTATTCTTGATGTGGAAAAGGTACTGAAAATAGCCTGATTGGTAGGAGTGTTTATTATGACGATTAATTATGAAAACTTAAATTCAATTCAGTTGGATGTCTTGAAGGAATTAGGAAATATAGGGGCAGGCAATGCGGTTACCGCCCTTTCAAAGATGATCAACAAAAGAGTTAACATGGACGTTCCGCGGGTTGAAATCTGTGAGTTTAAGGAGGTTCCTGAGATACTGGGGGGGGCTGAAACGCCCGTTGCAGGAATCTACTTCAGGGTGAACGGGGATATAACAGGAAATATGATGTTTATCCTTCCTATAAATTCCGCAAAGGTTTTGTTGGACATGCTGATGGGCCCGTTCAGGCACGGAGATGATTTTACCGAAATGGATATATCGGCCATGGAGGAGATAGGCAATATTCTGGCTGGAGCTTATGTTTCCTCCCTATCAGGCCTGACAGGCATGAGACTGGCAATATCGGTTCCGGCCCTCGCCGTTGACATGGTAGGAGCGGTTCTGAGCGTACCTGTAATCCAATATGGACACATGGGCGACAGCGTAATGCTGATCGAAACACATTTCTTTGAAGGGGATCAAAGCGTTAAGGGGAATTTTTTCTTAATACCGGATGCGGATTCCTTTGAAAAACTATTAAAACGGTTGGGAGTAGCATAGTATGGTGGGCAGTGTAATAAAGATTGGGATGGCAGACTTAAGTGCCGCAAGGGATCCTTCGGTTTTAATCACTTTGGGACTGGGGTCCTGTGTGGGGATTTGCTTGTATGACCCGATAAACAAGATTATAGGGATGGCGCATGTAATGCTTCCGTCCAGTGCCGATATTAAAAATAATGGCAATAAAGCTAAGTTTGCTGATACTGCAATAAATGTGCTGATTGAGCATATGTCAGACCTTGGCGCTAACAGAAGCAGGTTAACAGCAAAAATAGCCGGAGGAGCGCAGATGTTTTCATTCAAGAGCGCAAATGACCTTATGAGAATAGGGGAACGGAACGTAGAGGCTGTAAAGAGAGAACTGGAAAAGCATTCAATACCGGTAATTGCGGAGGATGTGGGTGGCAACTACGGTAGGTCAATAGAGTTTGATTCGGCCAACGGAGAGCTCCGCATAAAAACCATTGGGCACGGTAAAAAGACGATTTAAGGTGGTACGGTGATGTCAATGTCTAGATTCCCTTTATTGATAGCAGCTTTTGCGTGTTTTATAACAGTAATTATAAGCCTGTTTAATAGGGTTGGCATACTGGCGATGTCCATGAGGCTTCTCACGGCGTTCACCGCATTTTTTATAATAGGAATGGCTATAAAGAAATTAATGACTTTGGAACTTCCGGAAAAAGTTAAAGGCGTATCTCCTGATCTTAATAGAGCGGAGAATAAACTGGAAAGTACTGCTGATGATGAATTTATGGAGTATAAACCCCCGGTGATGCAGGCCACGGAAAAACACTATCCTGGCAGGAGGTAAGGCTATGAATATCAACAGGCTTTGGCAGCAGTATAAAAGGAGTAAAGACCGTGAAGTAAGGAATACACTGATAAATCACTATATTCCACTGGTTAGGATTACAGCGGGCAGATTGAAGAGCACCATAACAGCAGGCAGTGTGGAATTAGATGATTTGGTAAGCTATGGTGTCCTGGGCCTGATTGATGCTATAGATAAGTTTGACCTGGAGAAAAACGTAAAATTCGAAACCTATGCTCAAATGAGAATCAGGGGTGCCATGATAGACCAACTAAGAAAGATTGACTGGGCGCCCCGTTCTCTGCGACAGAAATCAAAGGAAGTCGAAGAAGCATACAGGATTTTGGAAAACAGAAACGGTAGGAGCGCCAGCGATGTTGAAGTGGCAGAGTATTTAGATATGAGCCTTGAAGAATTCCAGGAATTATTGGGACAGTTATCCAGCCTTTCTCTGGTCTCCCTGGAAGAAGTGTTGGAAAACCGGCTTGAGAATAAAGCAGTATTCAGAGGTGAGGAAGGATTCAGCAGCCGTTTAAGCGAACCGGAGAGTATAGCAGAGGACAAGGAGGTGAAATACCTGCTTCGGGATGCGATAGACAAACTGCCGGAAAGGGAAAAGCTTTTAATTACGCTGTACTATTACGAAGAACTCACGTATAAAGAAATCGGTAGAATTATGGGGATTTCGGAATCAAGGGTTTCACAGCTTCATACTAAGGCAGTATTCAGACTTAAGAATAACCTGAATAGACACGAGAATGATCTAATTCTGTGAAAGAATGTCTCCAATAATATGTAGGGGGTGGGTAAGTTGAGATTTGAAGGGAAAAGCTATGATGAAGCACTCAAGAAAGGACTTAACCACTTTGGCATATCTCGAGAAGAGGCATCTGTCAGGTTGATAAAGGAAGGAAAGAACGTTCTTGGGATGAGTATAGAAACCTATGTTGTTGAAGTAACCCCGCAGAAAGCTCCGGAAGAAAGTATCAATGGAAGTTTTAGGATACTATATAGGGAAGATGGGGTGTATATCGACGTAAGAGTACCGGTCGGATTAGGGGCCAGGCCTTCCATGGAAGAGGTAAAAACGCGGCTGGAATACAAAAAAGTTATGGATGTAAAAATGGACGCCGTATTTGAAGCGCTCGCATCAGAAAGTGATACTATAGTACGGATTGCGCCTCCTCAGCAGGAAATGCTGTATGATGCTGCGCTTAAGGTGGAGATTTCGCCGGATGCGAAAAAGGCTTTTTTAACGCTGATACCACCTGATGGAGGGAAAAACCTTACGGAAAAGGATATTATCGAAGGGCTGAAAGAAGAAGGAGTGGTTGCAGGGATTGACCATGATACGATAAGAAGAATGGTAACAGAAAATAATTATGGTCAACCAACTCTGGTTGCTTCAGCATTACTGCCGGTGGACGGAGAGAATGGTTACATCGAATACGGGATAAAGCATGTCAAGAATAAGAAACCAGTGGAAAGAGAAGATGGAAGCGTTGACTTCCGTGAGCTTGACCTGATAGAGAACGTAAAGGCCGGACAGGTTCTCGCAAGAATTGTACCGCCGACAAAGGGAGTGGACGGGAGCGATGTAAGGGGAAACCCGCTGAAAGCTAAGGATGGAGTGGCAGTACGCATACAAAAAGGCAAAAATACTGAATTTACGCAAAACGGTACAGTATTGGTGTCGCTGATAGACGGGCAGGTAAGCGAGAGCGGCGGAAAGATAAATGTCTACCCTGTATACGAAGTGATTGGCAACGTTGATAATTCAACGGGCAATATCAGATTCGTCGGGAAAGTGATAGTTAAGGGAAATGTGCTGACAGGTTTTACAATAGAAGCAGACGGTGATATTGAAGTCAACGGAGTAGTTGAAGGGGCCACCTTGCGGGCAGGGGGCAATATTATTCTCAAGAGGGGCGCCCAGGGCGGGGGAAAAGGAATTCTGCGTTGTGCGGGAAACCTATACTCAAAATTTATAGAAAACTGCAACGTTGAAGCGGAAGGAGACGTGTTTGCCGAAGCGATAATGCATAGCAGTGTTATAAGCAAGTCCTCCGTGGAAACAAAGGGAAAGAAGGGCATTATAGTAGGGGGGACAATTGCCGCAAGGGCAGAGGTCAATGCAAAGATAATAGGCTCGCCCATGGCTACAATAACTCATATAGAGGTAGGAAGCGACCCTGATTTAAGAAAGAATGTAGATGCTATCACCAAGAGTATAGAGGATGACCGGAAGGCACTGGAACAGCTAAGCCTAAGCATAGGAACTATCGCAAAGCTTGCACAAAGCGGAAGAATACCTGCCGAAAAAAAGATTACACTGAACAAATGTATTGAGGCTAAATCGCAAATAGAAGAAAGGTTGCAGGAAAAGGAAGCTCAGCTTGCAGTGATGAAAGCGCAGTTGGAAGTTGTGTCCAAGGGAAAGGTGCGGGCAAAGGAAGTCATGTACCCCGGCACAATAGTGACAATTGGACCATCATCAATGCATATAAAGGATTACATCAATTTTGTTACCTTATACCGGTCAGAGGGTGAAATAAAAATCGGTCCGTACGATTTTTGAGCAAGGGGTGGTTTTTATGTCTGTACGTTCGGTTGATATGCAGGTAATATTGCAAAAGACAGCTGAGGTTATGAAAAACCAGCATCTCGACAGTTCAAAAGCCAGGATGCAGCAGCAACAGCTTGCCCAACAGGTTCAGCAAAAAACGGAACTTGACGGCCGGCAGGTTAATGTCTTGGAAAAAACTAACCAGCCTCAAATCCGGGACGAGAATAAAAGAAGAGAAAAAGAAAAAAAGAATGGCAGGAAAAATGACAGTAGAGAGAATAGAAATGGAAATGGCAAAGGTTCAAACGGAGAGAACCGGATAATCGATATAAAGATATAGAGGTGTGTGTCTTTATGAATTATTTTTTGCTTATAACCGGGTTTATTCTTGTAATAACCGCAATTGTTATGTTTATTTTGGACAGTAAGAAGGAATCCAATGAAGTAAGGAACCTGGAGATGGTAAACGAACAGACAGAGCAGTTGATTGAGGAGTTAAGCGAGATATCAGCTATTATTGTGGATGAAATGGACAAAAAGTATAGTAGTATGATGGATATATATAAAGAACTGGAAGGATTGGCAGCAAGCAAACCAAAAAGCGGGCAGGAAAAACCTGAGCCGTTTATGGAAAGCGGTGAAACAAGGCAAGAAAAGGTAATAATGCTGAACAGGGAGGGAATGCCTCCATCCCGGATAGCCAGTCATTTGGGTATAGGTATAGGTGAAGTGGAATTGATACTTAAGTTAGCGGGACAAGGTGGTAGAGGCAATGAAAAGACCATTTAAATACTTGATACTTGGAATCGGTATCGGACTAATCGTTTCTTCCTTATTTTCAGGTATGAATGTTAAAACTGAGAAAATTGATACAGTTGACGATTTCATAAATCCGGAAAGCATTGTGAATAATAGCATTGCCGACGACAATAATAAGAATGTGGCAATTATGGATGGATCAGAGGAAAATGACCCGGAAGAAGTTTGTGAATACGTAGACGTTTCAATACCTACAGGAATAGGAAGCCACAATGTAGCCGTTTTATTATCCGAATTAGGACTGATTGAAAATATCAAAGATTTTGAAGATAGAATAGCTGAACTGGAGCTGGATAAAAAGATAAGAGCAGGAGAGTTTAGAGTGAAAAAGGGATCGGATTTAGACCGGATTATAGCAATAATAACGGGAAGAAAGGACATTTAAGAATGTCCTAATAAATAATTATATTGCTAATTAATAGGAACTATGGTATACTACATGACGGCAAAACTATAACACACACCTTTGGAAGAGGGAACTGGTGCCATAGGCTGTTCGTTCCGATGAAGAAGGTGGAGGCCGAAAACCACAGGAGGTGTAAAAATGTCAGTAGTCAGTATGAAACAACTGTTGGAGGCAGGTGTGCATTTTGGGCATCAAACCAGAAGATGGAATCCCAAAATGGCAAAATATATATTTACCGAGAGGAACGGCATATATATAATTGACCTCCAGAAAACTGTCGAAAAGGTTGACGAAGCATATGAGTTCGTCAAAAGCGTAGTTGAGGAAAATAAAAAACTTCTATTTGTCGGAACAAAAAAACAAGCACAGGAATCCATAGTTGAAGAAGCCAGACGATGTGAAATGCCCTATGTGAACCACAGGTGGCTGGGCGGAATGCTGACTAACTTCAAAACGATAAGGAGAAGAGTGGACAGGCTGCATCAACTCAATGTAATGGAAGAGGACGGTACATTTAATCTGCTGCCCAAGAAAGAAGTAATCAAGCTCAGGCATGAGATGGAGAAACTGGAGAAGTTCCTGGGCGGGATAAAGGATATGAAGGAACCTCCCGGGGTATTGTTCGTAGTAGACCCCAGGAAGGAAAAGATCGCAGTATCAGAGGCAAAAAAACTGGGTATACCAATAGTGGGAATTGTAGATACAAACTGCGACCCGGACGAGATAGACTACGTAATACCGGGAAACGACGATGCAATAAGAGCTGTCAAGCTAATAACTTCAATAATTGCCGATGCTGTCCTTGAAGCTAGGCAGGGCGAACAAATCACAGAGGAGTAAAACAGGTAAGGGTTCGCCCTTACCTTTAACTTTTTATAGTTCGTAGTTCATAGTTCACAGATCACAGGTACTAGGTGCTAGACACTAACCACTAACCACTGGACGCTGGCAACTAGCAACTGGTAACTGTTGACTGAATTTCTGGCCACTGATCACCGGCCACTGACCACTAGATAGAGGAGGTAGCGATATGATAACAGCAGCGATGGTAAAGGAACTGAGAGAAAGAACCGGTGCGGGAATGCTCGATTGTAAAAAGGCGCTGGAAAAAACCGAAGGGGATATGGAAAAAGCTATTGACCAGTTGAGGGAGAAAGGATTGGCCGCTGCCGCAAAAAAAGCTGGAAGAATTACAGCGGAGGGTATTGTTGATTCCTATATACATATGGGTGGAAGGATAGGGGTTTTAATCGAGGTTAACTGCGAAACCGATTTCGTTGCCAAGACCGATGATTTTAAAAATTTGACAAAGAATCTGGCAATGCAGGTAGCAGCATCCAGTCCCCAGTATGTAAAAAGGGAAGATGTGCCGGAAGAAGTAATAGAGCATGAAAAACAAATATTTAGGCAGCAGGCTCTGAACGAAGGAAAACCGGAAAAGATTATTGAAAAGATGGTTGAAGGAAGATTGGAAAAGTTCTATAAAGAGGTATGCATACTCGAACAGCCTTATATAAGGGACCCGGAAAAAACCGTGAAAGATATACTGGCAGAAGCCATTGCGAAGCTTGGAGAGAACATTTCCATTAGAAGATTCACAAGATACGAGAAGGGTGAAGGGTTGCAAAAACGGGAAGATAATTTTGCCGATGAAGTAATGAAGCAAATAAACCAATAAGACTTAATGGGACACCTAGGTGTCCCATTAAAAATAAAGGATTTTTTGCGGCAAGATAGAATCTAATTAGAGTGGAGGTAAAATTATGCAGGGTCCCAGGTTCAATAGAATTATACTCAAGCTAAGCGGGGAAGCGTTGGCCGGACCTCAGGGGTTCGGAATAAACTTTGAAACCATCAGCCAGATTGCTCATGAGATAAAGGAAGTCGTGGATTTAGGAGTTGAAGTGGCTGTTGTTGTCGGAGGCGGTAATATCTGGAGGGGCAGAGCCGGAAAAGGCATGGACAGGACTACCGCCGACCACATGGGAATGCTTGCGACGGTGATTAATGCTCTCGCTCTGCAAGATGCGCTGGAAAATCGGAACGTGGCAACAAGAGTGCAGACAGCCATTGAAATGAGGCAGATTGCTGAACCGTATATACGAAGAAGGGCTGTAAGACATCTGGAGAAAAAAAGGGTGGTGATTTTTGCTGCGGGAACCGGGAACCCATTCTTTTCAACAGATACCACTGCCGCGCTCAGGGCAGCGGAGATTGATGCGGAAGTGATACTTTTAGCGAAGAAGGTTGACGGAGTCTACGATTCGGATCCTATGGAAAACCCGGAGGCCCAGAAATTCAACAGGCTAAACTATATTGATGTACTGAGGATGGGATTAAAAGTAATGGACAGCACTGCAACATCTCTTTGCATGGACAACAGGATACCGATTATTGTATTTGGTCTTGACAAACCCGATAACATCAAAAAAGTAATCCTAGGGGAAAAAATTGGAACATATATCGAGGAGGGATAATAGTGTTTTTGGAAATACATAAGGAAACCGAAGAAAAGATGAAAAAAACTGTGAAGGTCCTTGAGGAGGAACTTGCAACAATACGTGCGGGGAGAGCCAATCCTGCACTTCTGGACAAGGTAATGGTGGAGTATTACGGAGTGCCTACGCCTCTTAATCAAATAGCCGGACTGTCGGCGCCCGAAGCCAGATTGCTGATTATTCAGCCCTACGACAGCACTGCTTTGGGAAATATAGAAAAGGCAATACTAAAATCGGATCTGGGTTTGAACCCGAGCAACGATGGAAGAATCATCAGACTGGTAATACCTCAGTTGACGGAAGAAAGAAGAAGGGAATTGGTAAAGCTGGTAAAGAAGTACGGGGAAGAGGCAAAGGTAGCAATCAGAAACGAAAGAAGAAACGCTAACGACGAATTGAAGAGGATGAAAAAAGACGGTGATATTACGGAGGATGATGAGAAGAAGGCCCAGGATGAGGTTCAAAAGTTAACTGATAGATATGTGGAGAACATAGACCAGGTCGTTGCGAAAAAAGAACAGGAAATTATGGAGGTGTAGCATGGGCCTGCCCATAGTGGTATGCTATACTACAGAAAGAGCGCTTGAGGTTTTAAAGCTGAATGGAGCGGAAAGAGTAGAAATAATAAAGACAAAGGCTAATATCGCACTGGAGGATTACCTGCGGGAAGAAAGGGTTATTTGCCAGAGAAACAGAGATGGGAAAACTGAATTGGTAGTAAGTTAAAATGGAGATATCTATGAGTATAAAAAGAAATGATATTAGGCATGTGGCGGTAATAATGGACGGTAATGGAAGATGGGCGACCGAAAGGGGCCTTCCAAGAATACAGGGTCATAGGGCAGGGGTTGCTGCGCTAAAAGAAATAATCAAGTACTCGGGTGAAATCGGCTTGGAGTACTTAACCCTTTATGTGTTTTCCACAGAGAATTGGAAGAGACCATCCATAGAAGTGAACAGCCTCATGGGCTTATTGATTGAATTTGTAGAGAAAGAGTTGGAAGAACTCAAGGCCAACGGCGTTAAACTAATGGTTATCGGTGACTTAGAATCATTGCCCCGGAACGTTAGAGCAAGCCTTGAAAGAGCAATACTTGCCACAGAAAAGAACAAGGGGCTGCACCTATCGGTTGCTGTCAACTATGGGGGTAGGGATGAAATTGTAAGGGCGGTAAAAAGGATAGCTGATGATGCTGCTTCAGGAAGAATCGATGCAGCTCAAATAGACGACAGGATGATTGAGAGTTATCTTTATACAGCAGGAATACCCGATCCTGACCTTGTTATCCGGCCCAGCGGAGAGTTAAGAATAAGCAATTTTCTTTTGTGGCAGATAGCGTATTCTGAACTCTGGTTTTCCAATTGCTACTGGCCCGATTTTACTCCGGAGGATTTTCAGAGGGCAATAGATGATTATTATAGACGGGACAGAAGATACGGAGGGTTGTAGTGTGTGGATAAGAATTGTTAGCGCTGTATTGGGTATTCCGTTAATAATCTTTATTATCTTTATGGGCAGGACTGCACTGACAATTGCTTTGTCTGTTGTGACGCTCATTGGGCTATGGGAGTTCTACAACGCATTCAAGAAAATGGGTCTTATACCATTTAGTATTACAGGCATGGTTTCGGGTGCGCTGATAATCATTGCAACAGGAGTTATGGGAAAGGGTGCGGCTAATACCGTTCCAATAGTGCTGGTAGGCTGTATAATGACTTGCTTCGTCATCATGATATTGAAGAAGTCGGCACGGGTTATCGAGCTTGGAATAACGCTGCTGGGAATTGTTTACGTGGCTTTGTTGCTTAATATTTTACTTCAAATATACATAGGAAAATCCGGCGTGATTTTTTTCTGGCTGGTGTTTGTGCTTGCGTGGTCGGAAGATACTGCTGCGTATTTTGTTGGAATAAACCTGGGAAAGCATAAACTATGCCCTTCAATTAGCCCCAATAAATCCGTAGAAGGTGCCCTTGGAGGGCTTATGGGAAGTATAATCGGATCAATGGTATTAGGTTATACGGCGTTTGTGTATTACGGGGTTGATTTCAGGCCTTTTTTTTACGTGCTTCTGGGGATTTTAGGCGGAGCCTTTGCACAGCTAGGGGATTTGTCAGCATCGTTAATCAAGCGTTATGCTGGGGTAAAGGATTACGGCAATATAATTCCCGGTCATGGCGGGATCCTGGATAGGTTTGACAGCATACTCTTTACGGCACCGATAGTATACTGGTATATAGAGATCTTTTTTTAATTTATTTTCATTCGGCGGGCAAACTAAGAACTGCGAACTAGTAATAATTTTGCGTGAGGAGACGAAACGGTGAAAAGGGTTTCAATTGTGGGTTCAACAGGCTCGATAGGGAAGCAGTCCCTTGATGTAATCAGGTGCAATGGAGATATATTTGCCGTAACAGCCCTCGCCGCTGGGGAAAACATGGAACTTCTGCTTGAACAGGCTGTTGAGTTTAAACCCAGGATGGTTGCTTTACGGAACACGGAGAAAGCGGCTAAACTAAAAAGCCAACTGGCTGGTCTGAATATTCAAGTTTACGGCGGGGAAGAAGGAATCCTCCGGTGTGCGGCTGATGACGATGCTGATATACTGGTAAACGGTATGGTGGGGATCTCCGGCTTCCTCCCCACTCTATGGGCAATCAGGTCTGGTAAGAATATAGCATTGGCAAACAAGGAAACCCTGGTTGCGGGCGGCCGTCTGATAAAGGATGAAGCGAAGAATTACGGAGTGAGAATAATACCCGTTGACAGCGAGCATTCGGCGATTTTCCAGTGCATAGGCAGTACGCCGTTGGAGCAGGTCAGACGGATTATCCTGACAGCTTCCGGCGGTCCTTTCTTTGGGAAAACTGCAGCTGACATGCAAAGTGCAACTGTAAGGGATGCTTTGAGACATCCGAACTGGAAGATGGGAAGAAAGATCACAGTGGATTCTGCCACACTCATGAATAAGGGTTTGGAAGTAATAGAAGCCAGGTGGCTTTTTGACATACAGGCTGAGAATATAGACGTGGTTATTCATCCTCAGAGTATAGTTCATTCAATGGTTGAGTTTGTCGACGGTGCAGTACTGGCCCAGTTAGGCACACCGGATATGAGAATTCCGATACAGCATGCATTGACTTACCCTGAAAGAAGAGAAAATGAATTTCCGAGATACGACCCGGTTGCAGCGGGCAAACTGGAATTTTTCGCTCCGGATACCCACACCTTTCCCTGCCTGGAACTGGCATATAAAGCTCTGGAAGAAGGCGGAACAATGCCGGCGGTATTGAACGGCGCCAACGAGGTGGCGGTGGCAGGTTTTTTGAGGGGACACGTACAGTTCACATCTATACCGGAAGTTGTACGAAGGGTAATGGAAAAACACAATACCGTCGCGGAGTATGATATGGAAGAAATACTGTATTGGGACGAGTGGAGCAGGAAAGAGGCAGAAAGAATCATAGAAAGGATAGGTGCAGGTTGATGGCTACCGCAATTTTTTCAATTTTGATATTTGGACTGCTGGTAGTATCCCATGAATTCGGGCATTTCATTGTAGCAAAGAAGTCGGGTGTCCTTATAGAGGAGTTTTCCATCGGGATGGGGCCGAAAATTATATCATGGGGCAGAAAGGAAACAAAGTATTCGTTAAGGGCGTTTCCCATAGGTGGATATGTAAAAATGCTCGGAGAAGAAGAAGCGGCGGAAGGCGAAGGATCCTATCAGAACCAGCCCCTTAGAAACAGGATGGGAATAATCATTGCCGGACCCATCATGAATTTCATGCTGGCGATAGTTTTATTCAGCTTAATATTTTTTATGATAGGAACACCTACGACAACCATAGGTGCAGTCAGGGAAGGTTATCCCGGACAAGAGGCCGGCCTGATGCCCGGAGACAGGATAGTTGAAATAAACGGTGAACCAATAGAAACATGGGAAGATCTGCAGGCGGCAATATCCACATCCGCTGACAAAACGCTGGTAGTCGAGGCGGAAAGGGGAGGCAGTCGGCTCACCTTCAACATTATGCCCGTCGAAGATGCAGAAACGGGGCAAAAGGTGATAGGCATTACGCCATCGTACAGGAAGAATCCGGTCAATGCATTGGTAACAGGAGCGCAGAGAAGCTTCGCAATAATAGGTCTTATGGTAACATATCTAGCTGAGCTGGTAACCGGTAGGGCCTCGACCAGCGAGATTGTTGGGGCCGTCGGCATGATTCACCTTGTGAGCGAAGCGGCGAAAACGGGTTTGCTCAACCTGATGTTCCTTGCCGGACTGCTCAGCCTGAACCTTGGTGTAATAAACCTGTTACCCATACCCGCCCTTGATGGAGGCAAACTGGTATTCCTAATACTGGAAGCTCTAAGAGGGAAACCCGTTGATCTTGAAAAGGAAAGCCTGATTCATTTTATCGGTTTCATACTGTTGATTTTGCTGATGATTATGGTTACCTATAAAGATATAATACGATTTAATCTCTTCTGACGGGAGGGAGCGGCATGAGAAGAAAGAGCAGACTGATTCATGTGGGCGGTGTTCCTGTTGGAGGGTTAAGTCCTGTTACAGTTCAGTCAATGACAAACACAAAGACAAGCGATATAAAGGCTACGGTGGATCAGATACGCCGACTGCAAGATGCGGGATGCGATATTGTCCGTATAGCGGTTCCGGATAAGTCCGCGGCAAACGCAATAAAAGATATTGTACGGATGGTTCAAATACCCGTTATTGCAGATATTCACTATGACTATAACCTTGCAATTCAAGCGATTGAGAATGGGGTCAGCGGGTTAAGAATAAACCCTGGCAATATTGGTTCAACAAGCAGGGTCGAGAAAATCGTTAAAGCGGCAAAGCACAGCGACATACCCATAAGGATAGGTGTTAACAGCGGCTCTCTGGAAAAGGATATCCTGGACAAATACGGGCAGGCAAGCGCAGAGGCTCTTGTGGAAAGCGCCTTAAGGCATGTAAGCATCCTTGAGAAACTCGGTTTTTATCAAATCAAGATATCCCTGAAGGCGTCGGAAGTGCTTAACTGCGTCAAAGCGTACAGGATTATAGCGGATAAGGTGGACTACCCGCTGCACCTGGGTGTAACAGAGGCAGGAACCTTTACCGCCGGTACGGTCAAGTCTTCAATAGGCATAGGAAGCTTGCTGATGGAAGGGATTGGGGACACCATTAGGGTTTCGCTGACGGATGACCCGGTTAAGGAAGTTGAGGTCGGCAAGGAAATATTGAGGGCGGTAGGATTGTACAATGAAGGAGTTGAGGTTATTTCGTGTCCGACCTGCGGAAGGTGCGAAATAGAATTGGTGAAAATTGCCCAGGAGGTGAACGATGCCGTACGGGGAATTAAAAAGCCCCTTAAGGTTGCGGTTATGGGCTGTGCCGTAAATGGTCCGGGAGAGGCTAAGAATGCGGATTTAGGCATTGCCGGGGGGAAGGGGAAGGGATTGATATTCAAAAATGGCATGATTATCAGGAGGGTGAAAGAAGGAGAATTGGTGAGCGCACTTTTGGAAGAGATAGATAAATATTGACAAATCAATAAATCTTATGTAATATAAGGTTTATATAATGAGAATACTAGCTTTTAACAGCTTTGAAGGGGAATAGTATTAGGGGACCGGCCGCAAGAGAGGGAGAAAAGGTGGGAACTCCTGGCCTCAACCTGTGAACCCGCCCCGGAGTTGTCCAGAAGGACGGTTTGACACCGTTATCATCATAAAGAGGGCCATTAGCCAAAAAGGGTGGTACCGCGGAATATCCTTCGTCCCTTTGGGAGGGAGGTTTATTTATTTTCGAAAGGAGTGGAATTGGTGTCTAAGCAGGACGAATTTGTATCTCACATTACAAAGCAAAGCGAAGACTTTTCACAGTGGTACACAGATGTTATACTGAAGGCTGATTTGGTTGATTATTCTCCCGTAAAGGGTTGTATGGTAATCAAACCACACGGCTATGCAATATGGGAAAACATGCAAAGGGAAATGGACCAGAGATTTAAGGCAACGGGTCATAAAAATGCATATTTCCCATTGTTTATACCTGAGAGCTTACTGCAGAAGGAAGCCGAACACGTAGAAGGATTTGCCCCGGAAGTTGCCTGGGTAACCGCGGGAGGAAAAGAGGAGCTTGCGGAAAGGATAGCGGTTAGGCCGACTTCTGAAACGATAATCTGCAGCATGTACGCAAAATGGATTAGGTCATACCGGGACCTCCCGGTGCTGTATAACCAATGGTGCAACGTGGTGAGATGGGAAAAAAGCACCAGGCCGTTCCTGAGAACTTCAGAATTTCTCTGGCAGGAGGGGCACACAGCCCATGCCAATGAAAACGATGCGGAAGAAGAAACGCTGAAAATGCTTGAAGTGTACAGGGAATTTGCAGAGAATGTTCTTGCCATTCCTGTGATTGTCGGAAAAAAATCTGAAAAGGAAAAGTTTGCAGGCGCCTTGAGGACATATACAATGGAAGCCCTGATGCTTGATGGTAAAGCCCTTCAGGCAGGAACTTCCCACAACCTTGGACAGCATTTTGCAAAGGTATTCGATATTCAGTACCTGGATAGGGATGGAGAGCTTAAGTATGTATGGACGACTTCATGGGGAACCTCCACAAGGATGGTTGGCGGGGTTATCATGGTGCACGGTGACGACAGGGGTCTGGTTCTCCCGCCTAAGGTTGCACCCTACCAGGTGGTCATAGTGCCTATCGCCCACCACAAAGACGGAGTCCTTGAAAAGGCACAGGAGTTGTATGGCGTACTCAAAGAGACCTTCAGAGTGGAACTTGATGACAGGGATACCTATAGCCCGGGATGGAAATTTAACGAGTGGGAATTAAAGGGTGTTCCGGTAAGGCTGGAAATAGGTCCGAGGGATATACAGAAAAATCAGGCGGTGGTTGTCAGGAGGGATACCGGAGAAAAGGCGGAAATGTCCCTGGACAGCATAGTAGAAAACCTGAATAAACTAATGCAGGATATTCATAATAACATTTACAAAAAAGCATTAAGGTTCCGGGAGGAAAATACCCATGTAGCCCTGACCTTTGAAGAGTTAAAAGATATTATAGAGAAAAAGCCGGGCTTCGTAAAGGCCATGTGGTGCGGCAATCCTGCATGTGAAGCTGAAATAAAGGCAAAAACAGGCGCTACAACGCGGTGCTTGCCCTTTGAACAGGAGAGACTGGGGGAAGCATGCGTCGTTTGTGGTGAAAAGGCAGAAAAGATGGCATACTACGCGAGGGCATATTAAGGTGGAAGAAATTCCACCTTTTGTTTTTTTAAAATGGAGAAAATGTGGTAATATATGAGTAGTTATCAGTTACCAGATGACAGAAATCAGTGGACAGTGGTCAGTGACCAGAAAATCAGTGGCTAGTGGCTAGTATCTATGATCTGTGATCTAGTACCTGAGGTTTACAAACTACAGTTGCTACGCTGGGAGGTAAAAGAATGAAAGTCACCGCTGTGATACCGGCATACAATGAGGAAGAGAGAATAGGCAAGGTGCTCGATGCAGTGAATAAATCATACTATGTTGACAGAATAATTGTTGTGGACGACGGGTCGACCGATGGAACCACTCAGGTTGCCGAGAAAATGGGTGTTGAAGTGATTCGTAATGATAAGAATATGGGGAAAGGTGGAGCCCTCTGCCGTGGGTTTGAGAACTGCAATTCGGAAATCATCCTGTTTTTGGATGCGGACCTTTGCGGACTGCACCCGGAGCAGGTTGATGCATTGGTATACCCCGTCATACAGGGAGATTGTGATATGACGGTCGGGATATTTGCCAACGGCAGGCTGACTACCGATCTGGCGCAGAAGGTGGCTCCTTTTTTGTCCGGCCAAAGGGCAATAAGAAGAGAAGTTCTTGAGAGCATAAACGGGCTTGAAATAAGCCGTTATGGAGTTGAAATCGCACTAACACGGTATGTCCATAAAAATGGCGTGCGGATTAAGGAAGTACCATTGGAGGAGGTATCCCACGTAATGAAAGAGGAAAAGCTCGGGCTTATAAAGGGGTTTGCGGAAAGAATGAAAATGTACTGGGACATAGTTAAAGCTTTGAGAGGATAGGTGGAAAAAATGTTGTCGTGGCAAGTGGTTTTGCTTAGGGTTACCATGGCGTTCGTTCTCAGCGGGATTGTTGGAATGGAAAGGGAGTTCGGGAACAGGCCGGCAGGCTTAAGGACGCATATTTTGGTTTGCCTGGGATCAACACTGGTAATGCTGGTTTCCTTTCATCTTTTTGAGCAATACAAGTTCGAAACAAGCATGGACCCGGCAAGGCTGGGGGCCCAGGTGATCAGCGGCATCGGATTCTTAGGGGCCGGTACAATTTTGAAGGAGGGCGCGTCCATACGGGGTTTGACAACCGCTGCGGGATTATGGGCTGTTGCCTGTATAGGGCTTGCTGTGGGAGCAGGATTTTATATTGGAGCAATAATGGTAACGGCAGCGATGGTAATAACGCTGACAATGGTTACCGAAATAGAAAAAAGGCTAATTAAAAGGAAAAATAACTACGCGCTTACTATCAGGGCTCAGGATAAACCCGGACAGCTGGGTCTTATAGGCAGTGCCCTGGGAAACAAAGGTATTTCTATTAAGAATGTGCAAATGATTGAAGTGGATGAGGGTACTATTGAAATCAATCTCCTATTGAAGCTTCCGGATAGGGTGAAAGGGGAAGATGTACTTCAGCTGATAAGCGGCGTGGAAGGTGTCAAACAGATTGTTGATGCGAGATGACAGGAGGTCAGCGGGTCTAATGAAGACGGGATACTGCAGGATAAAAAAGGTAATTGTGAACAGGCAAAAAAATGAACTTACGGTGTTTGCAGACTTTAACCCGGACACTGTTGAGAAAGAGAAAATTATTAAGGACATTTCGGACCGCTTTTCCTTACAGAGAGGCCTTGAGATAAATCTGATAAGGAGCCGTATATATACGGACGAAAAAGAGCTTTTGAGGGACAACTGGGAGCTCTTTATTCAAGTGGGGAAGAAGTTTTTTCCTGCATACACTGCGTGGTTGGATAACTGTACATATAGTGTCGCGGGGAAAAGGCTGGAGATTGTCTTTGACAATGAAATGGCGTATCACACCTTGAAGAATAAGGATTTTGCAAAGGCGGCTTCAAAAATGATTTATGCCATTGGAAATATGGAATTGGATGTGGCGCTCTCATGGGAGGACAAGGGTGACAGGCTGCTGAGAGAGAAAAGATTTGAAGAGCAGAGAGACAGCCTTGAGATGCAGGAAGTAAAAAATATTATTAAGAAGAACAGGAAGAATGAAAGCGGGCTCTCGGAAGAGGTGCTGATAGGCAAACCGATAAAGGGTGAGCCTCAGCCCATATCGCAGGTAGTACAGGACGCCAGAACAGTAATTATAGAAGGTGACATCTTTAAGATTGAAAGCAAAGAGATCAATTCGGAAAGGTATTCAAGGGTATTGTCGATATTTATAACCGATTATGATGATTCAATCGAGGTAAGGGTGTTCATCGATAAGAACTCCAGGAATGACATCCAAGCCAAGCTTCAGCCCGGCAGCAGGGTGAGGGTTAAAGGGGAAAGCCAGTACAATAAATATGTGAGGGAAACCATCGTAGTGGGTAAAAGCATCGTAAAGGTACCTAAACCCGTTAGACGGGACGATTCACAGGAAAAGAGGATAGAACTGCATGCTCACACAAAGTTTAGCGCTATGGATGGAGTGGCTTCGGTAAAAGGACTCATTAAAAAGGCTGCTGAGTGGGGGCACGGTGCTATTGCAATTACCGACCATGGAGTAATTCAGGCCTTCCCGGAGGCCTATGAACACGCAAAAAAGGAAGGGATAAAGGTAATCTACGGCGTTGAAGGATATCTTGTGGATGATCTGATTGAGGTGTTTACAGGGGACGGAAGGCGGACCCTGGACGATGACATAGTGGTATTTGATATCGAAACCACCGGACTGAACCCTTCCAGGGATGAAATTACCGAAATCGGCGCTGTAAAGTTGAGAAACGGTTCCATAGTAGACCGGTTTCACAGCATGGTGAATCCCGGTGTCCCTATACCCGAGAAGATTACTGAGCTTACAGGCATCACAGACGAAATGGTGAGGGGTTGCCCAACAATCGCAGAAGTGCTTCCCGCATTCCTGGATTTTGCCGGAGATGGCATTTTATCGGCCCACAATTCATCCTTTGATGTGAGCTTTATCAGGGAAAAGGCTGCAAATTTAGGTATAAAACTAAATAATACTGTGTTGGATACCCTGGGGCTGTCCCGGATGCTGTTTCCGGAACTCAAGTCCCATAGGCTGAATATAGTTGCCAGACACCTGAAGGTTAAACTGGAGGACCATCACCGGGCTGATCATGATGCGCTGGCAGCTGCCGGTATACTTAAAAAATGCATAGAACTATTAAAATCAATGGGAATAAAAGAGCTGAGGGAAGTCAACAGAATAAACAGGCAGGAGCTAAAAGTAAGCAGCTCAAAGGCATTCCACGTAATAATACTGGCAAGGAACCAGAACGGGCTGCAAAACCTGTATAAAGTGATTTCAAAATCCCATCTGGATTTTTTTCATAAACAGCCCAGAATCCCCAAAAGCCTTTTGGAAGAATACAGGGAAGGAATGCTGATAGGCAGTGCCTGCGAAGCCGGAGAATTATACAGGGCCATCATAGAGGGGAAAAACAATGCTGAACTGCGCAGGATTGCCGGCTTCTATGATTACCTTGAGATACAGCCGATCGGTAACAATTACTTTTTGATAGAGAACGGTTCTGTCCAGAACGAGGAGGAGCTGAAACAGATAAACTCCAGAATTTGCAGCATAGGCAAGGAGTTGGGCATTCCGGTGGTTGCTACGGGGGATGTGCATTTCATCGAACCCGAGGACGAGGTGTTCAGACGGGTTATAATGTCCGGGAAGGGATTTGAGGATGCTGATAGACAGGCGCCGCTTTACCTGAGGACTACGCAGGAGATGCTGGATGAATTCCAGTATCTCGGCAGCGAACTCTCCAAACAGGTTGTAATCGAGAATCCGAGAATGATTGAGGGACTGGTGGAGGCGCTCACGCCTGTCCCGCTGGAGACCTATGCGCCCAAAATTCCTGGAGCAGAGGATGAATTGAGAAAGATTACAATGGAAAGGGCAGAGGAACAGTATGGTAAGCCCCTGCCGGAAATGGTAAGTAAAAGGTTGGACAGGGAATTGAAAGCCATTATAGATAATGGTTATGCTGTAATGTTCATTATAGCCCAAAGACTTGTTTCCAGATCCATGGAAGACGGTTATCTTGTAGGCTCGCGGGGATCGGTAGGATCATCCCTTGTGGCCACGATGAGCGGGATAACGGAGGTCAACCCCCTTCCGCCGCATTACCTGTGCCCGCACTGTAAATATTCGGAATTCTATACCGGCACAGAAGTGGGTGCCGGGGCCGACCTGGACAACAAAGACTGCCCGTACTGTGGAAAACCGCTTGACAAGCTGGGCTTTGATATACCCTTTGAGGTATTCATGGGGTTTGAGGGTGACAAGGAGCCGGATATAGACCTGAATTTTTCCGGTGAGTACCAGAGCAGGGCTCACAGGTATACTGAAGAGCTGTTTGGCCAAAACCACGTTTTCCGTGCCGGAACGATAGGTACCTTAGCCGATAAAACGGCCTACGGTTTTGTGAAAAACTATATAGAAGAAAGGGGCATTGTAGTCCATAACGCTGAAATAAACAGGCTTGTCGAGGGCTGCGCAGGAATAAAACGTACTACCGGCCAGCATCCTGGAGGGGTCATGATTGTTCCGACGGACATGGAAATATTCCAGTTTACCCCTGTTCAGAAACCTGCCGATGATATGAATTCAGAAGTCATTACAACACATTTCGATTATCATGCGCTAAGCGGCAGGCTGTTGAAACTGGATATTCTGGGGCACGACGACCCCACAATGCTGAAGATGCTTCACACTATTACAGGTAAGGACCCCAGGACAGTACCTCTGGATGATAAAGAAACAATGAGCATATTCAGCAAGCCCGATGCATTGGGTGTATCCTGTGAGGATATCGGCTGCAGCGTTGGAAGCCTCGGCATACCTGAATTTGGAACAAAGTTCGTAAGGCAGATGCTGGAGGACACCAAGCCCACTACTATAGCGGAACTGGTAAGAATAAGCGGCTTGTCCCACGGTACCGATGTATGGCTGAACAATGCCCAGAATTTGATACTGGATGGTACCTGTACTCTGAAAGAAGTTATATCAACCCGGGATGATATAATGATCTATTTAATTCAAAAGGGGATGGATCCCAAGCACTCCTTCAAGATTATGGAGAGGGTGAGGAAGGGAAAGGGGCTTGAGGAGGATGACGTTAGGGCCATGAAGCTGGCCGGAGTTCCCCAGTGGTATATTGATGCCTGCAACAAGATAAAATATATGTTTCCAAAGGCGCACGCGGTCGCTTATGTAACAATGGCTTTCAGGATTGCTTATTATAAAGTGCATTATCCGCTTGCCTTTTATGCGTCATACTTCTCGGTCAGGGCGGATGAATTTGATGCCCACCTGATCGTTAGCGGTGAAAACAACGTAGCTAAAAGGATAAAAGAACTTGAAAGCCAGAAAAACAACCTGACGCAGAAGGAGAAATCCCTTCTTACCATTCTCGAAATTGCCCGAGAAATGCTCTGCAGGGGATACGGCTTTTTACCGGTTGATTTATACAGATCCAAAAGCAGGGAATTTCAGATTATTGGAGAAAAGCTGCTACCGCCGTTTAACTCTCTCCAGGGCTTGGGGGAAAGTGCAGCTACAGGCATTGAAGAATCAAGGAAGAACGGAGCTTATATTTCCATCGAGGACCTTCAGGAAAGAGCGAAACTAAGTAAAACCGTTATCGAGATTCTAAAAGAGCACGGATGTCTTCACGGGTTACCAACATCCAACCAGATTTCGCTATTTTAAACTTGTAATGTTAAATTCCATATGTTATACTATTTCTGGAAAGTACATACCTGTCGCAGCAGGAGTGGGTCAAACCCCACTCCTGCTGTTATAGTGGTATGCTTTGATGGAATAATAATACATGCTGTATGGGAAATATAACAACATTAGAGATGCTGTGCATTTGGGAGGTGCAGGGATGAGTAAAAAAAAGATTGAGGAAATTGTTGAGGAACTGGTTAACCCGGTATTGGACAAAAACAACTTCGAACTGATAGATGTTGAATATTTAAAAGAAGGACCTAACTGGTATCTCAGGGTGTACATAGATAAAGCGGGCGGGATCACGATAGATGACTGTGAAGTAGTCAGCCAGTATTTAAGTGATGAACTCGACAGGGTGGACCCGATAGAGAACAGTTATATACTAGAAGTTTCATCACCCGGTGTGGACCGTGTATTGAAGAAGGACAGGGATTATGTGAAATTCACCGGGAGGGATATTGACATCAAACTATACAGCCCCTTTGAAGGAAGCAAGGAGTATTCAGGCAGACTTGTGGGATTGGAAAATGATCAGGTTGTAATCGAATTTAAGGGGCAAAACTTAAGAATACCAAGGGAAAAGATTGCATCGGCCAGATTGGCTTTCAAGTTCTAGTAAACAGACTGCCGACTGCGATCTAGGCCTAGCATCTAGTACCTGTGATCTGTGAATTGTGATCTACGAACTACCAACTACGAACTAAAAACTACATAGAGGGAGGTTTAGAGGTGATGAATCTAGAATTTATTCAGGCATTGGAACAAATAGAAAAGGAAAAGGGGATTTCTAAGGATGTACTGATAGAAGCAATAAACGCTGCTTTGATATCAGCATATAAAAAGAACTATGGCACATCCCAGAATGTGAATGTCATAGTAGATAACAAAACCGGTGATGTTAAAGTATTTTCGAAGAAAGAAGTGGTAGAACACCCGGAAAACGTGCTGACAGATATTAGTCTGGAAGAAGCCAAAAGGATATCTCCAAAGTATGAATTGGGAGATAACGTGGAAATAGAAGTAACCCCAAAGAATTTTGGCCGAATCGCGGCACAAACCGCAAAGCAGGTTGTAGTCCAGCGGATAAGGGAGGCAGAACGGGGGATAATCTATGACGAGTTCATAAACAGGGAAAATGAACTTGTGAATGGAATGGTACAGCGCTGGGAAAAGAACAACGTGATGATTGACCTCGGAAGAATCGAAGCGGTGCTTCCACCTGCCGAACAGATCCCTGCAGAAGATTATAACGCGGGTTCAAGGATAAAGGTATACATCGTCGAGGTCAAAAAAACAACTAAGGGTCCGCAGATTGTAGTGTCAAGGACCCATCCGGGACTTGTTAAAAGGCTGTTTGAACTGGAGGTGCCGGAAATTCACGATGGAATTGTTCAGATTAAGGGAATATCAAGGGAAGCGGGTGCAAGAACGAAAATTGCAGTCAATTCGGTCGACCCTAATGTTGACCCCGTTGGTGCTTGTGTGGGTCCAAAGGGTGTTAGGGTTCAAGCCGTTGTCAACGAACTGAGGGGCGAAAAAATCGATATAATTAAGTGGAGTGCAGACGTAAAGGAGTTCATTGCAAATTCTTTGAGCCCTGCGAAGGTGGTTAAGGTAAGCGTTTCCGAATCGGACAAATCTGCAAAGGTCGTAGTTAAGGATTATCAGCTGTCACTGGCCATAGGAAAGGAAGGTCAGAATGCAAGGCTTGCGGCGAAGATTACAGGCTGGAAAATTGATATAAAAAGTGAAAGCCAGGTGCAGGATGGCTCTGAACTGACAGATATTGAAGATGAGCATGCTCTGGGAGAGGAAGAATAGAGGTGATGGGTTTTGAGGATAAAAAAGATACCTAACCGCCTTTGTTTAGGCTGCCAGCAGATGAAGCCCAAAAGGGAACTGGTACGTGTGGTTAAGAGCAAAGAAGGTGATGTTTCGCTGGATAAAACCGGGAAGAAACCGGGTAGAGGAGCTTATATTTGTCCTCACCTTGATTGCCTGGCTAAGGCAAGGAAGACAAAGAGAATAGAAAAATCATTGGGGATACGGATAGATGAACATATATTCGACCAGCTGGAAGAGGAATTAAAAAATGGCGGATGAAGAAAAAAAGATATATTCAATGTTGGGGATGGCGCAAAAAGCGGGAAAACTGGCATCCGGAGCAGAGGCATGCAAGACGGCGGTGCTTAACCATAAAGCAAAGCTGGTGATTATGGCAGCCGACACTGCTGTGAATACCAGAAACTTTTTTGAAGGTAAGGGTGGCAGCAGAGGGATTCCGGTAATATTCTTTGGGGAAAGGGCTTTGCTGGGTAAGCATATTGGCAAAGGAGAAAGGACGGTGCTGGCTGTTCTTGATGACGGTATGGCACGTGCAATCGTTGAATTGTACGGGATATTAACCAGGGGGTGATAAGATTGTCTAAAACAAGGGTATATGAACTGGCAAAGGAACTGAAAATATCCAGCAAAGAATTAATTGACATTTTGTCGGATTTAGGGGTTGACGTAAAGAATCATATGAGTACGGTAGATGAAAAAGACGGGAAAACAGTGAAAGAACTGTTGGACGAACAGTACGATGACGAAATCGACCAAATAGATCTAGTCGATGATGCGGAAGATGAAGATGTCAGTGGAAAAGTAAAGATAAAAAAGCAGAAGTCTAAGACCAACGTAGAGAGGGAAACAGAGCATCTTAAGCAGAAAAAGCAAAAAAAATCCTCTGAGAAAAGAAGGGACAGGAACGACCTCCGTAAGGAAGAAAAACCGGAAGACAAGCAGTTGGAGATCGGCGAAAGCATTACCGTTAAGGAGCTTGGGGAGCTGCTGAATGTCCCGGCTACAGAACTCATAAAGAAACTAATGAATGCGGGAATAATTGCAAACCTTAATCAAAGCATTGATTCCAGTTTGGCTTCCCGGTTAGCGGCAGATTATGGAATAAGTGTAGTTGTAGAAAAAAAGCCATCCCTTGAAGAAATCCTCATAGGAGAGGAACATCAGGGGGAAATGGTTCCCAGGTCTCCGGTTATTACTGTAATGGGCCATGTTGACCATGGCAAGACTTCCCTTCTGGATAAGATAAGAAAAACAAAGGTGACTGAACAGGAAGCCGGAGGGATAACTCAACACATCGGTGCATATAAGGTAGACATTAACGATAGAGAGATAGTATTTCTTGATACACCGGGGCACGAAGCATTTACTGCAATGAGAGCAAGAGGCGCCCAGGTCACTGATATCGCTATCCTTGTTGTGGCGGCGGATGATGGTGTTATGCCTCAGACCATTGAGGCGATAAACCATGCAAAGGCAGCCAACGTTCCATTGATTGTCGCAATCAACAAGATTGACAAGGCAAATGCCAATCCCGACAGGGTTAAGCAAGAACTTGCGGATCAAGGCCTTCTCCTGGAAGAATGGGGAGGGGAAACCATAGCGGTCCCTGTTTCAGCGTATACGGGGGAAGGCATAGATACACTTCTTGAAATGGTATTGCTGGTCGCGGATATGCTGGAACTTAAGGCAAGCCCTGAAAGAAGGGCAAGCGGTACCGTAATAGAAGCAAAACTCGATAAAGGCAGGGGTCCCGTGGCAACGGTGCTCATTCAGAACGGTACGTTGAGTGTAGGTGATTCAATCGTAGCCGGGGTAGCATATGGGAAGGCCAGAGCAATGATGGATGATAAGGGAAGAAGGCTGAAAACAGCCGGTCCGTCAACTCCGGTCGAAGTTCTTGGTCTTTCTGAGGTTCCTGAAGCAGGTGACAGGTTTTATGCTTCACCGGATGACAAGATCGCGAGACAGTTTGCTGAAGAACGAAGAGAAATATTGAGGCAATCCCAGCTTAAAACAAAACAACGGGTCTCACTGGAAGATCTTTTCAACCAGATTCAGCAAGGGCATGTGAAGGAACTGAATATAATAATAAAGGCTGATGTTCATGGTTCGGTCGAAGCAATAAAACAGTCCCTGGAGAAGCTGAGTAATGACGAGGTAAGAATCAAGGCTATACATGGCGGAGTCGGGGCTATAACAGAAACGGACGTTATGCTGGCAGCCGCATCCAATGCAATAGTCATCGGATTTAATGTAAGACCTGACAGCAATGCTGTGCAAATGGCCAGCCATGAGGATGTAGACGTCCGGACCTACAGGATTATCTATGACGCAATAAATGACATGGAAGCCGCGATAAAAGGCATGCTCGATCCCGAGTATAGGGAAGTGGTTGTTGGGAAAGCCGAGGTAAGGGCTTTGTTCAAGGTGTCGTCCATAGGAACCATAGCAGGGTGTTATGTAATTGAAGGCAAGATATTGCGAAACGGAAGCATAAGGCTGATAAGGGAAGGCATTGTTGTACACGAAGGAAAGATTGATTCCCTTAAACGGTTCAAAGACGATGTGAGGGAAGTGTTGCAGGGTTACGAATGCGGAATCATCCTGCAGAACTACAATGATATAAAAGAAGGGGATATAATAGAATGCTATCTCAACGAAGAGGTGCCAAGATAAGGAAAGGTGATGGGAAATGAGCAGGAGGGCAGAAAAACTCTCTGAAGAGATTAAGCGGGAACTAAGCCAAATACTGCAAAACGAAATAAAGGATCCGCGGATCCCGGAACTTATCAGTGTTACCAATGTGGATGTCACTCGGGACTTAAGCTATGCAAAGGCATCTATCAGCATGATGGCCGATGAGGAGGTCAAGAAGAATGCTATGATAGCCCTTGATAAGGCAAAGGGGTTTATACGGAGAGAGCTTGGAAGGCGTTTGACGCTCAGGTCGGTACCGGAAATAGCATTCTTTTCGGATGCTTCCATTGAACACGGCGTTTATATTAACCAGCTGATAGAAAAAGTAATAAAGAGCGAGGAGAATAAACGGAAAAATGATGGTGTCTGATATTGTGCGGGAGTTAAAAAAGGCTCAATCCATTGGAGTAATTACACATATAAACCCGGACGGTGATGCCGTTGGCTCTGTTTTAGCCATTGCTCTTGCTTTGAAAAAGCTCAAGAAGAGTGCTGTGGTGATAAAAAACGATATTATACCTGATAAGTATAAGTTCCTTCCCGGGCAGGAATTGATAACCTGCATAGACGATATAACCGCAGCGCTTGATATATTGATAGTGCTGGATTGCGGCGATGCAGACAGGCTGGGAAACGGCATCTGCCTCCTGGAAAAAGCAAAGACAGTAATAAATATTGACCACCATATCAGCAACACCATGTTCGGCAACCTAAATCTTGTCGACACTAACGCTGCTGCTACGGCAGAGATAGTGTACCAGGTGATAAAACTTACCGGAGCAAGGCTGGATATGGACATAGCTACCTGCCTTTACACTGCAATAGTTGCTGACACGGGATGTTTCAGGTATGACAACACAACGCAGGTGACCCATACAATCTGTGGAGAGCTGATCAGCCTTGGTGTGAAATCAAACAGGATAATTACCAGGTTATTCCATGAAAGGACGCTGCCCCAGTTGAAGATATTAGGCATGGCTGTCAACAGCTTAAAAATATTTCACGGGGGAAAGACTGCGGTTATGATGGTCACTAAAGATATGATGGAGGATTCGGGAGCAGCCCAGGGAGACCTGGAAAATGTAATAGACTTTGGCAGGGATGTATCCGGTGTTGAAATAGCAGTACTGATGAAGGAAGTGGAAGACAATAGTGTAAGGATAGGTTTCCGTGCCAAAGATGATGTGGACGTATCGTCTATCGCAAGAGGATTTGGCGGTGGCGGACATAAAAAAGCCTCAGGGTGCACGCTTAAAGGTTCTTTGTCCGAAGCCCTTGAAATGGTGCTCGGTGAAATAGATAAGATTTTTGGAGTGCGACAATAATGGACGGCTATATAAATTTGCTTAAGCCAATAGGACCATCTTCCTTTCAGGCAGTACAGGAGATTAGAAGAATACTGGGGGAGAAAAAAGTGGGGCATACCGGTACGCTGGACCCTGGAGCTGCCGGGGTTTTACCATTGTGTATCGGAAAAGCCACCAAAGCCATACCTTATCTGAATGACGATTTTAAAAGCTATAGGGCCGAGATTACCTTTGGGATAACCACGGACACCCAGGATATTTACGGAACAATTCTAAGGGAGAGAAAGGTACGTTTGGATGAGAAGGAGATAGAGCAGCTGCTCCATTCGTTTAGAGGGAAAATAATTCAGGTGCCTCCCATGTTTTCGGCGCTGAAGGTCAAGGGCAGAAAACTATATGAACTGGCACGGGAAGGCATGGAAGTCGATAGAAAGCCCAGGGAAATCTGCATAGAAAGTATAGAATTGGTCGAAATGGTTGCACCCGACAAAGCCCTGTTCGACGTGAGGTGTTCAAAGGGAACCTATATCAGGGCGCTTTGCCACGATATAGGTGAAAAGGCAGGCTGCGGCGCAGTTATGAGTTACCTGGTCAGGACCTCTTCAGGAGGATTTCATATGGACTCTGCGGTTACTATCGAAGAGGTTGTGAAGGCGAAACATTCAGGATGCATAAACAGTGTACTGCTCCCTGTTGACCATGCTTTATTCCATCTGGATAAGGCGCAGCTGGCGGAGGACTCAAAAAAGTACGCCTTGAATGGAAATCCGCTGAAACAGCATAATATGATTACATCCATGGAAAGGTATTCAGAGGGCCAAAGAGTACGGATTTATTGCAGCGGTTTGTTTATAGGCATAGGGATGATTGTTGACAGGACCGACGGCAGACATATAAAGATGGTTAAGGTGTTTTAAACAAACTTGACAACTGATTACTACGTAAAAGAAGGAGATTTTGCAATGGACGAGAGATTCTGTGGGGTAGCGTTAGGGAATTTTGACGGAGTCCACTTAGGGCACAGGACGCTCTTGGAGAGGCTCAAGGAAAAAAGTAAAGAATTAAACTGCAGTTCTATGGTCTTTACATTCAAGCAGCACCCGCAAAATGTATTGAACAAAAACTCTAAACTGCCGCTGATCTATCCTGCCGATATTAAAAGGGAAATTATAGAGGGCATTGGAATAGACTTTATAGAAATGTGCGATTTTACCAAAGACCTATCGATAATGGAACCGGAAAAATTTCTAAGGGAAGTTCTTTTGAAGAGATTTCCCATAAAATATATAGTCGTAGGTTTCAATTACAGATTTGGGCATAATGGCAGAGGAGATATAGAGTTCCTTACGGGCTTTGGTCAGAGGGAAGGAATACCGGTGGAGGTAGTTGACCCCGTATGCGTGGACGGTGAAGTGGTAAGCAGCAGCTTGATCCGGAAGCTTCTGCTTTCAGGCGATATAAAAAGGGCTAACAGGTACCTTGGCGGCAATTTTTTCATAAGAGGAGAAGTAAAAAGGGGAGACGGCAGAGGAAAGGGAATGGGCTTTCCAACAGCAAATATAGATTTATCCCAAGACCTCCTTTTGCCCGCGAAGGGAGTTTATATAACACACACTAATTGTAGAGGCGCGAGCTTCCCCAGTATAACCAATGTCGGAATAAAACCCACGTTTTCAGGTAATAAAATGGTTATAGAAACCAATATACGGGGACTTAACGAAGAAATATACAATGAGGTTATTCAAATCGAATTCATCGACAGAATAAGGGATGAAAAAAAATTCGAAAATAAGGAGGAATTGAAGAAACAGTTAGAATTAGACCTTGAATATATGGAAAACTATCTATATATAAATAAATAAAATATGGATGCCATGCCATGTTATTGTTTGCAATACTACATTTCCTGTGATAAAATTAATATGTTACGAAACCTTGTGCTAGGTTGAAGGATACTCCGACCTTCTGCTTGGTTCAAGGGGTTAATGAATAAGGAGGTGAAAATATGCTTAGCTCGGATAAGAAAAGGATTATCATTGATGAGTATAAAACCCACGAAACCGATACAGGATCACCGGAAGTACAGATTGCGATTCTTACCGAAAGAATAAACCAGCTAAACGAGCATTTGAAGGTCAACAAAAAGGACCATCATTCCCGGAGGGGATTGCTCAAGATGGTTGGTCAGAGGCGAGGGTTGCTGAACTATCTCAGAAGCAAGGATATCGAAAGGTACAGGAAATTACTGGATCAGCTTGGTTTGAGGAAATAATAGCATGGGGCGGGCTAACCCGCTCTATTTTATTGAGAAAAACTGAATAATTATCTGGAAATATGAGAGGAGGTTAACTATGGAAAAGCTTTATGATTTGAGAATATTCAAAATGGACCTTGCGGGCAGAGAACTTGTAATAGAAGTGGGGAAAATGGCGGGACAGGCAAACGGAGCGGTATTGGTGAGATATGGTGATACGGCAGTCCTGGTTACCGCAACGGCTTCCGATAAACCGAGGGAGGGTATAGACTTCTTCCCTTTAAGCGTAGATTATGAGGAGAGGTTATATTCGGTAGGAAAGATACCGGGAGGCTTTATCAAGAGGGAAGGGAAGCCTACCGAGAAAGCCGTGCTGACTTCCCGGCTTATTGATAGGCCGATAAGGCCGCTATTTCCTAAGGGCTATAGAAACGATGTACAGGTCATAGCTACGGTCCTGTCGGTTGATCAGAACAATTCTCCGGAAATTGCAGCGATGATAGGATCATCGGCAGCTCTTTCAATCTCAGACATTCCGTTTATGGGCCCAACGGGATCGGTTGCTGTCGGCCTTGTTGACGGAGAACTGGTCTTGAATCCCAAAATATCGGAACAGGAGAAAAGCGACCTGCACCTGGTAGTATCAGGAACAAAAGAGGCGGTTATGATGGTGGAAGCAGGGGCAAACGAAGTCCCTGAAGATGTTATGTTGAACGCCATTATGTTCGCCCATGAAAAAATCAAAGAAATCGTTGAATTCATAGAAGGAATTGCAAAAGAGCTGGGCAAGGAGAAGATGGAGGTAGTACTATTTGAAGTCGATCCTGAACTGGAGAAGGAAGTCAGGGAGTATGCAACCGGCAAGATGGTAGAAGCAATACAGACATTAGAAAAGCAGGAAAGAAACGATAACATGGACAGGGTAAAGGAAGAAACTCTGGAGCATTTTTCAGAGGTTTACCCGGAACGGGAAGCGGAAATCAGCGAAATCATATACAACATAACGAAGGAAGAGGTTAGAAGGCTGATAGTAGAAGAGGGAAAAAGGCCCGATGATAGGACTGTAGACCAAATCAGGCCGATTGCGTGCGAAACCGGCCTCTTAGCCAGGACCCACGGCTCAGGCCTGTTTACAAGAGGGCAGACGCAGGTGTTGACAATAGCCACCCTCGGGGCAATGGGAGATGTGCAGATACTGGACGGGCTCGGATTAGAGGAATTTAAAAGATATATGCACCATTATAACTTCCCTCCGTACAGCGTAGGTGAAACCAGATTTTTGAGGGGGCCCGGGAGACGGGAAATTGGGCACGGGGCTCTGGCGGAAAGGGCACTGGAGCCGGTGATACCCAACGAAGAGGATTTTCCTTATACCATAAGGCTTGTGTCCGAAGTACTAAGCTCCAATGGTTCTACATCGCAGGCCAGCGTGTGTGGAAGTACCTTAGCCCTGATGGATGCGGGAGTTCCAATCAAGGCACCTGTTGCTGGTATAGCGATGGGGTTGATTAAAGAAGAGGATAAAGTAGCGATTCTCTCAGATATTCAGGGTATCGAGGACTTTCTCGGAGATATGGACTTCAAAGTAGCCGGAACGGCCAATGGAATTACTGCTATCCAAATGGATATTAAGATAGCAGGTATCGGCAAGGATATCCTTGAAAAGGCCTTGGAGCAGGCAAGACAGGGAAGGTTATACATTCTTGACAAGATGCTTGAAGCAATTCCAGAGCCCAGACCGGAGATTTCTCCCTATGCGCCGAAGATTATCCGTATGCTGGTTGACCCGGAAAAGATAAGGGAAATCATTGGCCCCGGAGGCAGGACGATTAATAAAATAATCAGCGAAACCGGTGTCAAGATAGACATAGAGGACGATGGAAGAGTGTTTATTGCAGCTCCTGACAAAGAATCAGGAGAAAAGGCCGTCAAAATAATAGAAGCCTTGACCAAGGAAGTTGAGGTTGGCGAGATATACCTAGGAAAGGTTTTGCGTATTACCAGCTTTGGCGCCTTTGTAGAGATAGCTCCGGGTAAGGAAGGAATGATTCACATCTCGAAGCTTGCCCACAAGAGGGTGGAAAAAGTGGAAGACGTTGTGAAGATCGGCGATGAGGTTCTTGTGAAGGTTATAGAAATAGATAAGCAGGGGAGGATTAACCTGTCGCGCAAGGATGCTTTACCGAAGGAAGAACGAAACGGGGATGAAACCGAAAAATAGATAGCCAACGCAAAAGATAGGCAAAAAGGGACGGCTCTCTTTTTGCTTTTTGCTTTTCAAGCAAAAAGAGAAACCGTCCCTTTTTGCTTTTTTGATGTTTTCTTGAATAGATATTATTAAGACAATTTTTGGAGGGATATATTTATGAGAATTATATTCATACGGTCCACCTGGCTAAGACTGACACTGGCTTTGTTCCTGGCTCTGGCACTCATTTCGGGATTGGCCGTTGTGCTGTTCAGGGCGGGAGTCCGCGGAGAACAGGTGTTTGCAGGTCAACCTATCTATTCAGGCTCGGATTCAAAAAAAGCCGTAACCTTCACTTGCAACGTCGATTGGGGCAACGAATATATAGAAAACATGCTTGAAGTGATGGCGGAAGAAAATATAGTTACAACCTTCTTTATTACCGGCCGTTGGGCCGCTAAGTATCCCGAGCTGACAGCAAGGATAGCCGAAAGTGGCCACATTATTGGAAACCATGGATACTCCCATAGGGACCATTCAAGGTTGAGTTATGAAGAAAACCTGCAGGAAATCAGAAGGACCCAGGATGAACTGGAATCGGTCATAGGATACAAGCCAAAGTTTTTTGCCCCCCCATCGGGCGCCTTTAATAAAGACACGCTAAGGGCTGCCGGAGAACTTGGGTGCAAAGTAATCCTGTGGAGTATAGACACAATCGACTGGAAACGGGACGGTACCGATAAAATAATTAAAAGGGTTTTTAACAAGCTTCATAATGGCGGGATAATTCTTATGCACCCAACAGACCAAACTGTAGAAGCTCTTCCTGTAATAATTAAGGAAATACGGAACCAGGGATATGAGATTTTATCCCTGGAATATATAGTAAATTCGATTGAAAATAAACAGTGATGCATATATAATTAAATAGTTATCAAAAAACAGGAGGACAAACATGCATTATAAGAAGGAAACCTTGCCTAACGGTTTGAGAGTTGTGTTTGAAGAGATTCCCTATGTGCAGTCGCTTAGTATAGGTATATGGGTTGGTGCTGGAACTAGGGATGAGGATAGATTCAACAATGGAATATCCCATTTTATTGAACATATGATGTTCAAGGGAACAGAGACAAGAAGCGCCAAGGACATTGCCGAGCAAGTTGACAATATCGGAGGACAGCTAAACGCATTTACCGGAAAAGAATGTACATGTTACTACGCAAAGGTTCTAAACAGTCATCTTGAACTGGCCTTTGACATTTTATCGGATATGATGTTTAGGTCTTTATTCAGCGAAAAGGATATTGAGAAGGAAAAGAATGTTGTTATTGAGGAAATCAACATGTATGAAGACAACCCCGAAGAGCTGGTGCACGACCTTTATGCAGCAAATATCCTTAAAGGACACTCTCTGGGTTTTCCCGTGCTGGGAACCAAAAAGACAGTCAAGGCTTATAAAAGAGAGGATATACTTTCGTACCTGAACCGGTTTTACAGGCCGGATAATACTGTTATTTCCGTTGCCGGTAACGCTGATTTTGAGAGAATAGTAGAGTATGCAAAGGTGTATTTCGGTGAATGGGGAGAAAGGGAGAAGAGCCCGATAGTATTAAATGAACCTTCTCTGAATTTCGGGCATCAGGTGAAGAAAAAAGATACCGAGCAGGTGCATTTTTGTCTTGGTTTTAAAGGCCTGGATCAGAGAGATAAAAACCTGTATTCGTTTCTTGCACTTAACAACCTGCTGGGCGGTGGTATGAGTTCAAGGCTGTTCCAAAGAATCAGGGAAGAACTCGGGCTTGTGTACTCTGTTTACTCCTATCCCGCAACATACAGCGATATCGGCCTTATGACTATATATGCCGGAACCAATCCTGCCCAGCTTGAGAAGGTCTTTTCGTATATCATTGAAGAACTTATCCAACTGAAGGAAAAAGGTATATCCGAGGTCGAACTAAGCAGGATAAAGGAGCAGATGAAAGGCAATTATATTCTGAGTATGGAGGGGACCGGAAGCAGGATGTCAGCATTGGGAAAATCCGAACTGCTTCTTGATAGAACATTTACCCAGGAAGAAATATTGGAAAAAATTGATATGATTAGCATGGAAAGTTTTATCAGTATCGTTGATGATGTGTTGAATTTTGAACGGATGGCGGTTACCGTTCTGGGCAACGTTAATAAAAATGTATTAAAGGTGCTGGAGAGTGTATGATGCTTACTGTAAAAATCTTTCGCAACAAAAATACCAGAGATTTACCCCTTCCCGAGTATAAAAGCAAGGGAGCATCGGGAATGGACCTTCCTGCTGCTGTGGAAGCCCCTGTTACAATAAAACCTGGGGAGTATTCGATAATTCCCACTGGTATTTATCTGGAGATACCGGAGGGGTACGAAGGCCAGGTAAGACCTCGAAGCGGGCTCGCTGCCAAGTATGGGGTTACCATACTAAATACCCCCGGGACCATTGACAGTGATTATCGGGGAGAGATAATGGTTATCCTGATAAACCTTGGTAAGGAAAGCTATGTTGTTGAAAGGGGAGACAGGATTGCACAACTGGTTATAAGTAAACATGAAAGTGTCAGCTTTATTCCGGTATTCTCCCTTGAAGCTACCGACCGCGGAGAGGGAGGCTTTGGACATACCGGCATATAAGCTGAAAAAGCCGCATAGAATTATACCAGCTACGAACTACCAACTACGAACTACGAACTATAAAGAGGAGGGATTACTATGCGGCTGAGCCAAATTGGCGGAAAGGAAATCGTAAATCTAAATACCGGCGAGAGGTTAGGAATAGTAGCAGAGGCTGACCTTGTCGTAGAAGAGGATAATGGCAGAATAGTGAAAATACTCATCCCGGATGACAGGTTTACGATTTTCAGCGAGAGGGACTATATTGAGGTGCCGTGGGAAAACGTAAGAAAAATCGGGAGTGATATGATAATAATAGAACAGGAGGAGAGGAAAAGAAAGAAGGGTTTCCGGTAAAGGCTTTTTTTGCACAACTGATGGAAATACTAATATATTATTAATATAATAGTAAGCATATACTATTATATTTTTTGTGTTCGAGGAGGATATAGATGAAAATCATTGTGCAAAAATTTGGAGGAACTTCTGTCAGTACAGTGGAGAACAGGGCTAAGGCTGTGGAAAAAGTCGCTGCTGCAAAGGCTTCGGGCTGCTTTCCTGTGGTTGTGGTTTCAGCCATGGGAAGACGCGGAGAAGCCTATGCAACGGATACCCTTATAGATTTTGCAAGAAACGCTTTTAAAGAGGCAAACCCACGGGAGTTGGATCTAATAATATCCTGCGGGGAAACCATTTCTTCAGTAATTTTAGCCGCAGAACTGCGGTCAAGGGGAATGGATGCGGCTGCGTTAACGGGGGCGCAGGCAGGAATAATTACCGACAATAATTATGGGAATGCCGGCGTGCTGAGGGTGGAGACAAAAAACATATACAGGCTCATTGAAAGAGGAAGAATACCAGTCATTACGGGATTCCAGGGGGTTACCGAATACGGGGATATAACCACCCTTGGGCGGGGAGGAAGCGATATAACCGCTGCTGTTATCGGCGAAGCCATTAATGCACATCTTGTGGAGATATATACCGATGTTGATGGGGTAATGACCGCCGATCCCAGGGTTGTACCGAATGCTAGGGTTATTAAAAGCGTGGACTACAGCGAAGTATTTCAAATGGCGGATTATGGCGCAAAGGTGGTCCATCCAAGGGCGGTTGAAATAGCAATGCGTTCCGGCGTTCCCATTGTGATAAAAAACACTTTTTCCGATTCGCCGGGCACATTGATTACAGAGATCAGAAGGGAATCGGATACGATAGATATGGGGAGCCAGGGCTTGCTGACAGGTATAGCCCATCTGCACGATAGGACACAAATAGTAATTAACCATCAAAACTGCTCCGACAGTATGCAGGACGGTATACTGGAAAAACTTGCCGAAATGGGTGTTAGCATTGACCTCATAAATATCTTCACCGACAAAAAGGTGTTTACTATCGATGAAAAGGATACGGAAAGAGTGAAGGCATTGCTTGAGAAAGAGCAACTGCAATTCGAAATAAACAGCAACTGCAGTAAAGTGACGGTAATCGGAAGCAGAATAAGGGGCGTGCCGGGGGTAATGGCAAGAATATACAGAACTCTGAGCGCTAAGGGAATCAAAGTATTTCAAACTGCGGATTCCTATACTACCATTTCCGTTCTAATCAAAACGGAAGATACTGAAAAGGCAGTCATGGCCCTGCACGATGAGTTTAAATTGAGCAGATAAGTAAATTATTTTTCCCTCCTTGATAATAATAATAGCATCGGGTTAAGGAGGGGTTATATGGATACGTTGATCAAAATCATTGAAAGATGCGAACGGTGCAGAGAGAGAGAAAAGGGAGAAAAGCCCCTGCACGGTGAAGGCAACGTTAATGCAAGGGTAGTATTTGTTTGTGAGACACCTCCGGAGTATGCATACTTAACAAAAAGCATGCTGACCGGTCCCGGTGGAAAGGTACTTAGAGAACTGATTAACCTATCATCTTTAGACATTGATGATATCTATATCACTGCTTTACTGAAGTGTACTCTTTCGGTGCCGGGAGAAAGGGTGCACTTCAATATTTCAAGATGCTTCCCGTATTTGGTTAGCCAGCTTCGCAGGATAAAACCCATGGTCATCTGCCCCTTGGGGGGCACCGTACTCAGGATAATGACCGGGGATAGACTGTCGCTGAAGGAGCATAGGGGAAAACCCGTAAGCATAAATGATGCGATTTATTTCCCTCTGCTGCATCCGGCTCAAGCCTATTATGATTTCAATACAAGGCACAGAATGGAGATGGACATGATATCCCTTGGAAAGCTCTATAGGTCGCTAATTTCGAATAAGGTGAATAGTAATAATATTTTCACGCTTAAAGTCAATAATAATAGATGAATCACCGTAGACCGTGGGAGGATAAAAATTTGGACAAAAAAAGAACATTGAAGACAAAAACCAATAAAGAAGAAAGGGAAAAGCCAAAAGAAACGGCTGCGGAAAACATAAAGGATCTGGGAGTCAGCAATCCACAGCCGTTAAAGTCAAATATATACACCCTCACCATAATAGGACAAATAGAGGGTCATATTTTACTGCCCACTCAGAATAAAGCGACAAAGTACGAGCATTTAATGCCGCAGCTGGTGACAGTAGAAGAAAATAAAGAAATTGAGGGGCTGCTCCTGCTTTTAAATACGGTAGGGGGAGATGTGGAGGCGGGGCTAGCCCTTGCTGAAATGATAGCAAGCCTGTCAAAACCGAAGGTGTCCCTGGTTCTTGGAGGAGGTCACAGTATCGGAGTCCCCCTTGCAACGGCGGCAGACTACTCTTTTATCGCTCCCACCGCAACAATGACAATTCATCCTATCAGGATGAACGGGTTGGTTATCGGTGTGCCGCAGACATTCAGATATTTCAGTAAAATGCAGCAGAGGATCACCGAGTTCATTACTAGTCATTCCGGGATAGAGAAAGAAAAGCTTTTATCTCTAATGACGTCCACGGATGAGCTGGCAAACGATATAGGCACTATACTCGTGGGAAAGGAAGCGGTGGATAATAAGATAATTAATGAGGTTGGAGGATTGAAGGATGCTATAAATAAGCTTGCCCAATTAATTGAGGATGCAAAGAAATCGTGATATAATATTTTAGACTTAACTGGAAGGGGCGTCACAATTGGATTTATTTAAAGCTGTTTTGCTTGGTATTGTGCAGGGGCTGACTGAATTTTTGCCGATTAGCAGCTCGGGACACCTTGTACTGGCCAGCGCAATACTAAATATTAAAACTGAAACAGGAATTTTTTTTGAAGTTATGCTTCATGCCGGAACTCTGTTCTCAATTTTTTTTGTATTTCACAAGGATATTTGTGAGCTAATCAAAGAGTTTATTCTGCTCCTATCCGACTTGACCAGGAGGCGTAGGATTAATTTGAAAAACAATCCCTACCGCAATATGCTGGTTATGATGATAGCAGCTACTGTACCTACGGGACTAATTGGAGTTTTCTTCGGAGATGTGTTTGAGAAGGCATTTTCCTCAGTGAGCCTTGTTTCTTTAATGCTTCTGGTGACGGGAACCCTGGTATTTTTTGCAAACAGGTATGAAGGAGGAAGAAAACAAGCTCAGCATATAGAGGTTAAGGATGCCGTATTCATAGGCCTGTTTCAGGGTCTTGCGATTACTCCGGGAATTTCGAGGTCCGGTTCTACAATATTTGCAGGCCTTACCAGGGGGTTTAGCAGGGAGCTTGCCACCAGGTTTTCCTTTATAATGTCCATACCTGCAATAGCCGGAGCTTCCTTGCTGGAGCTAAAGGCTTACATGGGCAGTACGATGCAGGCGGAAGCCCCCATGGGCATACTTATCGGTATTCTGGCTGCTGCAATCTCAGGTACCATTGCAATAAAATTTCTGGTTAACCTGTTGAACAAAGGCAAGCTGCATTACTTTTCCTATTACTGCTGGGCTATTGGTTTGATCGGGCTGACGGCATCATTCCTTGGTCGGTGATCTGCGACCTGTGACCTGTGACCTGTGATCTGTGAACTAACATCTGTACTAAGAAGCGCCAATGGCGCTTTTAGTATTGCACGGCTTATATCGGGCAATATTAAGAGGATTTTCTCGAGGCATGTAGAAATAACATTTGAGGTGATTATTGTGGCCGTCAAGAAGAAAAATAACAAGAAAAAAGAAAAATTAAGATATGAAGTTATTGGCATTGTCCTGATCGCTGTGTCAATATTGATAATGATGGGGCTTTACAAGAGCACCGCCGGGATTTTTGGAAGCCTGGTAAGGGACTACTTTTTTGGATTGTTCGGATTGGGAGCCTATGGTATCCCTATACTGCTATTTGTCGGAGGAGCATTATACGTTGCCCGGACACAGCCGATAAAAATCGAGAGCAAAGCACTATCGCTGATACTGCTTTATATATCGGGGGTTACCTTGATACATTTGATTACAGCAGACGGCCAGCTTGTTGCAGTGAGGGATAACCTGACCTTTTTTCAAAATATGAGGGAAAACATAAGTATTGCATATCGCTATGGTTTGGAAAAGCAAGGAGGGGGTTTGTGCGGTGCCCTTGTTTCGGTCCTGCTGGTTAAAGCAGTAGGAGCTGCAGGGAGCAAAGTGATACTGATATCGCTGCTGCTGATTGCCTTTACAGTGGTTACCGGACGTTCAGCAGTATATATGCTTACTAGGATGCTAAAGGGCTTATTCAGTGCTTCAAAGGCTGTTTTTGGCGCACTGAAGGGCTTTGTAATGGTACCGGTGAAAGAAGAAACAAAGGCAAACAAGATGAGTTCGGAAGAAAAAAAGATCAGGCCCGACATGGAGCAAATGGATAGAAAAATTGAAGATAAGATCAAAATACTGGATTTTTCATCTGTCATTCAGGACCGGGCTGAGACCGCTGCCGCCAGGAGCAGGGATCACGATGACGTTGAAGTTAATCTGAATAAGCCGAACAATATCAGGGAGTATTCAGGCTATAGGCTACCTTCGGTTAGCCTGTTGAATTCCTTTGAAGGAAAAGCAGGGGGCAGTCGCAAGGACCTGCTGAACAGCGCAAAGAAGCTTGAAGAAACGCTAAACACCTTTGGGGTAGAGGCGAAGGTTGTTCAGGTCAGCGTTGGTCCCGCTATTACCAGATTTGAGATACAGCCCAGCCCCGGTGTTAAGGTGAGCAGGGTAATAAACCTGGCCGATGATATTGCACTGAATATGGCCGCTACATCGGTCAGGATAGAAGCTCCAATCCCGGGAAAATCCGCGATAGGCCTTGAGATACCGAACAGGGAAGTTTCACCGGTTTCATTGAAAGAAATAATTGAAAGTAGCAGCTTCATGAACCATCCTTCAAACATTGCCGTAGCACTCGGTAAAGACATAGCAGGGAATCCCGTTGTTGCTGACCTGAGCAAAATGCCGCATTTGCTGATAGCCGGGGCTACCGGCTCAGGCAAAAGCGTATGCATAAACTGTATTATTACCAGTTTGCTTTTCAAAGCCTCGCCTGCCCATGTCAAATTAATAATGGTAGACCCAAAGATGGTTGAATTGAACAATTTTAACGGCATACCTCATCTGCTGGCACCGGTTGTCACCGACCCGAGAAAGGCGACAAACGTCCTTAACTGGGCTGTACAGGAAATGACTAACAGGTACAAGGAATTTGCGCGGATAGGTGTAAAGGACCTGTTCAGGTACAATCAGGTAAAGCAGTTGGAGAATTGGGGCGAGTACATGCCGCAGATTGTCGTTATAATAGATGAACTGTCAGACCTGATGATGGTTTCACCTGCGGAAGTAGAGGATTCAATATGCAGACTGGCGCAGATGGCAAGGGCGGCAGGCATTCATCTGGTGATTGCGACACAAAGGCCTTCGGTGGATGTAATAACCGGAGTCATTAAAGCAAATATTCCATCAAGGATTTCGTTTGCAGTGTCATCACAGGTGGATTCCAGGACCATCCTCGATATAAACGGTGCCGAGAAGCTTCTTGGAAAAGGGGATATGTTGTACTGTCCTGCCGGGGAGTTGAAACCTATAAGAATACAAGGGGCCTTAGTCGATGAAGACGAAATTGAAAGGGTTGTAGCTTTTATTAAGAGCCAGGTGGATGCGGAATACAGCGACGAGGTTTTGGAAGCTACGAGACCTAAGGAAAATGATAATGACGAATGGGACGAGCTTCTGCCGACTGCGATTGAAATCGTAGTGGAGCACCAGCAGGCGTCTGCCTCGCTGCTTCAGAGAAAATTAAAAATCGGTTATTCCCGTGCTGCCAGGATAGTAGACCAGATGGAGGAGAGGGGGTTAGTAGGCCCCCATGAAGGAAGTAAACCAAGAAGGGTATTGATAAGCAGAGAAGCCCTTGAAGAAATGACTAACCCAAGCGATTGAAAGGAGCAATCCGATGGAGTATAACGTTGCGGTAATATCTTTGGGCTGTCCGAAGAACCAGGTCGACAGCGAGGTAATGATGGGCCTGCTAAAGGACAGCGGGTTCAAACTGGTTTCCGATCAAAACGAAGCGGATATAATAGTGGTAAATACTTGTGGTTTTATAGAAGATGCCAAACAGGAATCAATAGATGTTATTCTGGAGGCATGCTCATTAAAACGCACCGGCCGGTGCAAGCTTCTTGTGGCAGCCGGGTGTCTGTCCCAGAGGTACGGTAAGGAATTGATGGAAGAGATTCCTGAAATAGACGCCATGGTAGGCACCACAAGCTTTACGGAAATCGTGAATACAATAAAAAAGGCGCTCAGGGGCAGCAAGGAAGTCAGAATATGGGACCCGAGCGTTCAAATAAAAGAAGGACTTTCAAAGATACAAAGCACCCCTGTTTACACAGCATATCTTAAGATTGCTGACGGATGCGATAATTTTTGCAGTTACTGCATAATACCGGCTCTGAGGGGCAGGTATAGAAGCCGGAAAGAGGATGAGATATTATCTGAAGCAGAAACGCTGGCTTTGAAAGGGACAAAGGAACTGGTTTTGATCGCCCAGGATATTACAAGATACGGCATGGACCTGTACGGAGAACCAGTATTACCGGACCTCCTGGAAGGGCTGTGCAGAATTAGAGGGATTGAGTGGGTGAGGCTGTTATACTGTTACCCGGACGGCATAACTGAGAAACTGATTTCAACAATAAAAAAGGAAGAGAAGATTTGCAACTATATTGACATGCCTATTCAACATATCAGCGACGAAGTACTGAAACGTATGAACAGGAGGACAACTGGCAGTGATATCGAGAATACTGTGAAACGCCTTAAAGTTGAAATACCCGGGCTTATACTGAGAAGCACCGTTATAGTCGGATTTCCCGGAGAAACCGAAGAAGACTTCAACTGTCTGCTCTGCTTTGTTAAAAAGGGGTATTTCGACAGGCTTGGCGTATTTGTGTATTCCCGGGAAGAAGACACTCCGGCTTACCATATGGACAGGCAAATCTCCCGGGAAACAGCGGAAAAGAGAAAGGATATCATTATGAAAGAGCAGCAGAAAATTTCCCTTCTAAAGAATGCGCTAATGGTCGGCAGGTCGGAACGTGTTCTGGTCGAAGGGAAAGAAGAAAAATACTATTTCGGCAGGACCTATGGCGATGCTCCGGAAATCGACAATCAAGTGCTCTTCCAAAGCGCATCTCCATTAAAAGCCGGAGAGTTTGTTACAGTAAAGCTGGAACATGCTTTTGAATACGATGTTATTGGGAGTGTGTTAAAATGAATCTTGCCAACCGTCTGACCCTTGTGAGGATCATACTTGTCCCCGTTTTCATGCTTTTTCTGCTTGTTAAAATAAACTATGGAGAATTCATCGCAGCTGCAATATTCTGTATAGCAGCTTTAACGGACAGCATTGACGGGTATGTAGCAAGAAGGCATAACCAGATTACCAAACTGGGGAAACTTATGGACCCCCTTGCCGATAAGCTGTTGATAACCGCGGCACTCATATCGTTGGTTCAGATGAATAAAATTTCTGCATGGATTGCAACGATTATTATAGCTAGGGAGTTTGTTGTAACAGGATTAAGAAGTATAGCGGCATCCGAAGGGGTTGTTATAGGCGCAAGCCTTTGGGGTAAACTAAAGACTATTTCGCAGATTGTTGCGGTCCTCGCAATAATACTTAATAATTTTCCCTTCCGCTATATAAGTCTGCCCTTTGATATAATTGCGATTTGGGTTGCGGTGGCATTAACCGTTGGGTCAATGATCGATTATTTGTATAAAACAAGGAAGCTCTTTGTCAATTCAAAGTAATATCAATTATGAGTTTATCATAATTGAGTAAATATTTCTATCTACCACGAAAGGAGAAGCATATGAAGTCCGAAATCGTTTGTATAGGAACCGAAATCTTACTCGGAAATATCATTAATACCAATTCATATTTTCTTTCTGAAGCTCTGGCCGGGCTTGGGATAGATGTGTATTACCATTCGGTAGTGGGGGATAATCAAAGACGCCTGGAAGAAGTACTGAACACGTCATTGAAAAGGTCTGATCTCATAATAACAACAGGAGGCCTGGGACCAACGGCCGATGACTTAACCAAAGAAACGGTTTCAAAAGTACTGAATAAAAAGCTTGTGTTGGATGAAGAAGAGCTGGAACGCTTAAAGGCTTTTTTTCTCAAAATAGGCAGGGAAATGACCAAAAACAATATTAAACAGGCATATTTGCCTGAAGGAAGCATCCGGCTGCCAAACCTAAACGGTACTGCGCCGGGTGTAATAATTGAAACCGACAGAAATACGGTTATTATGCTTCCTGGGCCCCCAAATGAAATGAAGCCAATGTTTGAAAACCAAGTAATCCCATATCTTAGAAAAAAATCTCAGGGCAGCCTGTTTTCACAAACGATAAGGTTCTTTGGAATAGGAGAATCTTCGCTGGAAGACTGCCTTCAAGATATTATTGTCTCCCAATCTGATCCAACGATTGCTCCCTATGCAGGTGAAGGTGAAGTAAAGCTGCGAATAACAACCAAGACTTCCGATGGCAAACCTGGGGAAGCGTTCAATAAGACAATCGAAATTATAAAAGAAAGGCTTGGCAAATATATATATTCCATTCAGGATGACACTATTGAAAATGTTACAGCCGGTATTTTGATGAAAAGCGGTCTGACGCTTTCCATTGCAGAATCCTGCACAGGCGGCAGAATAAGCAGCATGCTTACTTCGGTGCCGGGCATATCAAAATCCCTTGAGGGAACCGTGATTAGCTACAGTAACAGTGTAAAGACAAAAGTTCTGGGGGTAAGAAAGGAAACACTGGATACATTCGGAGCAGTAAGCCGGGAAACCGCAGTCGAGATGGCAGAAGGAGTAAGAAATCTTTGCAGTTCCGATATCGGGCTTTCTGTTACAGGTATAGCCGGGCCGTCCGGTGGAACGGATGAAAAACCTGTGGGACTGGTATACATTGCCCTATCGGACCCGGACTGCAGCGGTTGTTGGGAGAAACGCTTTTCAGGCAACCGGGAAAAAATACAGATTTACTCTGCAAAAAACGCCATTAATATTCTCAGACTGTACCTGGAGCACAGAGCCTCCGGTGTTGACAAATTTTCCTTTTAATATATAATAAACATAGAACGTTTGTTCTCATTTTTTAAAGGTGGTGTTTAATGTGGCAAATGAAAAAACCAAAGCCCTTGAGCTAACCCTGAACCAGATTGAAAAACAATTCGGTAAAGGTTCAGTTATGAAGTTAGGTGACCATAAAGCTGCTATGAATATATCAAGTATCTCAACCGGCGCCCTCAATCTGGATATCGCTCTTGGAATAGGAGGTGTCCCGAGAGGCAGGATAGTAGAGATATTTGGACCTGAGTCTTCCGGTAAGACCACCGTAGCGCTTCATATAGTATCGGAAGCTCAGAAAAAAGGCGGTAATGCAGCGTTTATCGACGCGGAACATGCGCTGGACCCTGTGTATGCCGGCAATCTAGGCGTCGACATTGATAACCTTATCGTATCTCAGCCTGACACGGGAGAACAAGCCCTTGAGATAGCAGAAGCCCTTGTCCGTTCGGGAGCAATAGACGTTATTGTAATTGATTCTGTTGCAGCCTTGGTTCCAAAGGCTGAAATCGAAGGAGAGATGGGAGACGCCCATGTAGGCCTTCAGGCCAGGTTGATGTCACAGGCGCTCCGAAAACTTGCAGGAGCGATCAGTAAATCCAAGACAACTGCAATATTTATAAACCAATTGAGGGAAAAGGTTGGAGTTATGTTCGGCAATCCGGAAACAACACCCGGAGGAAGGGCGTTAAAGTTCTATGCATCGGTCAGAATGGACGTAAGAAGAGTAGAAAGTGTGAAGCAGGGTGAAAACACAATAGGCAGCAGAACCAGGGTAAAGGTTGTAAAGAATAAGGTTGCCCCTCCTTTTAAGCAGGCAGAGTTTGATATAATGTACGGGCAGGGTATATCCCGTGAAGGAACGATATTGGATGCTGCGATTGATGATGGTATTATATCCAAAAGCGGATCCTGGTTCTCATATGGTGATACCAGGCTTGGACAAGGCCGGGAAAATGCAAAGCAATTCCTGCTTGAAAATCCTGATCTATGCCAAGAAATAGAATGCAAGGTCCGCGGCAAGTACAACCTGGGTACACCATCACAGGACAATACTGCTAATTCCGGCGAAGAAAAGTAGTGAATTCGATTTGCTTGACATAAACTTTAAAAAAATATAAAATTATTACGATACGGTAGTATGTAAGTTTTTCTATTCAGTGATCTAATTGTCTTTGAGGATATAAAAAACATTAGACGGAGGAGGTGTTGGGGTATTATTCAAGTTGTTATAGCGCTAATATCAGCTCTGGTGGCTTTTTTTATAGGATACATCGTAAGAAAGGTCATTGCCGAAGCCAAGATTACAAACGCCGAGGAACTTGCGAAAAAGCTGGTTGCCGATGCTGAAAAAGAAGCGGAAACTTTAAAGAAGGAACAGCTTCTGGAAGCAAAAGAGGAAGTGCACAGGCTGCGCAATGAGTTTGAAAAGGAATCACGGGAAAGAAGAAATGAGCACCAGAGGATAGAGAGAAGACTTATTCAAAAAGAAGAATCTCTTGATAGAAAGCTTGAAACCCTTGAAAAGAGAGAAGAAACCTTGAATATAAGGGAAGAGGAAACAAGACAGTATCAGGAAGAGATGAAGAGCCTGCTGGAACAACAAAAAAAGGAACTGGAAAAACTTTCAGGGCTTACATCGGATGAAGCAAAAGAGATTCTTTTTAATGATATAAGGAAGGAAATCGAAAAGGATACTGCTGTTATGATTAAAGAAATGGAGGCGCAGGCCAAAGAAGAAGCAGATAAACGGGCCAGGGAAGTAATAACCTATGCTATACAAAAGTGCGCAGCAGATCATGTTGCAGATACTACCGTTTCTGTAGTACAACTGCCCAACGATGAAATGAAAGGACGAATTATAGGTCGGGAAGGCAGAAACATCCGGACTTTGGAAACTTTAACAGGTATTGATCTGATTATAGACGACACACCGGAGGCTGTAATTCTATCCGGATTTGATCCAATCAGAAGGGAAGTAGCGCGAATAGCCCTTGAAAAGCTAATCGCCGATGGAAGGATTCATCCGGCACGGATCGAGGAAATGGTTGAAAAAGCTAAAAAAGAAGTGGACGTAAAGATTAGAGAACACGGAGAACAAGCCACCTTTGAAACAGGGGTTCATGGTGTACATCCTGAGCTTGTAAAACTTCTTGGTAGGTTGAACTACAGGACCAGCTATGGACAGAATGTTCTTAAGCATTCCATAGAAGTAGCGCAATTAGCAGCGTCGATGGCTTCTGAACTGGGCGCCGATACAAAGCTTGCCAGAAGGTCAGGATTGCTGCACGACATTGGTAAGGCTGTTGACCATGAGATGGAAGGCAATCATGTGCAAATCGGTATAAATATAGCTAAGAAATTCAGGGAGTCACAGGAAGTTATACATGCAATAGCTGCACACCACAACGATATCGAACCCACGACGATAGAAGCGGTACTGGTACAGGCAGCGGATGCGATATCGGCAGCAAGACCGGGAGCCCGCCGTGAAACCCTTGAGGCATATATAAAAAGGCTTGAACAGCTGGAAGAGATTGCAAGCTCCTTTGACGGAGTTGACAAGTCTTATGCTATACAAGCCGGCCGGGAGATTCGAATAATGGTTAAACCTGAAGATGTAGGAGACGAAGACATAATTCTAATTGCAAGAAACATATCCAAACGTATTGAAGAGGAACTTGATTATCCGGGACAGATAAAAATAAATGTGATAAGAGAAACGAGAGCAATTGAGTATGCTAAATAAGCAGGAACACGGTTCCTGCTTTTTGTTAATGTCCCCTTTATTAAACAAAATTTCAGAAGAAAAAGGATTTTTTTGCTATCTGTAGAATAATAGATTAAATTGGAATAATACTTTTAAAGGGGGCTTTATTGATGGATATATTAAAGGTGTCAGCAAAATCAAACCCAAACTCGGTTGCCGGAGCACTGGCTGGAGTTCTAAGAGAGAGAGGGAACGCCGAGATACAGGCCATCGGTGCCGGTGCTTTAAATCAAGCAGTTAAAGCAGTTGCAATAGCTAGAGGATTTGTGGCTCCTAGTGGTATGGATCTAATATGCATACCGGCATTTACAGACATTGAGATAGACGGGGAAGAGAGAACCGCGATTAAACTAATTGTAGAACCAAGATAAGTTAACCGATAGTTGCGAAAACCTGCTTGCGAAAGCAGGTTTTTATAAGGAAAGGGGACACTCCTTTAGCAAAAAGGGGACACTCCTTCTTCAAAGGAATGTCCCCTCTTGATTGAGGAATGTCCCCTTTCAGTGATAGGAGTGATACTTATGAAGCATTTGCTGACAATAGATGCCCACAGCGATACCGTATACAGCGCAAAAAAACAAAACATCAGGATGTACGACACAGACGGCAAGACCCACCTTGATTTGAAGAATCTGCTGGAATCCACACCCCATATCCAATTTTTCGCCCTGTACAGCGACCTTCGGGATCCGGACAAGCATTACCATGATATTCTCGAAACTTTGGACTTTCTGTACAGCCATCTATATCAGTATTCATACAGCCTTAAACTGATTGAAAAAAGAAAAGATTTGGAAGAATGCCTTATGCCGGGTAAACTGGGAATAATAATAGCAATAGAAGGTTCATATTTACTAGATGGCAATCCTCACAGACTGCAGCAGCTTCACAGGCTTGGTATCCGATGCCTGTCCCTTACATGGAATGACAGCAACGGTTTGAGCGGGGGCATTGGCGATAGTGAAGACCGGGGTCTATCACCCCTAGGTAAAGAAATAGTAAATAAAGCTCATGAACTCGGCATTATTTTAGATGTTTCCCATATATCCCGGAGGGGGTTTTGGGATATAATAGATATTGCAGACAAGCCCATTATAGCCACCCACTCTAACTGCATCACGATCTGTTCTCACCCGAGAAACCTCGATGACAGCCAGCTTAAAGCTATTGGTGAGCTTAACGGTGTGGTCGGAATAAACTTTGTACCTGACTTTCTAGGAAAAGATAAGGCCAATGTATCGGGTATCGTCGACCATATCGAATATGTTATGGATAAGGCTGGAAAAAACTGTGTAGGATTAGGCAGCGATTTTGACGGCATGGAAAAACTGCCTGACGATATACGGGGCTGCGAAGCTTATTACCTGATTGAGTGTGAACTGGCAAAAAGAAATTTCTCCGGCGAAGAAATAGGGAAAATCATGGGAGGTAACCTCAAACGCATTATAGAAGCAGTTATTTAACCGGCACACAGGAGGTTCACAATGAATTCTGCAGATTTACACTTGCATACAAACAAATCGGATGGGCTTCTAACTCCAACGGAGCTTGTCCGATTGGCTTCGGAAAATAATCTCAAGGCAATAGCGATAACTGACCATGACAGCATTGATGGGATTCAAGAAGCGTTGGATGCCGGCAGTAATTTTGACCTGGAAGTGATTCCCGGTATTGAATTCAACACAGATGCGGATAATGGAGAACTTCATATGCTCGGATATTTTATTGACCATCATAACGAAGAACTGGTAGAATTCATTAAGAGGCTAAAAACCGCCAGGTTTGAAAGAATCAAAAGTATGGTGGAAAAGCTCCGCGGTTTGGGCATAGAGGTATCCCTTGAAAGCATACTTTCAAAAACAGAAGACAAGGCCGCCCTGGGCAGGCCTCATATTGCCAGAGCATTAGTTGATATGGGCTATGTGGAGAGTATAAAAGACGCCTTCAACAAGTACATCGGGAGTGGCTGCCCCGCTTATGTTGCAAGATACAAGCTTAAACCGAGCGAAGCAATTGAGATCATTAAAATAGCGGGTGGAGTTCCTGTCCTGGCACACCCCGGATTGCTAAGCAGCCTCCTGTATATTGACATGTGCATAGATGAAGGCATTCAGGGTATTGAGGTGTATCATTCCAAGCATACTAAGCTCGAAACAGAGAAATTTATAAGAATCGCGGAAGAATTCTCTCTGATACCTACGGGAGGCTCTGACTGTCATGGCGAATGTACCGCCTCCGGACAGTACTTAATTGGCACCGTTACTGTATCCTATGACATTGTGGAATCGCTCAAAAGCCTGTCTTGTATAAACAGGAAGGAGTCGTAGCGAAATGGAAGAACAACGTAATCGCTATTTTTCGGGAAAAGTAAGCACCACATCCCTGATGAAAATGTACATCCTGCATCTTCTTTCACAGCAAAATCTATACGGCAACCAGATAATTGACAGTATCAGGGAAAGGTTGAACGGCAAATGGGAACCAAGCCCCGGAATGATTTATCCCCTTCTCCGCGACCTGGAGGAAAATGGTTATGTAAAAAGCTGGTGGCAGGAACCCGATAAAAAATCCATTAGATTCTATAAACTGACAGAATCGGGTCACAGCCATCTCGAAAGGCTGAAGATAAGATATAAAAAGCCTTTGGAGGATACAAAAGAAGTGATAACATGCATATTAGAGGAGATTTTTTAATTTTTTAATAAAGAAAGGAAGATTTTAAATGCACTCGGTATATAAAAATCCGCTGACTGAAAGGTATGCAAGTAGAGAAATGACCGAACTGTTCTCGGACCAGAAAAAGTTTTCAACATGGAGGCGGCTTTGGATTGCCCTTGCAGAGGCGCAAAAAGAGCTGGGCTTGGACATTTCGCAGCATCAAATTGAACAGATGCGAGAATTTAAAGATATGATAAACTTTGAGACCGCCCGGGAAAAAGAAAAGGAAGTCAGGCATGATGTCATGGCGCATGTTCACGCCTTTGGCCAGCAGTGTCCCGATGCGAAGCCAATCATTCATCTGGGTGCCACAAGCGCCTTTGTTGGAGATAATACCGACATTATCCTGATAAAGGAAGCGTTGCATATCATAGAGGCAAAACTTGTGAACATAATCAGAGCACTATCAAAATTCGCTCTTGACTATAAAGATTTCCCAACCCTTGCATTTACTCATTTTCAGCCTGCGCAGCTTACAACAGTGGGCAAACGTGCATGTTTATGGATTCAAGATCTGTATATGGACTTAAAGGACCTGCAGCATATTCTTGATACTTTCCCGCTGCTGGGTGCCAAAGGAACCACAGGTACCCAAGCCAGTTTTTTGAAGCTGTTCAATGGCGACCATGAAAAGGTGGTTGAACTGGATAGGCTGATAGCAGAAAAGATGGGGTTTTCATCTATCTTTCCGGTTACGGGGCAGACATATCCAAGAAAACAGGATGCCCGTGTATTATCCCTTCTTAGCTCAATTGCCCAAAGTACCCATAAATTCAGCAATGATATGAGACTCCTGCAGCACCTGAAAGAAATTGAGGAGCCCTTTGAAGATGCCCAAATCGGCTCTTCCGCCATGGCATATAAACGTAACCCTATGCGAAGCGAAAGAATTGGCGCCTTATCGAGGTTGGTAATAGTAAACTCCCTTAATCCTTCAATTACGGCATCACAGCAATGGTTTGAACGTACTTTGGATGATTCGGCGAATAGAAGAATTTCGATACCTGAAGCCTTCCTTGCCGTCGATGCAATTCTCCTTATCTACATAAACATAGCAAAGGGTCTGGTTGTAAATAAAAAAGTGATAGAACGGCATGTTAAACAGGAAATTCCCTTCATGGCAACGGAAAACATATTAATGGAATCTGTAAAGAATGGGGGGGACCGGCAGGACCTTCACGAAAAGATAAGAAAATACTCCATGGCTGCAGCAGCCGGAATAAAAGAAGGCGGTGAGAACAAGCTCATGGAACTGATTGCACAAGATGCAAGTTTTAAGCTTTCTTCAACGGATATTGATTCACTTATGGATCCCAAAAACTTTATAGGCAGGTCGCCGGAACAGGTCGATGATTTTGTTCACGGTTACATTGAACCGGAACTTAATAAATATAAGAGTATCCCTGATATCTCAGTATCTCTTACAGTATAGCAGTTCAGGTACTATTAGGTGCGAGGTGCCAGATCACAGGTACTAGATCACAGATCCTAGTCACTGATCACTGGCCACTGACAACTGATAAAATTGGGAGGTTATACAATGCTAGTAACCAGCATTAGAGATGTAAAGAACTATGAGGGAAAAGAAGTTGTGATTAAGGGTTGGCTGTACAACAAAAGATCAAGCGGGAAAATAGCTTTCCTGCAGCTTAGGGACGGAACAGGTTTCATCCAAGGAGTAGTCGTCAAGAATGACGTTCCCGAGGAAGCCTTCAATCTAAGCAAGGAACTGACACAAGAATCCTCCGTCGAAATAACCGGGATAGTAAGGAAGGATGACAGGGCACCCAGCGGGTATGAATTAACCGTAACAAATGTAGTGCTTGTGAGCATGTCCTATGATTACCCTATAACTCTCAAAGAGCATGGCGTAGAATTTCTCATGGACCTCCGCCATCTTTGGATGAGGGCGCCGAGACAGCATGCAATCCTGACCATAAGGGCAAATATCAATAGAGCTATCAGAGAATTTTTAGACGGAGAAGGATTTATCCTTGTGGAGCCCCCAATAATAACAGCAAACAGCTGCGAAGGCACTACAAACCTTTTTGAGCTTGATTATTTCGGACAAAAGGCTTATCTATCCCAGACCGGCCAGCTCTATAATGAGGCTGCTGCTATGGCGTTCGGAAAAGTTTACAGCTTCGGGCCGACCTTCCGTGCGGAAAAGTCAAAAACCAGGAGACACTTAAACGAGTTTTGGATGATAGAACCGGAAATGGCCTATTTTACCCATGAAGATAACATGCGTCTTCAGGAGAGAATGATAGAGTTTATAGTTCAAAAAGTTATAGAAAGGTGCAGCCGGGAACTGAAATCCTTAAACAGAGATATCGGCAAACTGGAAAATGTCAGGGCTCCTTTCCCGAGAATTACCTACGATGAGGCTGTCGATATGCTTAATAACGGTGGTTATGCGTTTGAATGGGGAAACGATTTCGGCGCTCCTGATGAAACCTATATAGCTGAGCAGTTTGAAAAGCCGGTTTTTGTTGAAAAATACCCTGCCAAGGTAAAAGCTTTCTATATGGAACCGGACCCCGACAATCCGGATTTGGTATTGAACGCCGACCTTCTCGCTCCCGAAGGTTATGGGGAGATTATAGGAGGAAGCCAGAGAATACATGACCATGACCTTTTGTTGAAAAAAATACATGAGGAAAAGCTTCCAGTTGAAGCTTACCAATGGTACCTTGACTTAAGGAAATATGGTACAGTTCCTCATTCGGGTTTTGGACTAGGGCTTGAAAGAACCGTTGCCTGGATATGCGGGATAGACCACGTGAGGGAGACCATTCCCTTTGCCAGAACGCTGACAAGGGTTACTCCCTAATAGTTCGCAGTTGGCAGATCTCAGGTGCTAGGTACCAGGTGCTAGGTGCTAGATCTTAGATCTTAGATCCTAGTTCACAGGTATCCGGGTTATGCTTTTGGGTTTTACCCTCTAGCTCTTCTCGATACTCTGGCAACTGGTCACCGGCCACTGGTCACTGCCTACTGGCGAGGCAACTGCTCACAAAAAGGGGACATTCCTTAATCAAGAGGGGACATTCCTCCTGCACCGGGGTTAATTAACTCCAAAAGGGAGGTGTGTCCCCTTTCCGATAAAGCGTATCTTCATTTAGTTTACATAACATTGTTTGTATTATATAATACTAATAAATATAAATAGTTTCGGATGTTTTATCGCGATAGGCCAGCGGATTAGGTTCGAAAAACTATATGCCTTTCTGCAAATTTTCAAAAAAATTTTTATATTACAAAAACATCAGAAGGATTCTTATTTTTTAACTAGAATATATATTCATTGTTATGTTATACAAAATATTTTAGGGAAAGGAGGCTAGAATAAAAAACAATATTTATGTAAACCATTTTTCATTATCAAAAAGGGGGTATATCAATGAGCAACAACACAGAAACCTTTGGAAGCCGTTGGGGTTATCTAGCCGCTACACTGGGTATGGCTATAGGGACCGGTAACATCTGGCGATTCCCGAGGCAGGTTGCCGGTTACGGAGGCGGAAGCTTCCTGCTGGCGTGGACCATTTCGCTGTTCCTCTGGTCGGTACCGCTGCTGATGGCGGAGATGGTACTGGGCCGTAAGACGGGTCTTGGCTGCGCAGGTGCATTCAGGGACTTCATGGGTAGAAAATATACCTGGATGGGCACCTGGGTATATGCAGTATGTATGTTGATAGCCTTCTACTATTCGGTAGTAATGGGCTGGACGGTCAAGTACCTGACCCTTGGTCTCACCGGAGCGTTCAAACCGGGCCTGACCCCAGAAGTTACAAAGGCTATGTGGGAGGCATTCCTCAACAATCCTGGACAGGTATTGACCTTCCACATAATATCGGCGTTGATAGCCGGTTTAATAGTATTTAAGGGTATAACCGGCGGTATAGAGAAAGCCTGCAAGATGATAATCCCGTCACTGTTCATACTTCTTGGAATAATGGTAGTAAGAGCGCTTACTCTACCGGGTTCGGCCGCTGGCCTTAACTACATGTTCACAATAAACGCTGCGGACCTGTTCAGGGCCGACGTATGGCTGGCAGCCTTGACACAGTCGGCGTGGTCCACCGGAGCTGGCTGGGGCTTCATAATCGTATACGCAGTATACACCAAGCGTGACTACGATATCGGTGTAAACTGCTTCATAACAGGCCTGGGCGACCAGACCGCAGCCCTTGTTGCAGCCCTTGCGGTTCTCCCGACAGTATTCGCCCTTTCACCGACGCTGGAAGCTGCAAACGCTGCGCTGGGTGCTGGAAACAACGGACTTACTTTCATTTATCTATCGTCATTATTCCCCACGATACCGCTGGGCAACGTGATGGCAAGCATCTTCTTCCTGGCGCTGGCAACCGCAGCCCTGTCATCATTGATAGCCATGGTGGAGCTGGGCGGCAGGTTTTTCATGGACCTTGGCATGGAACGTAAAAAAGCAATCGTGCTCATGACTATACTTATAATGGCGCTTGGCGCACCCTCCGCGATAAAACCCGCTATCCTGGACAACCAGGACTGGGTATGGGGTGTAGCGCTGCTGATTAGCGGCCTGCTCTGCGCTTTAGCCATGATGAAGTACGGCCTGGACAAGGTAAGGGCAGAAATCATCAACACACCATATGCAGACATGTATGTGGGCAAATGGTGGAACTATACGATAATGCTGTTCCCCGTATGGTTCGTATTGGTGTTCGGATGGTGGGTATGGCAGGCAATGACCTGGTATCCTGACAACTGGATGGCGCCCTTCGAGACCTTCAGCGTAGGTACCATGCTGTGGCAGTGGGCACTGCTGATTGTTGTTGCGCTGCTTGCCAACAACTACATCGCCGACAAGACCATCAAAGGCCGCGACATCACCCAAGAAGCCTCGGCCGAGGGAATGTAAAGGAGGCGTTGTTAAATGACAGGTAAAGCTATATTGATGATGATAATAATACTTGGGATCAACTGGGGTGGATTCTTCTACCTCGCAAACATGGCCTTCAAATCTGAAGCCAAAAAAGCTCAAAAAGCTTAAGGTTAGGTAATATTCAAAATTGAAGCTTTAGGGTTTACCCCTCTCCTCTGACCGGGGGAGAGGGGTACCCTTTGCTTATTCCTTACAGGTTAGGGGGAAAGAAAATGCGAATTGAAAAACATCCTATTCTCACCTTTGAAAAAGGCAGGAAAGTAAAATTTACCTACAATGGTGAAGAGCTTGAAGGCTTTGAAGGTGAGCCGATCGCTGCAGCCCTGCACGCCGCAGGGGTAAAGGTGTTAGGGCACAGCAGCGTTCATAAACGTCCAAGGGGGTTCTACTGTGCAATAGGCAACTGCTCATCCTGCCTGATGACGGTGGACGGCAAACCCAATGTAAGGGTCTGCATAGAAAAACTGGCGGATGGTATGAAGGTAGAAACCCAGCAAGGGAAGGGGGACTTGATATGAGAACTACAGATGTTGCTGTAATAGGCGGAGGTCCGGCAGGTCTCTCTGCGGCAATCAGCGCTGCTTCTTTAGGAGCGAAGGTAACGCTGATTGATAGAAATGACCGGTTAGGCGGTCAGCTGATCAAGCAAACTCATATGTTCTTCGGTTCCCAGAAGCAGCATGCCTCGGTTAGGGGGGTAGACATATCCGGCATTCTTGAAGAGCAGCTCAGTAAGTACAAGGATAATGTCGAAGTTCTGCTGAATGCAACCGTATTGGGCCTTTATGAAGATGGTGTGGTTACAATCGAACAGGGTGAAGAAAAGTATTTTAAAATAAAACCCAAGGCAATGGTTATAGCAACAGGGGCTTCTGAAAAGGTCTTGCCTTTTCCCAACAATGACTTGCCGGGTATATACGGAGCCGGTGCAGTACAGACTCTGATGAATGTTTACGGCGTAGCTCCCGGAGACAGAGCCCTCATGGTCGGTGCAGGAAACATAGGGTTGATTGTCAGCTACCAGCTGATGCAGGCCGGTGTCAAGGTAGCTGCAATAATCGATGCGGCTCCGAAAATAGGCGGGTACCTTGTACATGCCTCCAAGATCAGGAGAATGGGTGTACCTATTTACACATCCTATACGGTAAAAGAAGCCATAGGTAAGGATAGCCTTGAAAAGGCAGTAATAGTGCAGCTGGACGAAAAATGGCAGCCTGTCCCCGGTACTGAGAGGGAATTGGATGTGGATGTTATGTGCATATCAATAGGCCTGTCTCCACTTGCAGAACTTCTATGGCAGGCAGACTGTGAAATGAAGTATGTTCCCGAATTAGGCGGATATGTTCCGGCCAGGGATGAAGAGTACCAGACAACAGTTAAAGGCATATATGTAGCCGGTGACGTATCAGGGGTTGAAGAAGCCAGCGCAGCTATGGTTGAGGGACAGCTGGCCGGCTTGTGTGCTGCAAAGAACCTGGGATTTACGTCCCCGGATTTCGAAGCGCGAAGACAAGACTGCATAGATCAATTAAATACTCTGCGTTCCGGTCCCGTTGGCGCCAAGATAAGGGCTGGACTGGAAAAGCTATTAGGATAGGGGGTTAAACTATGTTAGAAAAGACAGGAATACCTACTGAAGAACAACTGAAAGAGGTTACGCCTTCAAAGGAAAGGTTATCGAGGGGTCCTGTTGCTATTATTGAATGTTTCCAGGAAATCCCCTGTAATCCTTGCTATACTTCGTGCAGCACCGGCGCTATAAAGGAACTCGTTGATATAAATGAAAAGCCTGAAGTTGACTTTGACAAATGCAACGGTTGCGGTATCTGTATCAGCAACTGCCCCGGTTTAGCCATATTTGTGGTTGATGAAAGCTATTCAGAAGACAAAGCTCTCATTAAGCTTCCCTACGAATTTTTACCCCTTCCGGAAAAGGGAGATATGGTAAAAGCCCTTGATCGAAGCGGCCAGGTCGTAGGACAGGCTGAAGTCGTTAAGGTAGTAAATTCCAAGGCCCAGGACAGAACTCCTGTTATCTGGATTGCTGTAGACAAGGAACTGTCCATGAGGGTAAGAAACATCGAAATGGGGGTTTAAAATGAGTCAAAATAAAACTATAGTATGCCGTTGCGAAGACCTGACGCTTGAGGATATTAGAGAACTGATTAAGAAAGGCTATAAGAGTGTTGATGAGATCAAGAGGATAAGCCGCTGCGGAATGGGGCCCTGCCAGGGAAGAACTTGCAGGGACATCGTTCTGAGTGAACTTGCCAAAGCAGAAGGAAAGGATATTTCTGAATTGAAGATGTCAACCTTCAGACCTCCGGTAAAACCAGTAAAACTGGGATTGATTGAGAGGGGTGAAGAATAAATGAAGAAGACCGCTGAAATAGTTATAATAGGTGGCGGTGTATCCGGCCTTGCAACTGCGTACTTCCTGGCAAAAATGGGAATGAAGGACATAGTTGTCCTGGAGAAGGGTTATATTGCCAGCGGCTCAACCGGAAGATGCGGTGCGGGTATCAGGCAGCAGTGGGGCACTGAGATGAACTGCCGAATGGCAATAAACGCCTGCGATTTCTATGAAAAGGGTAACGAGATTCTAGAATACGATGACGATATCGAGTTCAAGCAGGGTGGCTACCTGATAATAGCAACAACCGAAAAGGAACACGAGCAGTTCAAGAAAAACGTTGCTCTCCAGCAAAGCCTGGGAATTCCGGTTAAACACCTTACGCCGCAGGAAGCGCTGGAAGTGGTGCCTTTCCTCAATATAAGCGATGTGCTGAGCGCTACCTACTGTAAAAAGGACGGTCACCTGAATCCTTTCAAGGTTTGTGACGCCTTTGCAAAGGCCTGCAGGAAGCTCGGAGTTGAGATAAACACCTATACCAAGGTGGAGGACATCGTTGTCGAAAATGGCAGGATTAAAGAGGTCGTTACGGATAAAGGCAATATAGCAACAAATAAAGTGATGAATGCCGCCGGGGGCTATTCCCAGGTAATTGCCAAAATGGTGGGCATTGATCTTCCTGTATATTCAGAAAGACACAATATACTGGTTACAGAACCGGTTGAGCCTTTCCTCGGCCCTATGGTAATGGCATTCCAAAAGAACCTGTATATCCAACAGGTTCCCCACGGCAGTGTAATCATGGGTAAAGGCGACCCGAACGAACCCAGGGATTTCACAATTAAGTCCAGCTGGCATTTCCTCGACGAAATGGCCAGAATAGCCTGCGATACCCTGCCTCCGTTGAGGGGTCTCAGGATGGTGCGGCAGTGGGCAGGCCTTTACAACATGTCTCCCGACTGTCAGCCCGTACTTGGTTCCGTTGATGAGGTTGAGGGATTCTACATGGCTATTGGCTTCAGCGGCCATGGCTTCATGATGGGCCCAACGACCGGGATGGTTATTGCAGAGCACATACTGGGCCAGGAGTCCGAGCTGACAAAACTGCTGATCGGTATGCTTCATCTCAGCAGGTTTGAAAAGGGAGAACTGATTTTGGAACCATCCGTAGTTTAATGATATAAAAAATTGCAAAAAAATATATTGTAATATATAATATTATATGGTAAAAGGCTTTTAGAAAGCAAAATAGAACGCTTTTTATAATGCCTAGGAAAGTTTAAATATTGAGTTATATCCTTTCCTAGGCATTATACTGTAATACAACATATCCTTTAGAAGGGGGGCAAGTTTAAATTGAAGATTGTGAGGACAAAACCGGAGCTTTGCATTGGCTGCAGGGCATGTGAGGAAACATGCTCAAAAGTGCTTCACAAAGACACCAACAACGAAAAATCTGCGATTATTATCACCGAAAAAGAAAACAGTACTTTCGACATCAACGTTTGTAACCAATGCGGTGAATGTATCCCTATCTGTCCTGTGGAAGCAATATACAGGGCAAAAAACGGTACTGTAATGATCAATAAGGACAAATGTGTGCACTGCTACGCCTGTGTGGGGTTCTGCCCAAACCTTTCGATGCGGTATCAAAAGGATGTAACCGGACCATTCAAGTGCATTTCCTGCGGAGCATGTACGAGGGAATGCCCGACAGGCGCCATCTTTATGGAAGAAGTTCAAGGGTAAAGGAGGGATTAATGTGAGCTGCAAATGTAAAAAATCAGAGGACATTAATGTAAAAGACCTGAGAAAATCACACAAAAAAATTGCCGAATTCAGTTTTGAGCCCAAAGAAATCTATAGAGGATATGCAGATAGGACTTTGTACATCAATCTGTCAAGCAACGAAGTAAAAATAAAGCCGGTGCCGGAAGATATGAAAGATAAGTTCACCGGCGGTAGAGGTTATGGAATAAAATACCTCTGGGACGCAACCAAACCCGATACCAAATGGAATGATCCGGAAAACGAAATAATCATTGCCCAGGGCCCCATCGGCGGAATAACCCAGTACCCGGGAGCAGGAAAATCCTACGTAGCTACAATTTCGCCGTTGACCGATATAGCAATTGACAGCAATGTTGGCGGCTACTTCGGTCCCCTGTGCAAATTCAGTGGGTTTGATGCGCTGGAAATCCAAGGTAAAGCCGGGAATGACGTAATCGTGTTTATAGATGGTGACAACAATAAAGTCGTAATAGAGGAAGCCCCGGAAGAGTGTGTTAACAGTCACATTCTGGCAGAGCTATTGACTAAGATGTACGCCGATTCAGATGCCGATGATGATCTGAGGAGCGTCTCGGTTGTATCTGCAGGACAGGCGGCTGAAAACACGAGAATTGGGATGCTCAACTTCTCTTACTACGATGTCAGGAGAAAACAGTGCAAGCTGAAGCAGGCCGGCAGGGGAGGCATAGGAACAGTTTTCAGAGACAAAAAGATCAAAGCTCTGGTTGTGAAAAAATCGAACATAAAGGGCGACCTGAACAACCCTGCAGATCTGGATAAGGTAATCAAAACCGGTATTAAACTTCATAAAGAAATCCATGATAACGACGACAAGCAGTGCAGGATGAGGGTCTTTGGAACCACCCAACTTGTAGATGCGATGAATGCCCATGACCTGCTGCCTGTTAAGAACTTCCAATACGGATCACACCCGGAAGGGAACAAACTTGGCAAGGAGGCTTTTATAAACCTGTTCGAACACGGGCTGCCTGATGGCTGCTGGTACGGTTGTACTCTTGCATGTGCCCATGCCGTACCGGGCTTTGAGCTAAAGACCGGCCCCTATAAAGGTGAAAAGGTATTGGTAGATGGCCCGGAATATGAAACCCTGGCGGGCTGTGGATCAAACTGCGGTATATTTGATGCGGAAAAAGTAGTGGAATGCAACTTCTATTGTGATACTTACGGTATCGATACAATATCCTTTGGAACCCTATGCGCCTTTGTTATGGAATGCTACGAGAGAGGCATTTTGAATAAGGAAATTACCGGAGGGCTGGAGTTAAACTTTGGAAATTGGGAAGCGCAAATGGAAATGCTTCACCAGATGGCCAGGGGAGAAGGCTTCGGTATGGTAGCCGGCCAGGGTGTACACAGGATGAAGAAACTGTTTATCGAACAATACGGTGCTGATGCGAAGCTCCTCCAAGATATCGGTATGGAAGCAAAGGGCCTTGAATACTCCGAGTATGTATCCAAGGAATCCCTTGCTCAGCAGGGCGGATATGGTACGACCAACAAAGGGCCGCAGCATGACGAAAACTGGCTAATATTCCTTGACATGATCAGGAACCTTATGCCCACCTTCGAGGACAAAGCAGAAGCATTGTACTACTTCCCCTTGTTCAGGACATGGTTCAGCATTGCAGGCCTTTGCAAGCTGCCGTGGAACGATATTGAACCGGCGGATAACCACAAACAGGCTGAACCGGCAAAGGTTCCGGAGCACGTTCAGAACTACGTTGACCTGTTTACTGCTGTAACAGGAAAACCCTTCTCCAAGGAAGAGCTGCTCCGTCAATCCGAAAGGGTTTACAATCTACAAAAGGTACTCAGCCTGAAGCTTGGAAAGGGAACCAGGAAATTTGACGCAATCCCATACAGGTCTGTCGGTCCTGTAACCGTTGAGGAGTATGAATCGCGACAGGATCGCTATGACAAACAGCTTAAAGAAATTTTGGGCATTAACCCTGAGGGCATGTCAACTGAAGAAAAAATGGCGGCTCTCAGGAAATATAGGGAAGAGAGGTATGAAACCCTGCTGGATACGGTTTACAAACGCCGTGGATGGACTCAAAATGGCGTACCCACAATTGAAAAGCTGGAGGAACTGGGCATAGCTTACCCAGATGTTGTAGAAGAGGTTAAGAAACACCTGTAGAATGTCAGGGGACACACCGCTGACTTAAGGTATGGGGGCACACTGCTACTTGCGGGTATTCCTTGCCGCGGAATGTCCCCTTTTGATTAATGAATGACTGGGAAAGCAGAGCACCGCTTTCCCAGTTTTATTGAGGAATTATTATCAAGTAATAGAATAGAATAATACTATTAAGTTATATAGGGAGGAAACATGATTAAGGTTAATGATGATGTCCTGGATTGGAAGGATGGAATGACCGTGGTGGATTTGCTTAACCTTATGGAATACCCGGAGTACAATTTTCCTATTATGGTTGTATCCATTAATGGTAAGCACATTCCAAATGATAAGTATGCAGAAACCCTTATCTCAAAAGGAGATGAGGTAAAGGTTATGCAGCCCCTTGCAGGAGGCTGATAGATGCAGGATCACAGTTCGCAGATCGCAGGTACTAGGTGCTAGGTACTAGGTGCTAGGTACTAGGTGCTAGTCACTAATCACTGGCAACGAGGGATGTCTTCTAAACTGATAGAAGAGGACATTCCTCTTTTTTTGAAGGAAATCATGCAAAATAGTAGCTTTTTTTAAGTTTTAAGAAACACCTTGTTATTTTAAACGCAAAATATTTATAGAAATATTAAAAATTTGTTGTAATGTTTGACAATATTATAGAAAAATAATATAATTTTCATTGGGAGTTGCAATAAAAATAGCTACAACCTAATATACATTGCCAAGCCTATAACATTATATGAAAGTTTTCCTGCAATCAAAAAATAAAGGGGGTGTACATTCTATTAATCTGATTAATAGAAAACGAGTATGGTGGAGCGATATAAATTAGAGGAAATTGTCGAAATAAACGGGACAACCGAGGACAAACTGCTCACTACCTTGCTTGAAGTTCAGTCGGCTTCCGAGTTAAACTACATATCCCAGGAAGATGCTGAGTTCATCGCCGAAAAATTTGGTATTCCGCTAAACAGGATCTATGAAGTAATAAGCTTTTATTCAATGCTGTCCATGAAGCCAAGGGGCAAACATATAATAGAGGTGTGTAAAAGCAGCGCGTGTCATGTGAGAAAAGGCAAGAACCTCCTGAAAATGTTGGAAGATATACTGGGAATAAAAGCAGGGGAAGCAACCAGTGACAATAATTTTTATATTGAAGAAGTCAATTGCTTCGGGGCCTGCGACAAGGCGCCTGCAATTAAGATAGGAAACGATATTTATGGAAACCTTGACAGGAAAAAATTAACGGAAATTATCAATAGGTATTGGGAGGCTTAATATGGTTGAGGAGTTGAAAATCTTAACCGGTTATTGTGGACGATATAATTATGCGTCTGTTAAGGAGTATGTTTCCCTGGGTGGATACCAGGGACTAAAAAAGGCGCTTGCAATGAAGCCGGAGGATGTAATAAACGAAGTCATAGTGTCAAATCTCATGGGCAGGGGTGGAGCAGCTTACCCCACAGGTGAAAAGTGGGATATGATATCCCGTATCGACAACGATCCTAAATATATAGTGTGCAATGCCGACGAAGGAGAGCCGGGAACCTTCAAGGATAAAAAGCTCATATATAACGATCCCATGAAAATAATTGAGGGTATGACCATTGCAGCCTATGCAATTTCCTCAAAAAAAGGTTACATATATATCAGGGGAGAATACAGGGAAGGGTATTACAGGCTTAAGGAAGCCATACGAAGCGCAAAGGCTGCCGGATATTTAGGCGTCAGTATTCTGGGCACTACCCTGGATTTTGATATAGAGGTGGTCTCAGGCGCCGGTGCATATGTTTGTGGCGAAAACAGTGCCCTGTGTGAATCCATTGAGGGGAAAAGCGGACGTCCGAGGCTTAAACCACCCTACATAAAAAACGTTGGCATATACGGCCAGCCGACTCTGGTTAACAACGTAGAGACATTCTCCTGTATCCCCTACATAATCGAAAAGGGCGGGAAAAACTATGCAAGCATAGGCACTGAATCCAGCGCCGGTACTAAGCTTGTATCAGTTAGCGGAAACGTAAAAAATCCCGGCGTATTTGAGATTCCCTTCGGTGTAACCCTCAGAGAGATTGTCTACGGCCTTGCCGGCGGTGTTGAGGATGGAAATGTCCTAAAATTTGTACAAATGGGCGGAGCATCAGGAGCATGTTTTACCGATAGCGATCTTGATACTCCCCTTGATTATAAAGCTTTAAGGAGCAAGAGAATCAGCATAGGGTCGGGCGCAATAGTCGTTGCCGACCAAACCAATTGTGCAGTTGACTATGCGCTAATGACAATGGAGTTTTTCCTCCACGAATCCTGCGGAAAATGCACCCCTTGCCGGGAGGGCAATGCCCAACTTTGCCGTATATTGAAAAACCTGGTGCTGGGAACAGCTAATGAAAAACAGGTCCGTCACCTGGAGAACATCTCTCAGCTCATGATGAAGGCTTCCTCCTGCGGACTGGGGAAAGCTGCCCCGACTGCTGTGCTTACTCTATATAGCAATTTTAAGGAAGAATTCCTGGAACACGTAGAGGGATACTGCAGAACCGGAAGTTGTAATATTTCCAGAAAGAAGGCTGTTGTGTAACTCCTTGCGTGATTTCATGATCATAGTAACCCTGGATTCGAAGTCACCTTAAACGGTGGCTTCGAATTTTTTATTGCATAGGAAAGCATACTTTCTATTGAACTTCGCGTTTTTTCTCCTTATGTTGAAAATTTGGCCTTTCTGACCCTTATACAAAGGTTTTTTTGTGTTTTAGGTCCCCTTATATGACCAATGCATTTTAAACGCCTTAGACGGCCTCACAGAAGGCCGTTTTTTTCCATCAACCGTCAACCTAAAAAAAATAATCAATATAAGCAAATTATTTCATTGAATATAGCTAATGGTGCTACAAAAACTATACTATAAGGCTAAACACTTTTGTGGAATCAACATCGCAGATGGCATGGAGGTGAATTTGTGAATAAAAGGCTTATTTTTATACTGTTCACGGTTGTTCTACTGGTAGCTTTTTCCGCCTGTGCGAGAAAAGAGACTCAGCCTCCCCAGCAGGATCAGACACCGCAAGAGGGTGCAATAAAGGACGGCGTCTATTTCCAGGAAGGAGAAGCGGACGAAAGAGGCTGGAAACCGATGATAACCATCATTGTTAACAACGGCAAAATAGTTAAAGCGCATTATGATGAGATTAACCAGGAGAACAATTTAAAGGGTTTTGACCAGGAGTACCTTGATGATTGGAAAGATAAGTCGGGAACCAATCTTCTCACAGCAGAGAAAAAGCTGGTTGATTCATTGATAGAAAAGCAGGATCCGGAACAGGTCGACTCTGTTACAGGAGCCACAAGCACTACAGGCAAGTTCAAGGACCTGGCGGCAAAAGCTTTAAAAAACAACCCTCAGGACAAAAAATCCAGCGGTTACTACAACGGTCTATTCAAGGCGGAACTTGACTTTGATGAAAGGGGTTGGAAACCCTACGCAGCAGTCATTGTCAGGAATGAAAAGATTGCTGGAGCTTACTACGACGAAGTAAACAAGGATACAGAGAAGCTCAAGAGCTATGACGATGATTACAATCAGCAATGGCAGGAAAAAAGCGTGGAAAACCTGCGGTCGGCAAGACCAAAGCTTATAGACTCGCTGCTGGAGAAGCAAAAACCGGGCGAGGTTGATGCAGTTACCGGGGCTACTTCCACAACTTCGAAATTCAAAGAGTTGATGCAGAAAGCCCTAACGCCATTCAGTTAAGTAATAAAAATGGGACATTCTCTCAGAGAACATGGGACACATCTTATAAAAGAAGGCGTGTCCCATAAATTTTTCGAGAACAATGGTTTACGTAATATAATTATTGTTAACTTTTGTGGCATGATAACCTGTTAACATAAAATATTGCCTCGAATGCATGCGTGTCGGAAGGTCTTTGTTTACATAATATTTTCGACGTATTTTTTGCCCGTCTTGAAATAAAAAAGGAACACCAGGGTTGCAGAAAAATACAGGACCGTTGTTATAAAGTAGGGAAATTCGTAGCTGATGTTCTTCATTAGATAACCTCCAGCAAAGGACCCAACGCCCCTTGAAAGGTTGTCAAAAACTTTCATCAGGCTGGAGAGAAGGGGCCTTGCGGAATCGTCCACCTGTTCCATTGCGATATTCTGTGTTAAGGGATAGGCCATACACATAAGGCTGCTTCTCATAAGAAACGCAAAGACCACCAGGTATATATTAGGCGGCGTTGCAATCAGAATAAGGAATGGTATGGACATCATCTGACAAATGATTACGGTGTTTACCTTGCCTAGTCTGGAGACAGCCCATGGTATAATCAATGTTCCTATAATTATTGAAAACTGGCTGGCCGACATGAGCGTACCGACCTTGTAGCTTTCGAGGTTCAGTTTATATGATAGAAAAATATTAAAGAACGGGATTACCAGGCCGGCACCCAGTCCTATCAGAGTTGTAAAACCTAAAATTGCCGCTGTACCGCTGCTCTGAAGCTGTTTTATATCCGGATACATAGCAGAGCTTGCCATGACAGCATTTCTCTTGTTCATTAAAAAGACCGGGATAATCGACAGGAACGAAATAAATGTGAATACCAATAGTGATATCCTCATAGACAAAAACTCAGGCAGCCTGGAGCTCAGCATGTCGGAAAACAGTCCTGAAAGGAAATTTCCTAATACATAGGCAAGCATCGTCACGGTGAAATTGTAACTGAATAGGTGCACCCTGTTTTCTGCACAGCTGTTGCGCATTATGAACGGGCTCTCATTAACAAACACCAGGGCATAACCCATCCCCGAAAGCAACGAACCGGCGATTATTAGCTGTTCATTAATAAAGGTGAACTGTAGTATGTTTGCCACCAGTATTATTGCGGATGCCAGCATCAGGCTTTTTGCAGGACCAAAACGCCCACAGCAAAAACCTCCCGGTATTGCCGCCAAACCTATTGCAATAGTTTTTGCAGCAACGACCCGTCCATAGAATTCCTCAGAAAAACCAATTTTCAGAATGTATAACCCAAAGAGGACATTGGTAGCACCGACTACTATATTAATAAGAAGAGCATAGGTTAAAAATAATTTGGCATTTCTGGAAAAGCTGCTGATAGGGCTGTTCAAAACTATCGCCTCCGGTTTTTGTCAACAATTTATTATACATCCGGTAGTAATGATTTTCAAGACGACAAATTTTTTCATGTTATGGTATAATAGAGGAGAGCTACTTATCCACAGGGTAATAGTATTTTTTGTGCATAAGTGGTATTATACAAAATATTCATTTTGTATAATTAGGAGGATGGTTATGGATAATATACCCCTACCCCTCATGAGTTTCTTGAATTATATGGAGACCATCAAAGGTAAATCAAAAAACACGGTTAAGGAATATTACTACGACCTCAGGACCTTTTTCAGGTATTTGAAAATCCAGCGCGGTATCGTTCCGAAGTTCGCCGATTTTGAGACCATCACCATTGACGACGTCGACATCGAACTGATTAAATCGGTCACTCTGAATGACCTTTACGGTTTTATATCCTATGTGAGCTTTGAACGGGACAACAGCAACTACACAAAAGCCCGCAAAGTCTCTACACTGCGGTCCTTTTTTAAATTTCTACATACAAAAATGCGTCTAATCGAGGAAAATCCCACATCTGACCTGGAATCGCCCAAGATTTCCTCGAGGCATCCCGTTCACCTTTCCCTGGATGAAGCCAGAGAGCTTTTGGACGCCGTAGAAGGCGAATTCCGGGAAAGGGACTACTGTATACTCATACTCTTCCTGAACTGCGGTCTGAGGCTCTCAGAGCTGGTCAGCATAAACATAAGCAATATCCGTGAAGATACCCTTACGGTAATCGGCAAGGGCAACAAAGAAAGGACCGTGTACCTGAACGAAGCCTGTTTGAAGGCAATAAAGGGCTATTTAAGGGTAAGGCCCAGGGAAGGCGTAAAAGACAGGGATGCCCTGTTCCTCAGCAAGAGAAAACAGCGCATCAGCAATAAAACGGTACAGTATATAGTAAAAAAATATATAGAAATGGCAGGGTTAGACGCGGAAAAGTATTCAACCCACAAGCTAAGACATACCGCTGCCACTCTCATGTACAAACACGGTGATGTCGATATAAGGGCCCTGCAGCAGATCCTGGGGCATTCCAACATATCTACAACGCAGATATATACCCATGTGGACGACCAGCGCCTCAGGGATGCAGTGCGGCGAAATCCCCTAGCCAGGGATATCTCCGATGATAACGAAGAAAAGGATTCCTGACCCTAATAGTTCTTTGAAATAATCATTTAACCTTGTATTTTTCTAGCAATTCCTCGAAACGCTTTACCAAAACAGTCAGCTCCTCCGATGCATCCCCTATTGTATGTACCTTGGCGGATAGGTCATTTGTGTTCTCGCTGACTTCAACGGTAGCCGAAGCTACCTTTTCGACAGTCTGCGAGATGCCTTCTATCGCCTTGCTCATCTGCTCCGACATTGCCGCCTGCTGCTCTGCTGTGGCGGCCATGTTTTCTATTTCTTCCCCTATTCCCTTTATATAGGTCACAATAGCCTTTATGCTTTCATTGGCAGAATTGGCGGTTTCTACACATATTTCAACATCACGTATGGTTTCGTCTGCGGATTTAACCGCCCTCTTTGTCTCCTCCTGGATTCCCTTAACCAGCTCCGCTATATCCTTTGCTGCTGTCGAACTTTCCTCGGCCAGCTTCCTCACCTCATCGGCAACCACCGCAAAACCTCTCCCCGCTTCCCCTGCCCTGGCTGATTCTATTGCGGCATTTAAGGCCAGCAGGTTTGTCTGGTCTGCAATTTCTGTTATCACATGGACAATTTTTTCAATGTTTCTTGATGAATCCTCAAGGCCTGCCGCTACTTCCTCCACAACCCTTGAAGAATTTTCCATATTCTTAACCTTTTTGACCACTTCCTCAACCTTCCTGCTTCCTTCTTCTACCTTTAATTTTATATCGCTGGTGCCTTCGGTAATCCTTTGAGAGCTCAGAGAAACAGTTTCGGCCGAACTGGACAGCTCCTGGATACCGGCATTTGTCTGCTCAATACTTGCCGAGGTATCCTGCATGCTCGCAGCAATTTGATTTGCAGTATCCTTTATCATAAAAAAACCCTTTTCGGATTCTTCAATAATCCTATCAAGGTGCGTGCTCCTCGAAGACAATTCCTCAACGGCCGATTGAAGCTCCTGTATTACCTGTCTGAAACTATCTGTTATTCCGTTAAGGCTTTCGGAAATCTTTCCTATTTCATCTTTGCCCTTAAGATGCAGGTTATCCTTAATGTCTCCTTCAGCAATCCTTTTTGAGTACTCCAGTATCCTGTTTATCCTGTTGATCAGCATAATTTTGATGAAAAACACTACAGCAAGGGGAAGTAAAAGCAGATTTATGCCGGTCTGTATCCAGATGCCAATATCCCTCGAAATAAATCCGATGGCTTCTATCTGCCTGTTAATATTATGCAAATCTCCGGCTATTCCGGTACAATTATAGCAATTTTTTCCGATTTATGCAACTTACTAGGATATCGTCTTAAAATTGCAATAAAAAGTGTGGGTTTAACTCAGAAAAAACTAGCAGAGATAATTGGAGTTTCTCAGGATACAATAACAAACTATACCAAAGATACAATACCGAGAGCCGACATTCTTTACAAAATTTCTACAATCTGCGGTGTATCTATGGAATGGCTATTAACTGGGAAAAGAAATGAACGCCTAAAAGAACAGGATAATATTGAGGGAGCAAAAAAAGGCCTCAGATTAGCATCCTTTGTTTTCAATATCATGATATTATACCTTATCCATGTCCTTGATGAATGCAAAAGCTGCAAAGAATGCCTTAACAGCAATAGTCCTATATCCTATCTATTGAGGATGTCTGACGCAGAACTGGCAAAACTGCTGGATGAAGATATATCTGAATTAAAAAGGGAGGGTTTCCTCCCTACTTCCAGCTGTGCAGGTATTCAACCTGCCTGTTTGTCAGATTATCAATCTGTATGCCCATACCCTTGAGTTTCATCTGGGCCACCCTTCGGTCTATCTCCTTAGGTACTTCATACACCTTGTTCTCCAGCTTGCCCCGGCTGTTCAGGATATACCTTGCGCAAAGGGCCTGGACACCGAAGCTCATATCCATAATCTCAACGGGATGGCCATCCCCCGCCGCCAGATTCACCAGCCGTCCCTCCGCCAGCAGGAATATTTTTTTTCCGTCCTTGAGATAGAAACCTTCAATATTATTCCTGACCGTTTTTCTGTCGGTCAACAATTCCTCCAGCGCATGGATATCAATCTCCACATTAAAGTGCCCGGCGTTGGCAAGGACGGCCCCGTCCTTCATAGCTTCAAAGTGTTCCTTCCTTATAACCCCGCTGCAGCCTGTAACCGTTACAAAGAAGTCCCCTATGGCCGCTGCTTCAGCCATCGGCATAACTCTATAGCCGTCCATCGCCGCCTCAAGGGCTTTTACCGGGTCCACTTCACATACAACTACCCTTGCGCCCAGTCCTTCGGCCCTTGCCGCCACTCCCTTTCCACACCAGCCGTAACCGGCGACGACTACATCCTTGCCGCTTATCTGCAGGTTTGTGGTTCTCATGATACCATCCCAGACCGACTGTCCTGTACCGTACCTATTGTCAAACAGGTGTTTGCAGAGTGCGTTGTTCACTGCAACCATAGGCATCTTCAAATCTCCCTTATCCTCCATCGCCTGCAGCCTGATCACCCCTGTTGTTGTCTCCTCGCACCCGCCGAAAGCATGCTCCCTCAGGTCCGCCCTTTTAGTGTGAAGCATATACGACAGGTCTCCCCCATCATCAATAACAATATGGGGTTTGCCCTCCAGTGTATACTCTATGTGCTGGAAGTACTCATCCTCGGTCGCGCCGTGCCATGCGTATACATGAATTCCATCACCAACCAGGGCAGCGGCAACATCATCCTGGGTTGACAGCGGATTGCTTCCAGTTATGAAAACTTCAGCCCCCCCTGCTCTTAATACGGTAGCAAGATAAGCGGTCTTTGCCTCCAGATGTATGGACATTGCGATCCTGATACCCTCGAAGGGTTTCTCCCTTTCATATTCTTCCCTTATCCCGTTTAGCACAGGCATGAATCCCTTTACCCATTCGATCTTTTTCGTCCCTGCACCAGCAAGGTTGATATCCCTGACAACGCTTTCTCTCATTTTTTTGTTCCTCCTCAAAAAAACCCCCGTAGAGGGGGCTTATTCATCCATAATCTCATCGATTTCCACCGCTATGTAATCCGCATCTCTATCAATGCACCTGCAGCAATTATCGCATATCTTATTTCTATCCAGATCACAGATCATACATTCGCCGCAGTTGTTGCACTGTTTATCCTCCAGAACACACATCTTGAACATGGGAATCAACTCTCTTTTTCTTTTATTATAACCAATTCCCAGAATAATTTAAAGAAAGTTTTTACTACAAAAGGGGTATGTGCAAAACCTGTCCCGGAATCAACGCAGGGCTTTCCATATTGTTTTCCTTCATAATCCTGTTTATGTACTTCCTGATATCCATATTATCCGGCACGTACAATTTTGCAATAGACCAAAGCGTATCGCCCGATTTTACCATATAATCGGTGTACTCCGCCATTTCATTCCCCTTTGCCAGGGTTCCTGATACAAATGTACTCAACAATGAAATCACCATTACGGTTATAATGAAAAATGACATAGCAGTAATTCGCTTCATAATAATCGGCACCTCCCGGAACGTTTGTTCGTACTTTTATTATATAGGAACATTTGTTCCGGGTCAAGACAAAATATGCCATTTGCCGAACATTTGTTTGATATTCGTCGGCTGCTGTGTTATAATTTATTTATCAAAGCCAGAAAGGAGAATTGTTCCATGAATAAGAGAAACCTGAACGGAAAGCAGCGAGAGGTCTTGGATTTTATTAAGAGCGAACTATACGATAAGGGTTATCCCCCTTCGGTAAGGGAAATATGCGAAGCCGTAGGACTTAAGTCTACCTCAACCGTCCATGGACATCTGGAAAGATTAGAGAAAAAGGGATACATACGTAGAGACCCTACCAAGCCCAGGGCTATTGAAGTTTTGGATAATTCTCCCCTATCCCTTGCAAGGGAGTTGGTAGAAGTTCCGATAATAGGAAAAGTAACCGCAGGACAGCCCATCCTTGCAGTAGAAAACGTTGAAGATACCTTTCCGCTGCCCGTTGATTTTCTCAGCGGGGACAATCATTTTATTCTCGTTGTCCGCGGTGAAAGCATGATTGAAGCCGGCATCCTTGACGGCGACTATGTTGTTGTGAAACAGCAAAACCACGCCTATAACGGGGACATAGTGGTGGCTCTTATCGGAGAGGAAGCAACGGTAAAAACCTTCTATAAGGAGAAGGACTACGTAAGGCTCCAGCCCCAAAATCCCTTCATGGAGCCCATAATAACCGATGACGTAAAGATTCTCGGAAAGGTTATAGGGGTATTCCGCAAGATTTAGGTGCGAGAGCGCAGGTGCCTGGTTACTGACCACTGGTCTCTGACGTCTGTCATCTGTTAACTTGCAACTGAATTTCTAGTCACTGACCACTGATCACTGGCCACTGATTATTATATGCCCTTCGTCCTTCATCTGCTGTAAGGTCATGAGTACTCCAAGCCTGGTATGATCCCAGGTCAGACCTCCCTGCAGGTATCCGTAATAGGGTTCTCTTATCGGAGCATCAGCACTCAGTTCAATAGACGAGCCCTGAACGAACGCCCCTGCAGCCATGACCACCTGATGGCCGTAACCCGGCATATCCCAGGGGTAAGGAGTTACAAAGCTGTCAACCGGCGCCCCCTTCTGGATACCCCTGCAGAAAGACAGGAGCTGTTCCTTGTTTTCAAACTCTACCGATTGAATTATATCGCTTCTTTTTTCACCGTATCCGGGTGACACCCTGAAACCCAGTATCTCGAAAATCCTGGATGCGTATATAGCACCCTTGAGTGCCTCTGCAACAATATGGGGAGCCAGAAACAGCCCCTGAAGTATACTCCTGTTCATGCCCAGGCTTGCGCCGCACTTTTTACCGAGTCCGGGCGCCGTAAGGGCAGAGGCGCATCTTTCCACAAGCTCGCGTTTACCCGCTATATAACCTCCCGCCGGGGCCAGACCTCCGCCGGGGTTTTTAATCAGCGAGCCGGCAATAATATCCGCTCCCACCTGTAAAGGTTCGAGTTTTTCTATGAATTCGCCGTAGCAGTTGTCCACCATTATTACCGCATCTTTTTTCAACTCTCTTACACAATTAACAATACTTTTGACATCCCTTATTGAAAGGGCGGGCCTCCAATCATAGCCGGTAGACCTCTGCAGGAAAACAACCTTTGAGTTGTCGCTAATTTTTCTTCTAATTCCTTCATAATCCACGCTTCCGTCTTTTAAATCCACCTGTGAATAGCCTATACCAAACTCCCTGAGGTTTCCGGGAGCGCTGCCCCTGATACCAAGAACCTCCTCCAGGGTATCGTATGGTCGTCCGGTCACCGAAAGCAGCTCATCCCCCGGTCTCAGAAGACCCCTCAGGCATGTGGCCAGCGCATGGGTACCCGATACCATTTGAACCCTTACGAGGGCATCTTCCCCGCCGAATACCCGCGCATATATGCCGTCAATAACATCCCTGCCGCTGTCGCCGTACCCGTAACCCGTTGTGCCGGCGAAGTGGCTGTCGCTTAACCTCTCCTCCTGCATTGCCCTAAGTACCTTTGCCTGGTTGAACAAGCGTATGTCGTCTATCCTTTCAAACTGTTCCCTTATATCCCTTACAGCCAGCCTGTCCAGGCTGACAAGCTTCTTGTCCAGCTTCAGCAGGTCCATAAGCTTTACAGGCATTTCCATATTCAGTCACCCCTTGGCTTCGTCCTCATCCGTAACTATTATATATCCATGATGCTTTAACATCAACCGTATCCGTTATCCTCAAAGGCAAGGGAAATATCCTGCCTCTCGATGGTCATAAGGTTCTCCCTCGTAACGACCTTTTCATGGGCCAGCCGTACAGCCTGCTTTCTTATTGCCTTTTCCACCAGGTTTCTAATGAATCTGGCATTTCCCATCACCAGGTCTCCCTGTTTCACCTGTTCGTACAGTATCTCTCTGATTTTTGACTTTGCCCCGGTGGTAAATTTATATTCCCTCTTTTCCAGCATGGTCTCCCCTATCTCCACCAGTTCTTCTATTTTATAGTCGGGAAACTCCAGGTGTATGGGAAACCGTGACCTCAAGCCCGGATTGGACCTCAGGAAGCGCTCCATCTCTTCCTTATACCCTGCAAGAATAAGTATCAAATCGTCCTTTTTATCCTCCATAGCCTTTACAAGGGTGTCTATTGCCTCCTTGCCGAAATCCTTTTCACCGCCCCGGGCCAGGGAATAGGCCTCGTCTATGAACAGAATACCTCCAAGGGCCTTTTTTATAGTGTCCCTCGTTTTCTGGGCCGTATGCCCTATGTACTCCCCCACCAGATCGGCCCTCTCTACCTCCACCAGGTGCCCCTTGCTGAGCAGCCCCATCTTTGAGAAAGCCCTCCCCAGAATCCTAGCAACGGTGGTCTTGCCCGTACCCGGATTGCCCTTGAATATCATGTGCAGCACCTGGGGTTCGGAAGCAAGACTGTTCCGCTTCCTTTCCCGCTGTATTGTAATATATGCATTGATTTCGGTGACCAGATCCTTGATTCTTTCCATGCCGACAAGGGAGTTCAACTCTGCAAGGATAAGGGAAAGATCTTCCTCTCTGTCATTTCCGTTCTTATTCTCATAACTAACCTCTTTGCCGGGAGCAGATTGGTACTGGGTGACCCTGTATCCGCTTTGCATAGTGGGAATTTTCTTTACAATCAACGCTTATCACCTCAAAAAGTAGCTATAACTATAATATGCCGCTGCAGGCAAAACCGACACGGTATAAACCGTGCCGGTTTTGTACAAATCAACCCAAAGATTTATTAGAATTATCCATAAAGCTATTTATAATCCCAAGCAACTTGTCCGCTACCGTCCAGAGGTACGAAAAACAGAGCATCTCCTGTCGATTCAGAATGGAAAGCACGATAATAGACATTATCATTTATTACATAGATGAAATTCGGCCTAAAACTAGGTAGTTCCCCCTGAAAAAGTAACAATTTAGAAGCCCCATATATTTCCGTTGCCCACCCAAGTCTTTGTCCCTTGATAACCTCTTGACCGGCTACGGCCTAACCCGTATTTGCGTTTAAGCAGACTGATTCTGGCTTCAATACCGGCACGCCAGTGCTGTAGTCTCTTAAAGGCAGATTGTCTTTCCTTTGTCTTCTGTTTTTTACTGAGTTTACCTTTTTTAGGCAGGCTAACCCTCTTGATCCCCTTTTGCACACAAAGGTCCTCATTATCTTTGGAGCCAAAACCTCTATCGGCAGCTATACCCCAAGGGGCCTTACCGAATAGTTCCTGGTGTTTTTCAAGACTCTCAGCCAGCAAGGTGTCATCGGAAGGGTTGCCCCGGTATACTTCAAAACCTGTAATCACATGATCTTCTGTTTCCTGTATCAGGACTTTGTATCCAAACTCTGTAGGTTTCTTGGGCTTACCCTTTTTTATCGGCCGGGCATCTGTATCATGAATGCTTACTATCCGGTCAGGAATAGTTCGGTTTCCCAAGACTACTTGTTTGCTCTGGTCAATAATTCTTTGGGCCACTTGAAGCTGTTCTGTCAGCTTTTCTACCAACTGTTTAGTACTGCGTGAGGCCTTTTCGCCATCACGCCATAGTTTATGATATGCATTTTTTAGTACACCGCTTGCTTCTTCTATTACAGTCTCAGCTGTAGCTATGATTTTGGTGGTAATCTTATCGATTTCTTTTACGGCTTCACCTGTTCGGCGCTTGGCTACCTTTGAAATGTTAAGCACTCTCTTTTTTACACTGCGGTTTCTATCGTGAAATTCAGTTCTTATGGCTGCACCGGTTTCCTTAATTTCCTTTACTGTCCGGGTAATGACCTTGATGCTGTCCTGTAAAAGCCTGGCATCAGTCGGGTGGTGAATGTCTGATTCTACCACTGTAGTATCTATCCGTAATTTACGACCGCGAATAAGCTTTTGGTCCATGGCTTTTTTAAGCAGCAACCTATTAAGTTCATCTATCAATTCCCAACCGTATTTTTTAGTCAGCTTAATCAGAGTGTTTGATTTTATATATTTTTAGCATTTTGTTCCGACTTTTTCAGGGGGAACTACTTAATCTATGTGGGAATCTTTTTACAATATTTCGCTTATCCAATGGGAAGCCAACCATAGATTTGCTTCTCCCATGATAAGATTACTGGATTCTATGGGAGGAAATGCGCTCAGAACACGCTCTAGTAGCGTCAAACCCTTAACTCCCATCATAGAAAGCTCATTTACTGCCTTATCAAACACTCTGAAAAGCAGAGACCGCAATGCTCCTGCCGCCTGTTTCAGTTTATCCTTGTACTCCGCCCACCATCGTCTTACTGTTTGTATGCTTGCTTCACTCTCGATTTGTTCCGGCTTCAGCCCGTCTTCAAGATCATTCACTGCAAGCTCGATATCGCAGGCTGAATAATGCTTTCTCGGGCTGATGAAATCCGGAATGACAGCATGGGTTTTATTGCAGTCGTTACATTTAACTCTTTGTATCGGAATATATTCTATTGTATCTGATATATGTACATGCCGCTCATAACTGCCATGGCCTATAGTTTCCCCACCACAGCAGGGGCATCTTAGTTCTATGGATTCCAAATATTTTAGATAATGTGTAAGATAGGCCTTAACATTTTGACCCATATATGCTATTATCATATTACTTTAATGTGTGAGAGCTTTGAGAGTTAAATGCGCGAACATTTAACATGAATCTCAAGGCTCTTTCCATATCCTCCCGAATTTACTTCGGTTTGATATTAACATATTTGTAAACGGTCACGCAACCAAGATCTATTCATAATTGGTGCTCTTTCAAACCATCCTTGATTTTCAGTCTTGCTACCCGTGGCATACGAAATCGCCCAGGATTTAGCCTGGAGCTTTGTCAAACGCACCACCTATCCCCTCGTTTGTGTCCCCTCGTTTGTGAAACATGCCTCCTTTTAGGAAGCGTTTACAGCTAATTTCTTGTTTCTTTCTATATAATTGGTCAATTCAACATCCTCTTTGGGTATTAAAATTCCGGCTGTTCTATACCCTCTTGATCCTGGATAGAGGTTTATATAAAACCTTCCGAATCTTTTTTTGATTTCACAAGTTTCGTAACCGGTAACAAGATTTCCTTGTACTCTATATACTTCATGTATAGACAAAATCAATAAATTGAATCTATCAAAATCTATTTTAGTGTATACAGAGAGCGTATTGATTAAATCCTCTTCATTAGTAACCAATAAATATGAGTAGCGAGTTCCACGATATTCTAGAGTTTCTAGGCTGCTAAGAACATCTTCGTCAACGTTAACACCAATAATTTTCGTGCTATATACCGTATATGGTTGAAAACAACTCCCGTAGATAATAAAACAAATAGAAATTGCCAATAAAATTCCGATAGTCATTATTATTGGTTTCATTGTTATCCTCCCAAGGTATCTATTAATAATTCATAGTTTTTTCATCATCACTATACATATTATTAAAACCTATTTAAAATGTCTATACAAATGCACATATCAGCCAAATACAAAAATACATTTGTGAATAATCCGTCCCGCTTTGAGCCATAGTTCCGGTAAGTGAGAGCCACCGTTCCGGTGAAATTGAGCCATCCTTCCGGAGGGTGAGCTATATGTATTTTCGATGCTTCAACCTTACGCATTTATTCCACGGTCCACAGAGGAAGGTATAATGGACTTAACTCCCGGCCTGTCCCTGACAGGTAAAGGGTGGGTCCCTGCCAATGTATAATCCCTCGAAAAGATGTGTGCATTGGCGGGGATATTTGTTTTTTGTTCTTTACCCAATTATACAAATACAAAATCCCATATTCAACCTATATTGTCCTAAAATGTCATTTCAATGTCCGAAAATACATCTAAAGCAAATTATGTCCGTATTTTTTAGAAAGATAGGCGTACTCATCATAGTTATAGAAAACGATTTTGTTGGATGTACGGCAGTACGGTACTATTTTCTCTATTTTTTTAAGATTAACTATGAAGGAACGGTGGGTTCTTGCAAAGTATCCTTGATTAAGCATGACCTCCATGTGCTCAAGGGATTTATACGATACATATTTTTCCTGGTACGTATGAATAACCCTTTTTCGCTGGATGGATTCAATGAACAGAATATCTTCGGGGTTTATTAATACACATCCTTCAGTTGTGCTAAGGTCGATTAGCTGGGATTGCTGCATAAACATCAACCTTCCTCTCAGGCAAAACCGCTATTACCTGTAATCTGAGGTCTGCAGCGTATTTGAACATTAAAAAAGTTTGGCAGCCTGGCAATCATGGCTTGAAGCTGTAGACCCATGGCTTTGCGTCCTTGCCTTTCGGCAAGTTTGCCTTTACAAAATTATCACTGTTCTTCTATACCTATAAATTCCTTTTCTGCTTATAAGACGTTTCTAAAACAAAAAATGTTACGCTTTTTTGGAAAATTTTCCTCTTTATAATTAAATTTGTACATGGTTCTCAGAGGATATTTGTTAGTTGATAAGTTATCCTTTATTCCCATGATTAGTATTTAATGGTATAATTATGCCAGAAAACCTTTTTGGAGGGGGCTTCATGGAAAACTCAATTACTAAAGAAGAATACGTTGCAGCCTTCCAGAACATATACGCTCATTTATACAGAACGGTTCTATATATTTTAAAAGACCGACACCTGGCTTATGATATCGTCCAGGAGACTTTTATCAGGGGATGTAAAAAAATCGATACTTTGAACAATCCGGACAGTTTCAAGCCCTGGATAAACAGAATCGCTATCAATATAACTTATGATTATTTAAGAAGGACTAAAGAGACTAGTATTGAAGATATTAATAAGGTAATTCAGCTTGAAAGCATTTCTTCCGGTATACCGGACAGCAGTGTTGAGAACAAAATCTTAAATCACGAACTCAGCAGTAAAATAAAAGACGCTATTTGTTCGCTGGATGAAAGTCATTCACTCATTCTGGTCCTGAGGTTTTATTGCGAGTTGAGCTATAATGAAATAGCCTCGGAACTGGGCATCGACCTAAACGCAGTTAGATCGAGATTGTACAGGGCTAAAAACCTGCTAAGGCGCGAACTGGCAAACAGCGATATCGCAAGAGAATATTTCGAAGGTGTGAAGGCAAATGAAAAATAAAGGCCAGATACTCATGAAAGAAAGCCTGGATGCTGTCATAAACAGCCTCCCCGGCCCCCCGGAAGAGCCGGATTGGACTGCCCTTTTATCTCAAGCTGATGAGAACAACGGGCCTAAAAAAAACTGAAACTAAAAAGAATTTCTGGAGGACTAAAAACATCTATGCGGCAGCATCTATCCTTTTGATTGTTACCTTGCTTATATCCTTCTGTACTACCACCAGTGCAGATAATGCTTTATTCCAAAGCGTTTGGTTCCGAGCTCAAAAGAATATAGGCAGCATTTTCAAACTCAATACGGAACATAAAATCAATAGCAACGATATAATTCAGGGTGATGAGGATAGTAATATTGATGAATTGCACACCACAGACATCGGCGAAGCTGAGAAAATAACCGATGGAATAATAGCCTTACCGGAATATATTCCGGATGGGTTTGCCCTAAAGGGAATATCCATATATAAATCCGGCGGTAAGGTGCACAGCATTTTGATTGAATATGACAATACCGACGGACAAATCTTAAAACTCAGGGAAAGCATCATTTTGGAGGGTAATACCTATTCAATAAATTATAAGGAAGATAATACTGATATGACTGAATTTGAAGACGATGGAATAAAATATGTGATTATGGAGTTTGATAATGGAACTGCAAAACTTGTTTGGGACAAATATGGTATTAACTATATGTTTACTGGTCGGAGTAAAACCGCACATCGCTCCATGTCCTGATAGTAGTCCATGACGAGCCCTCCTTTTTCTGTAACTCAACCACCACCCTTACTTCCTCCACCGGCCTATAGGTCTCGGTACTGCCTTCTATTCCGACATTTCCATTCCCATAATCATTCAATCCTACATACCATACCATGATAAGGTCAGCTTCACCGGTTGGCACTGGTACAAAATTCAAATCGGATTTAGCGTGATAATCCTTTACAGAATTCTTTAACTGTTTGAAACCCGGTTCAATTCCTGCAGCATATCCTGTATCATAAGCTAAAGTAACGAATAACACTGCCAGCAATGTTAGAGCAATACCTTTTCGTAAATTCATCATAGGTTATCCCCTTTCTATAATTTAATTGCTATCTACAGGACGGATAAAAAACAAAAAATGTTACACCGTTTTTTAAAAAAATTTTTATGTCATAGTTAGCGCAAAAAAACAAAAGGCTGTCGGGAGCCTCCGGTATGGTAAGCGGCTAAAGTAACCGATTTTCCCTCTTTCCCCATTAATTTTAATAAAAATACAATAACTGGTTATAATAAAATGTACTATCTGTACATTTTGCACATATTATGCTAATATGGAGGTGAAAGGAGGATGACTATGTTAACTGAACGTAATCTCACTGATGCTCGCAAAAGTTTCTCGACCTTATATGATGAAGTATTCAATACTTTTAAACCTACTATTGTTACGCGTAAGAAAACTGAGGAAGTTCTGCTTCTCCGTGTTGACCTGCAGAAGATGCTTCTTCGCCACTTTTCTTTAAAGCCTGAGGTTATAGCTGAAGATGATAACTCTATTACTTTAACTGTTAATGAACTAGAAATCTATGCTAATGCTAATACTATGGAAGAAGCTGTACAAGAATTAATTAACGACTTAAAACAATATGCTCAAGATTATATACAACGATCTCAATTATTTTTACATTCGCCCAACCGCCGTGCCCATTTCCCTTATGTATTGCGAATAATGTTATGTGATAATGACGACGAAATTAGAGATTTACTGGAGTTATAATATTGCCACCGAAATTCAAAGACCTTAAAAAATACTGTGATAAAAATGGTTGGGTAATGATTCGCAACACAGACCATTGGTACTATGAAAAAGTTTTAGTCGACGGGACTGTTCTGCAGACTAAAATTAGCCATTCCACACATAAAGAAATTCCCAAGAACGTCTGGGAGTTTATCCTGCGAAATCAATTAAAGATCTCTGAAAAAGAATTCTGGAATAATTTATAGTCCTTGACACTAAAATTTATTCCTATCTTCACACTGCAGGGAATGGTATCAACGGGACGGTGTTGGTGTCAGCTACGCCTTTGCCATATGCCAAATATGTTAGTTGTCAACAACTCCGGCCCCTGTCATCCGTTGTGATTTGTGTTTGTCAGACCAGAGGTTTGTCGCCGGCTTCCTTTAGATTATTCGGCCTCACGATCGACACCCTTGCCCTTGGCTATGTGCTTGCCGCTACAAGGCCGCACTCGGGATTTGCACCCGTTAGACTGCGCCCATGCCCGGGCGCACCTATAAAGAAAAACCAGAAATCTCTGGTTTTTCAAAGGAAATTTATTCTAATTTATATTTAACATTACTAGGATCGTAGCCCTTAATAACAAATTCTCCGATAATTTTTTTCCCGTCTTGCGCATAAACGGGAATGATTCTGTCTTTGCCGATATTTTTTTTCTGGCTCTGCCAAGCTAAAGCTTCTTCTGGAGTTTGTGGCACAAAATCTCCTTCTAAGTCAGAAGCATATACATATCCAATAGTTCCATCGATGCTCCTTGCTTCGATAAGTTCTGGATCATAGCCAATTGCATCAGCCTCTATCCCATTGCCGTAGGTTTGCCCATTATTATTCACATTGAATTCATTTATGGTTTTGCTCCCTGCTGAAGTGCTAGGACTTCTGTAAGTGCTAGTTGTTACATACCCGTCTCCGTCGTATACCCTTGAAGATCCTCTACTGTAATAGTTACCACTTTGCTTATATAAATCGCCTCCGCTTGAAAAGCCCACACAAGACACGCTTGAGTATATCCAGTCCGTAGAAGAAACAAGAGTTCCGTTATTATCAGCATATAAGCCACACTTTACACCAAGATAGCCTGCAGGGACACTGCCTGATGATACACGACCAACATAGGTTCGTGCTTGAAGCCCTCCAAGTCCTGATGAGTAATCCATGATCTCGGCTCGATTTTTATAAGTGTCACCATTCACATCAAACTCTTTGTATGGGCTAGCTGTGTCCGCCGCAAAAGCAGAAATTGCTGTAACTAAGAGCAATACTAACACAATAGAAAAAAAAGTAGTCTTCTTGTTCATCTTTAATTTCTCCTTCCATTTCCAATATATTATATTTATGGCTATTATGTCAGCTACTATCAAATTATGCCCATACATATTTTACCAGACCTGTGGTTTCTTAAAGTTGTTTATTAAAGTTGTCCAAAGCAGTCTAGGTAGTTACTAACAGAGTTATAGCCTTGGAAGTTTTTCTTAATCCCATAATATTTATTCCCTTGTTTTTTACTCTCATGCATTAGAATCTCGTAGTTGTAGCACTTGTCTTGTCCACCAATAGCCCATATTCCGTATAGTGATAACCTTTTATTCTGTAGTATTTGGAACATTAAAAAAGTTTGGCAGCCTGGCAATCACGGCTTGAAGCTGTAGACCCCATGGCTTTGCGTCCTTGCCTTTCGGCAAGTTTGCCTTTACAAAATTATCACTGTTCTCCTATACCAAAATCTCTGCTTGAGCTTGAAAAAATCCCAATAACATATAATTTTCCCGTTAAGTTCCTTTTCTGTTTATAAGACGTTTTAAAAGCAAAAAAGGTTCCAATTTTTTGGTAAATTTTCATATCATAGTTAGAGCATCAAAACAAAAGGCTATCGGGAACTCCGGTATGGTAAGCGGCTAAACTAACCAAGGGAGTGAAAAACAACCGATAGCCTACTATATATCTTTAGTTCGGGGATGTATATGGGATCGTTTATACATCGCCCTCCTCAGGCACTATGCAGATAAACGACATTTTATCGGTACCCGTATTTTTTACGGTGTGAATCTTACCGCCGGGTACAAAAGCGAAGGAGCCCTTTTCCACCGGATAATCCTTGCCATCCAGGTGTAAAACGCCGTTACCTTCAAGGAAGAACATTATATGAGGCCATGAATGGGTGTGTTCAGGACTATAACCACCCTGGTCAAGCTCGAAGACTCTCATTACATAACCGTCCCACCCTTCCTTTGGGGATACCGCTACCTTCTTGTTTACTCCCTTAATCTGGTCCGTTTCAATCCTTACGCCTTCAACTTTGCTGATGTGCGATACGATCATCTTCTTACCTCCTCCCAGTTTATTTAATTATATAATACGCAAGCCTGTGTTGTATAGGTTTTCAATGGGATGCTTCAAACTGAATCCTAGCAAGGTAAAGAAAACCCATTCAGTTGTCCAGCGGATTTTCAACCTTTCCCATGAAAAGCATCAGGCCGGTCCTGTTGTCCCTGATGATAAACAAAAAGGGGCGCTCCACATAGAACTCGGGAGGAACGATTTCTTTTGGTGGAGCCGCCCCGGCTAACAGCACCGATGTAAGCGCAGCGGCCTCGGTACCCTCCTCGTCCACACTGATGAAGCATTCCTGGGCTATATCATCGATATACAGGTTGAAACCGTCCGACCTGTCCGCAATTCCGGTGAAATCGGCCTTTTCGATGTCAAAGGCGGTTTTCATCCCCAGAGCTGTCAGATAATCATTCAGCTGGTTCTTCTGCCCGAAACTGAATTTGGGCAGTTTTATTTTTACCTTTATGTGGTCGAAGCTATCGTCTATTTTATCCAGTTCCCCGTTGCTCAATTGGCTGATATATCCGTCGATATTGCCTTTAGGAAGGATGACCAGCATGCTGCAGCCGTAGTAGTCAAACTTTCCTGCCTGTATTTTGTCATCCTCGTAGTAGCTGATCCTTCTTTCGGCATTCATCATGTCAACCGTGACCTTGTCCCCGTTCCGCAGTTCAAAATCCTCTTTTTGGGTTTCGGACTTGTCGAATTTATTCTGCCACTTCCCTTGAAAATACAGGGAATTGAAAATATACATGGCAGTCTGTGGGTCAATATCGGCAATGTGATTGCGTATCCTGTTATGGGTCTTGCCTTCAATCCATTGGTTTATGGCGTTTTTCGTCCCATCCTCTGCAAAGTTGACGTTGTATACCTCGGTATTATAGTATTCATTGGCTGTTCTGAGAAAAGCATCCTTTACCGGAAGCCTTTCTTCCATCCATATGGAGTTGGCCAATTCCACCAGGGTTGTCCTTTTTTCGCCCTCTTTGTACCCCGCATTATTCAGATGGTTTATCAGATTGCAGTATTTCTCGTTCAGTTCCTCCGGCAAAAATCCCTCCGGGTCGATCAAACCGTTGATTTCCGCACGGGTCTCGTCCGCCGCTCCGTTTCCCAGGACAGCCAGTACCGTTGACAGGCTGGTTGGAGAGAGGATGATATTTTCCTTCTGCTTTTCTTCGGATATTTCCTGCAACAGCCGTATCCCTAATGCATTTGATGCAAGGTAAAGGGCATCTTTATTGGAAACTTGCGGCTCCTGGATTTTTTTGAATTCGCCCTGCTTGTTCAGTTGCAGCACGGAAACCTGACTCTTGCACCCTGTCATAGCAAGGACAAAAATGAGCAGTACACACAATAGTCTTATTTTTTTCAAAGCATTCCCTCCTCGTATAAAATTAAATTAGCGTCAATTTGAGAGCCCAAAGCCCTGTAATTCCAGGGATTGAGAGCTTCTCAAAAAAAGTTTGAGTTTTGCTCTTTGAAAAATCAAAAGTGTTTACAAGTTT